>JAPPGX010000184.1 GCA_028877265.1 Acidobacteriota bacterium
CCCCCCCCCCCCCCCCATGACGGTGAGGGGTCGGGGTAAAGGCGCTTCTATCTGAAACGGACAGACTCTAGATATTGTATATCCCTGCGAAGAAACACCCATATATCGTTGACATGCGGTTCCGCCGCTGCCATAAGGCGCCTGCCAAGTGCAAGGACGCGGGTTCGATATGTCCTGACGGGAAGGCCCGGCGCGGCGACGCGGCGGGCCTTTTCCCTGCCCGGGTCGCCATGCCGTTTCGAATGTCGGGGGCCCGAAAAGGGTGGAGACGCCAGGTGCCTGGACGCGGGGTCCTGCAACGCGCTCCGAGGAACGCTCCTGACGCCTCCCGAACCCTTCCGTTCCGGGGCTTCCCGGCCTCCCGTTCCGCGAACCCGAAGGTCCTCTTCCCGCTCGGCCCTTCCGCCTCAGCCCTTCCGGGCTCTTGTGGCCCTCGGACCCGAAGGCCCGTTTCCACACCAATACGGTAGCGCCCCGACGCTTCGGGTTACAATCGAAAAATCGTTTTCTTGAATCTTTTCTGGGGATTATTCGGTGGATAAACAGTTGAATTATATAACTTTTTGGATAAGTCGGTGGAGAAAGGGTGGATAATTGGGCGCTCACCCATCTCCCCGCTCGCGGCGGCGGCCGGCGAGCTTTTCCCCGGTCTCGAAATAGCGTCCGGTCACGGCGAGATCCGCTTCTTCCTCGTTCTCCGCCGTCCAGCCGTCGAGGGGATAGCCGTGCCACGGCGCCCGCAAGTCCAGTTCCGGCAGCGACAGCGCCCGCCAGCGTTCCAGCGCCCTCTCCATGAAGTCCCGGCGCGGCAGCGACACCGGCAGATAGGGGTGTTCGCGGCACGCGTTGATCAGAATCGACGACGCGCCCGCGCCGTCCGGGTAGGCGAACTGGCGCTCGTCCGGGGCGGGCGTAATCGACGGGTCGAGCCGGGGCACCTTGCCGCGGATCACCTCGGTGTCGCGGTGCGGCTGCATCGCGTATGAGAGCGCCCACAAGACGGCGTCCATCGAATCGGGGTCGACGTCGGAATCGACCGCGACGAAGATCTTGCCGAGCGAGGGGTCGAACGCGGCCGCCGCGCGAAGCGCCTGCCAGGGCTGGCCGAGCTCCGGCCGGTCGAGCTGGATGACGAACATCATGTTGCAGCTCGCCATCTCGTGGCAGGCGACCTTGGTGACCGAGGGTATGTTGCACGCGCCCCGGAGGTGGTTGAGATAGACCGCGTCGAACGCCGCCTTGCGAATGACGGTGCTCTCGCTCGGCGGGAACTCGCTGATGATGCCCTGGTAGACCGGCGCCTTGCGGTGGGTGATGGCGGTCACCTCCAGCACCTTTTCCATCTTGCGCGGGCCGAGATAGCCGGACGCCTCGCCGAACGGCGCCTCGGGCTCCAGGAAATCGGTGCGGATGCGCCCCTCGATGACGATCTCCGCCGCCGCCGGCACCCGGACGTCCACGGTCTCGGCCCGGACGGTCTCGATCGGGGCGCCGTTCAGCGCGCCGGCGATGCCGTACTCGTCGACCCCGTAGGGCACCTTGCTGGCGGCGGCGAAGAGCAGCGTCGGCGGGCCGCCGATGAACACCGCCACCTCCAGGTGCCGGCCGAGGCGGCGCGCCTTCTCCCACTGGATCGCGAGATGCTGGGTCGACACGTCGGTCGCGCAGCCGACCCGGTCGGGCGCCTTGATCATCCCGCGATAGATGCCGAGATTGTACGACCCCGTCTCCGGATCGCGCGTCGCCCAGACCCCGGCGGTAATGAAGGGCGCCGGATCGAACCCCGGGGTCGAGATCAGATGCGGGAACAGGTCGACGCCCGCGCCGAGACCGGGCGCCTCGATAACGGTTTCCTTGACCGGCGCGGCATCGGCCGGGACCTCGACCGGCGGCAGGTGGTTGCCTTCGACCTTGGCCCAGTGGGCGCCGATACCGTCCGCATCGACACCGAGCGCCGCGCCGTAGATCTCGCGCGAGCTGCCGAGCGAGCCCAGCACCACCGAGCCCGGATAGTCGCGCCCGCGCGCATCCGTCACGTTGCGGAACCAGAACGCCTTCCGCTCGGCCTCCGGCAGCCCGCGGAACTGGAGCCGGACCAGCGGCACCAGCTCGGTGTCCTTGCAGACCCGCTCGTCCACGACGTGCAACAGGCCGCGCCTCTCCAGCGCGTCGATATAGTCCCGGAGGTCGCTGTACGGCACGGCTCAGCCCCGCCGCACGAGGTTCAGCATCGCGCTTCCGAGCGGAGTGTCCGGGCGCACCATGTCGCCCATGATCGAGAAATGGTCGTGCCCCTCGGCGGCGATCAACGAGACGCTGCAGCCCGCCGCCTCCAGCGCCGCCGCGTAATCCTCGGACTGGCGCCGGAACTCGTCCGACTCCCTTGTGCCCCAGGCGACGACCGCCGGGACCGGCGCCGCCGGCGGGTGGCGGACCGGCGAGTTGCGCGCCGCCGTCGCGTCGTCGAGGGCGAGGTTGTCCTGGTGGCTCGTGCGCCGCATCGGCTCGAGGTCGAAAATCCCGCTCGTCGCGCAGGCGCCCTTCACGATGTCCTCCGGAACGCCGTATTCCGCGTGCCAGCCGGGGGCGAGCGCCATTCCCGTCAGGTGCCCGCCGGCGGAATGACCCGCGACGTGTATCCGGTCGGGGTCGATCCCGTAATCCGCCGCGTTGCGATAAAGCCAAGCGAGCGCGGCCCGCACGTCGGCCACGATCCCGTCCATCGCGCAGGAGGGGGACAGTCGGTAGTTTATCGGCGCCCAGGCGATCCCGGAATCGTTGTAGAACGGCGCGGGAAAGCGGCGCCCGGCCTTCTCGCCGCCCTTCCAGTAGCCGCCGTGGATATAGACCATGACCGGGGACGGCCCGCCGTACTGCGCGGGGAACAGGTCCAGGCGTTGCAGCGGGTCGGGGCCGTATTCGAGGTCGAGGACGCCGTGCCCGGAAGCGGCGACCTCGTCCGACGCCCGGCGGTACCCGTCCTGGATCGCGTCCACGTCGTCGACGCCGATGGCGACGTCGTATTGCCTTTCGAGGGCCTCGGCGCTGTAGTGGGGACGGATCGCCATGCCGCGATGCTATCGGAGGCAGGGAGGGAGCGCCACATGTGCGCGGGTTTCGTCTACCGCCCCCATGTCGAGACCGCCGAGGGCACGTTCACGCCGGACATCGTGCTCGACCGGCTGACGGTCGCGGTGGGCAACGCGAGGTATCCGGTCTCGGTCGAACGGCTGACCGGCGACGCCGCGATCGAGGTCGTGGGCGAGGAAACCCGCGGGCAGGGCGCGGTCGCGCTTATCGCGGCGAGCGCGGGCACGCTCGTCGGGATCGGGTCGGACCATGTCGACGGCGCGCTGGCGGACGACCCCGCGCGGGCGCGGCAGGTCTGCGCCAAGCCTCTCTCTCGCGCCACCTGGCGCTTCGCCGAGATCGCCGGCCATCTCGACGATGTCGTCCTCAGGACCGACGCGGTCGACGCCGCCGGCCGGTCGCACGCGGCCGAGACCGCGCTGGCCGCCATCGCCGCCCTGCCCGCCGACGGGACGGTGCCCGGGGCCACCGTCATCTTCGCCCACGCCGGCGCCGACGCCCCGCCGGGACCGGCGAGCGTCACCGTCACCCTCCAAGACCGCCGCCTGTCCCGCCGCCTCGTCCACCGCTACGCGGTGCGCGTGCTCTGAGGCATGTCCGCTACGCCCCCTCTTCCCGTGGCAACGGCGTCCGGCCGCGGATCGTGTCGGAGGCCTTTTCCGCCATCATCAGCACGCAGGCGTTGATGTTGCCGGAAACGAGGTCCGGCATCGCCGCGGCGTCGACCACGCGGAGACCCTCGGCGCCCCGGACCCTCAGTTCCGGGTCGAGAACCGCGCCCTCGTCGATCCCCATCCGGCAGGTGCAGGACGGGTGGTGCGCGGTGATCGCCGTCTCGCGGATCCAGGCGTCGATCTCGGCGTCGGTCCTGACGCCCGGCCCCGGCTCCGTTTCCGCCTTGCTGTAGCGAGCGAGCGCGGGTTGGGCGAACACCTCGCGGGCGGTCTTGACGCCGGCGCGGAGCGTCTCCAGATCCGCCCGGCGCGACAGGAAATTGGGAAGGATGCGGACCGGCGCCGCCGGGTCGGAGGAGCGTAGCCTGACCTCGCCCGCGCTCTCCGGGTGGAGGACGACCGGGCGCATGCCGTACTGGTCGGGCGGCGCGGGCCGGACGCCGGGCAGCCACGGCCGCGCGTCGAGACCGGCGCCCCGAGTGAGGAACTGGATATCGGGCACGGCGAGCTCGGGCCGGGTCCTGACGAAGCCGTGCATCCCGTTGGGGAGCCAGGTCGCGGGCCCGGTTCCGAAGGCCCAGGCGCGCGCCATGTTGACCGTGAGGCGGTCCATGCGGAGCTCGCCGTGGAAATGCCCGTTGCCGTTGCGCGCGTTCATCAGCTGAACCGCGAGATGGTCCTGCAGGTTCCGGCCCACGCCCGGCAGGTCGAGCGCGACCCCGATCCCGATCTCGCGCAGATGATCGGCCGGACCGATGCCGGACAGCATCAGGAGCTGGGGCGAGTTGAACGCCCCGCCCGACAGCAGAATTTCGCGCTCGGCATAGGCGATGCGTTCGCGCCCGCCCTGGAGCCAGGCGACGCCGCGCGCCCGCACCCCCTCCAGCGCCACGCGGGTGGCGAGCGCCCCGGTCCTGACGGTGAGGTTGGGGCGCCGCAGCGCCGGCCTGAGCCAGGCCACCGCCGCCGAGCACCGCCGCCCGCCCCGGATCGTCCACTGGCTGCGGCCGAACCCTTCCTGGCGCTCGCCGTTATAGTCCGGGGTGACGCCGAACCCGGACTCCTCGCCCGCCTCCATCCAGGCGTCGAACAGCGGGTCGCGCGACTTCGAGCGCACCACGCCGAGCGGGCCCTCCGTGCCGCGCCAGCGATCGCCGCCCTCCTCCCAGCTCTCGGAACGCTTGAAATAGGGCAGCACGTCGGCATAGGACCAGCCGGCGCAGCCCTTCTGCGCCCAGCGGTCGTAGTCGCCCCGGTGGCCGCGCACATAGGCCATCACGTTGATCGAGGACGAGCCGCCGATCACCTTGCCGCGCAGCGCCTCCATGGCGCGCCCGTCGAGCCCCGTCTCGGGCTCGCTGTCGTAGCCCCAGTCGTGCAGGCGTTCGGCGTGCATCCTGCCGATGCCGATCGGGATGGAGATCAGCGGGTCGCGGTCGCTCGGCCCGGCCTCCAGCAGCAGCACCCTGACATCGGCATCCTCGCTCAGCCGGCCGGCGAGCACGCAGCCCGCCGAGCCGGCGCCGACGACGATGTAATCGTAGCTCTCCGCCATGGCCTTCGTCCCGCTGCTTGCACAAAGAAGGGCCGCCCCGTGGGACGGCCCTTCCATTGTCTAACCGCGGCCGCGTGCTGGCCGCGAGCGTCGCGCTAGGCGACCCAGGACCCCCGAGAGGCGGAGACCCAGGCCACGCACGTCCGCGGTTGGCGACAATGAGACACTGGATCACCTCCTTTCCGTTGTTGAAATGGCGTCCCCTTATGCCGCGTTTCGGTTCCGGCGACAAGTAGACATTTGCCGTCCGCAATTGCCGGGGGGATACTCGAAGTCGGCATGGAATAGACATTCGGAGATGCGGAATGGTCGCACCGGTAAGGCGAGTCGTCACGGGACATGACGAGAACGGCATGGCGGTCGTCATTTTCGACGGCGACGCGCCCAACGTCCGGGTGCGCGAGCACGGCACCGGCTCGACCCAGCTGTGGCGCACCGACGCGACGCCGGCCGACAATTCGGGATCGGAGGACGCGGTCGTGGGCGACATCCCGCTCAAGCCGCCGACGGGCGGGTCGGTCTTCCGGGTCGTCGAGTTCGCGCCCGAGTCGGACGTATCCCGCTCCGAGGGGACCGGCACGCTGGCGGCCGCGCTCGGCGCGCACGAGCCGGAGGGCGCCGCATTGCGCCATCCCGGGTCGCACCGCACCGACAGCGTCGACTACGCGATCGTGATCTCGGGCGAGATCGATCTCTGGCTCGACGACGAGAAGGACGACGTGCACCTGAAGGCGGGCGACGTGGCGATCCAGCGCGGCACCAACCACGCCTGGGTCAACAACGGCACCGAGCCCTGCCGGATCGCCTTCGTCCTGATCGACGCGAAGCCCGCCGTGTGAGACCTACTCCGCGGCCGGCCGCACCGCCTCGTCCGGGAAATGCGGCATCACCTCGGCCGCGAAGAGGTCGAGCGAGCGCGCGGACTCCTCGAAGGTGAGGTCTCCGTACGCGAACCGCGATACGAAATAGGTGCAGCCGCTTCGTTCCTGCTGCTCGGCGATCTCCCGGCGCAGGGTTTCGGGCGAGCCGACGGTAATCACCCCGATTCGGCGCGCCTCGTCGAAATTGTCGGGGTATCGAACCGGGTTGGCGCCGAAGTCGCGCCACAACCTGGCGAAGCTCGCGAACCAGGAATCGAAGGCCGGACGGCCGCGCTTCTCGGCCTCCGCGTCCGTCTCCGCCACATAGGTCTGGCGGGTGATCCCCATCAGCGGCAGCGGCGCCGCCCCGTGGGTTTCGGCCCAGGTCTCCCGGAAGGCCTCGATCAGCGGGGCGGCGGCCCCGGCCGGGGCGTTGATGACGATGTTCGCCTTCATCCGCGCCGACCATTCGGCGGACGCGCGCGTCCCCGGCCCGTACCACAGCGGCGGGTGCGGCGCCTGGTAGGGGCGCAGCTCCATCGGAAAGCCGGTATAGCGGAACCGCTTGCCGGCGTGGTTCAGGGTTTCGTTTCCGAGCGCGGCAAGGACGATCTCGAGCGATTCCTCGTAGATCTCCCGCACTTCCGGATGGGCGATGCCGAAATGGCCGAGCTCGAGGAACGAGATGCCGCGCCCGATGCCGAGCTGGAACCGCCCCCGCCCGAGATGGTCCAGCATGCAGATTTCCTCCGCCAGCCGGACCGGGTCGTAGAGCGGCAGGATGTAGACCAGCGGGCCGAACAGCATGGTCCGCGTCCGCTGTGCGACGGCGGCGAGAAAGATGCCGGGCGCCGGCGCCATGCCGAGCGGCGTCGCGTGGTGCTCGGCCACGTGATAGCAGTGGAGTCCCGCCGCCTCGTACCGCTCGACCATCCGCAGCCGGTCCTCGTAGAGGTCCGACAGCGGGATCTCGCGGCCGCGGTCCACGTGGTCGAAGATGCCGAACTTCATGGCTGCGCCTCCGCCGGCGCTTCACCCCGTTGCCCCCGGAGACGCCGGAAAATCGAACGGATGTCCTCGTCGATGACGAGAAGGGAGGGGGTCAGAACGAGCACGATCAGGGTCGCCACCGCCAGCCCGAAGACGATCGTGATCGCCATCGGAACCAGGAACTGGGCCTGAAGGCTGCGCTCGAACATCAGCGGGAACAGGCCGCCGATCGTCGTCAGCGAGGTGAGCAGCACGGGGCGCAGGCGATCCCGGCACGCCGCGACGATGGCCTCCGGCAGCGGCATGTCGTCGCCGATATACCCGTCCACGGTGCGGACGAGGATGATCGAGTTGTTGACGAGGATTCCGGCCAGGCCCAGCAGGCCCAAGATGCTGAGGATCGTCAGGTCGAAGCCCAGGGCCAGGTGGCCCAGCACCGCCCCCACGAAGCCGAACGGGATGATCGCCATGACGATCGCGGGCCGGCTGAAATTGGCGAACACCCAGGCGAGCACAATGTAGATGGCGAGAAGGGCGACGAGTGCACCCGCGCGCATGTCGGCGGCGGATTGGGTCTGTTCCTCGGCCTTTCCCTTGAACCGGTAGCTCAGCCCGTAACGATTCGCGATGTCGTCGAGCCCGCCGTCCACGACCGCCGGGAGCAGGGTGCCGAGGCTGGTGACGGTCTCGTCGATTTCCCCCGTGACGGCCACTTCCCGCGCCCCGTCCTCGCGGCGGAGGCGGGAGAACCCGCGCTCCTGACGCAGGGTGACGATTTCGCTCAGGGGCACTTCGGTCCCGTCCGGGGCGCGCAGGAACAGGTTGAGGAACGAGGCGCTGTCGGCGCTTCGACGCGGATAGCGCACCTTGACGACGACTTCCTCGTCGCCGCGCGCGAAGCGCTGGGCGATCGCGCCCTGGAACGCGTTCCTCACCTGCAGCCCGGCGCTCTGGGTGGTGAACCCGAGGGCCCGGCCGCGCGGCGTCACTTCCAGGATCAGCTCCTGCTTGCCGTAGGGAAGATCGTCGTCGACCGAGCCGACGCCCGGAAAGCGCTCCAGCAGGCTCTTGACCTCCGTCGCGGCGGCCTTGAGGTCGTCGGCGGAGCCGCCGCGCAGGCGAATGTCGATTTCGCGCCCCGGGGGGCCGACCGCGCGCGCGTTGATATTGATCCGTTCGACGTTGGGCAGCGGCCGGATTTCCTCGCGCCATGCCTCGATGAACGCGTCGGTGCGCACCGAGCGCCGGTCCGAGGGCACCAGCTCCACCGTCAATCCGCCATATTGGTCGCCGACGATCCGCGCGAACTGCCTGCCGCCGCTGCGCCCCACGCTGCCGAAACTCATGGCGACGAGGTCGGTGCCGTCCCCGGTCAGCCGGGCGACCGTCCGGTCCACGGCCTCCGACATTTCCTGAACCATCGCCCCGGTGTCGCGGCGCGGCGTGCCCGGCGCCATGACGACGTTGCCGACCACCACGTCCGCCTCGGGCGAGGGAAAGAAGTGAAACCCCACGCGCCCGCCCAGCACCAGCCCCG
>JAPPGX010000195.1 GCA_028877265.1 Acidobacteriota bacterium
GGGGGGGGGGCCCCCCCCCCCCCCGTGCCGGTCTGGAGACCGGCGTTCCAGGCCGCTGTGCCACGGCGCGTGTTAGGCTCGCGGCGTAACCGAAAGACCTGACCGAGAAAGACCTGCACCGCCAGAAAGACACGTCCCGAAGGCTCCGATCATGACGGCTGAACCCCGCCGCCTCGTCATCATCGGCAGCGGCCCCGCCGGCTACACCGCGGCGCTCTACGCCGCTCGCGCCGAACTCCAGCCGCTCCTGCTGGCCGGCTCGGGGATGGATCCCGACATCGGCCTGCCGGGCGGACAGCTCATGCTCACCACCGACGTGGAGAACTATCCGGGCTTCCCCGACGGCGTCACCGGCTACGAAATGATGGACCTCTTCCGCCGCCAGGCGGAGCGGTTCGGCACCGAGGTCCTCCAGGTGGACGCGACCGCCGTGGACCTGTCGTCGAGGCCGTTCTCGGTGACCGCCGCCGGAGTTACCTACACCGCCGACTCGGTGATCATCGCCACCGGAGCCCGCGCCCGCTGGCTCGGCCTTCCCTCGGAGAAGGAGTTCATGAACCGCGGCGTCTCGGCCTGCGCGACCTGCGACGGGGCGCTCTACCGCGGCAAGGAGATGGCCGTGGTCGGCGGCGGCGACACCGCCATGGAAGAAGCCCTCTTCCTCACCCGGTTCGCGACCACCGTCCACGTGATCCACCGCCGAAACGCGCTCCGGGCCTCGAAGATCATGGCCAAGCGGGCGCTGGACAACCCGAAGATCCGTTTCGTCTGGGACTCGGTCGTCGAAGAGGTGCTCGGGGACCAGGAGGGGGTCACGGACCTTCGGCTCCGGAACCTGAAGTCCGGAGCGGAATCCCGGCTTCCGGTGGGCGCCCTCTTCATCGCCATCGGCCACGTTCCGAACACCGAGATCTTCGCGGGGGCCCTCGAACTCGACGACCGCGGCTACGTGGTCGTCACCCCGGGCGCCACGACCACCTCGGTGGAAGGGGTCTTCGCCTGCGGAGACGTCATGGATCCCACTTACCGGCAGGCGGTGACGGCCGCCGGGACCGGCTGCATGGCGGCGATCGCCGGCGAGCGCTGGCTTGCGGAGCAGGAGTCCGCCGCTCCCGCCCAAACGGCGCAGGAGGTTTCCGCATGAAGCACAGTTCCCTCGCCCTCGTACTGTTCCTTGCCCTCGTCCTCCCCGCGGCCGCCGCCGCGGAAGCGCCGCCGCAGTCCGAGCGCCGCGGCGTCGTCAACGAGCCGGCGCCGGACCTCGAACTCCCCGATCTCGAGGGCAACCTGGTCTCCCTGCGGTCGTTCCCGGGGAAGATCGTGGTGTACGACTTCTGGGCGGTCTGGTGCGGCCCCTGCGTGGATTCGCTGCCGTTTCTCCAGGAACTCGAGGACCGCTACCGCGACGAGGGGCTCGTGGTGGTCGGGCTGCACGTGGACGACAACGTCCCGTCCGTCGAAGAGGTCCAGGCCTTCCTCGACGAGCACGGGGCGAAGTACGTGAACCTGCTCTCGACGGTCGAGGCCGACGAGGCGTTCCGCATCTTCGCGATGCCGACCACCTACATCACCGACCGGGACGGCATCGTCCGCCTGCGCCACATCGGATTCAACCCGAGCCGCACGCCCGAGCGGCTCGAGAACGAAGTCCGGGACCTCCTCGGTCTCGAATAGAACCCGCTCCGGGTCTCATCCTTATATATAGGGAATCCGAACCTTGCCCGGACTGGCGGTCGTCGGGACCCAGTGGGGTGACGAGGGGAAGGGGAAGTTCGTCGACATCCTCGCCCCGCGCTTCCACACGGTGGTGCGGTTCGGCGGCGGCCACAACGCGGGACACACCGTGGTCACCGGCGGCCGGGAGTTCATCCTGCACCTCCTTCCGTCCGCGGTGCTCCACCCGGGTGTCCGCTCCGTCGTCGGCAACGGCTGCGTCGTGGACCCGCTCGCCTTCTTCGAGGAGGTGGAGATGCTGGAGGCGGCCGGCCGTGACCCCTCGCCCGACCTGCTCCTCTCGGACCGCGCCCAGATCATCCTCCCGGTGCACCGGGCGATCGAGGCGCGGGAGGAGGAACGGCTCGGGAAGCACCGGATCGGCACCACCCGCCGGGGCATCGGCCCCGCCTACGCCGACAAGGCGGCCCGCCGGGGCCTCCGGCTCGGGGATCTCCGTCATCCGGACTACCGCGACGAGAGGCTCGCCCACCTGGTCGCCGGGCACGGCGAACTGCTCGGCTGGAGCGAGAGCCGGATCGCGGAAGAGATCGCCGGCACGCGGGAACTGCTCGACCGCTTCGCGTCCCGGGTCCTGCCGCTGATCGCGGACACCTCGCTGGTGATTCACGAGACGCTCGAGGCCGGGCACGGGGTCCTCTTCGAGGGCGCGCAGGCCACCCTCCTCGACCTGGACCACGGGACCTATCCCTTCGTCACTTCCTCGACGGCGGTGGCGGCGGGCGCCGCGGTGGGCGCCGGGGTCGGCCCGGGCGCGGTGGGGAGGGTGCTCGGGGTATCGAAGGCCTACATGACCCGGGTGGGGGAGGGGCCGTTCCCCACCGAGATGGATCCGGAGCAGAACCGCACGATCCAGGAGAAGGGCAACGAGTTCGGCGCCACCACCCGCCGGCCGCGGCGCTGCGGCTGGTTCGACAGCGTGGTCCTGCGCTACGCGCGCCGGGTGAACGGGCTGGACGAACTCGCCATCACCAAACTGGATGTCCTGGACGGGCTGGACGAGGTCCGGATCGGGGTCCGCTACCTGCTGGACGGCGACGCGGTGGAGGAGTTTCCGGGCGAGTTCGGGGCGCTGGCGCGCTGCGAGGTCGAGTACCGGAGCATGCCCGGCTGGGACCGGCCGACGGCGGGGGCGACGCGGCTCGAGGACCTCCCGCCGGAGGCGCGCCATTACCTGGACACGCTGGAGGAACTCTCCGGAGTCCCGGTCACGCTGGTTTCGACGGGGCCGGACCGGGAGGCGTTCGTGCGGCGGCGGGAGACGGGCGTCTTCGGGGACTGAGGGCGCAGCGCCGGCTTGGCGGGTCGGCCGTCAGGCGTTCCAAACCGTTGTGCCCTGAGGCTGCGTCGGGTCGCGACGGACGCAGCGCGGCGCATGCCCCGAGCAGTCTGGAGACCGGCGTTCCCCTGCTAATATTCCCGCCCTTCTCGCGGTCGGGCCGTTAGCTCAGTTGGCAGAGCGCTCGCCTTTTAAGCGAGATGTCGCAGGTTCGAAACCTGCACGGCCTACCCCCTCGGGTCCCCATCGTCTAGAGGCCCAGGACGTCGCCCTTTCACGGCGAAAACACGGGTTCGACTCCCGTTGGGGACGCGGGCTCTTCCGGCAGGAACGCCGGAAGAGCCGTTCCGGGAGCGTTACCGCGACAGACTCCCCGCGAGGCGGTTTCCCCGTACCCTTGCGACACTTCCCGAAACTCCCGTGACCCTTTTCCGGCCCGCCCGCACCGTCACCGAGATCGCCGCGGTCGAGGACGAGACCCGCCGTTTCTGGGAAGAGCGGGGGATCTTCGAAAAAAGCGTCTCGCGGCGCGCGGGCGGGGAGCCCTGGGTCTGGCACGACGGCCCGCCGACCGCGAACGGGCGTCCCCACAACGGACACGTCCTCACCCGCGTCTTCAAGGACGTCTTCCCCCGCTTCCACACCATGCGGGGGCGCTACGCCGAGCGGATCGCGGGCTGGGACACCCACGGCCTGCCGGTGGAGGTCGAGGTCGAGAAGGAACTCGGCATCCACGGCCGCGCCGGCATCGAGGAATACGGCGTCGGGCCGTTCGTCGAGAAGTGCATGGCGAGCGTCTTCCGCTACATCCGCGACTGGGAGGAGATGACCTCGCGCATCGGGCACTGGGTGGACCTCGACCACGCCTACGTCACCTACCGGCGCTCCTACGTGGAGAGCGTCTGGTGGGCGCTCGCCGAGCTCCATCGCAAGGGGCTCCTCTACCGCGGCGAGAAGGTCGTCTGGTGGTGGGCGCAGGGCGGCACCGCGCTCTCCTCCGCCGAGGTCGGCCTCGGCTACCGCGAGGTGGACGACCCGGCGGTGTACGTGACCCTGCCACTGGTGGACGATCCGGGCCTCTCGCTCGTCGTCTGGACCACCACCCCCTGGACGCTCCCCTCGAACCTCTACTCCGCGGTCCGGCCCGGCACCGACTACGTGGAGGTGGAGGACACGCCCGAAGGCGGCGATACGCGCCGGCTGGTGGTCGCCGCCGCGCTCCGGGAGGACCTCGCCGGGCGCCTCGGCCGTCCCCTCCCGGTGCTCCGCACCTTTCCCGGCGAGGAACTCGTCGGCCGCCGCTACCGGCCCCCCTTCGACGACTTCTGGGACCGGCACCACGCCCTGGAGGGCCGGCTGCCGGGCGGGGGTTCGGTCCCCGCCTTCTGGCGGATCCTGGCCGCCGACTTCGTGGAGCTGGACCAGGGCACCGGACTCGTGCACGAAGCCCCCGCCTTCGGCGAGGTGGACCACGACCTCCACCGCAAGACGGTCTCCGGTTACGAGAACGCCGGCGAGATCCCGCTGCCCTGCGCGGTGGGGGCGGACGGCTGCTTCACCGCCGAGGTCCCGTGGCTCGAAGGCCAGTGGGTCAAGGAGGCGGACAAGGCGATCGTCCGCCGCCTCCGGGAGGAGGGCCGCCTGCTCCACCACGAGACCATCCGCCACGAGTACCCCTTCTGCTGGCGTTCGGACCAGGACCCGCTCATCCAGTACGCCCGTCCCGCCTGGTTCATCCGCACCACGGCCCGGAAGGATGCGGCGCTCGCCAACAGCGGCGCGGTGAACTGGCTTCCCGAGCACATCAAGGAGGGCCGCTTCGGTGACTTCCTCCGGAACAACGTGGACTGGGCGCTCTCCCGGGAGCGGTTCTGGGGCACCCCGCTGAACATCTGGATCAACGACGAGACCGGCCGGCTGGAAGCGCCCGCCTCGGTGGCCGAGATCGAGGCGAAGAACCCGGACGCCTTCGCCGCCTTCCGGAAAGCGCGGGCCGAACGGCCCGAGCTCGACCCCGACCTCCTGGTCCACAAACCGTGGGTGGACGAGGTGACCTGGACGAACCCGGGCGAGCCCGGGGTCTATCGGCGGGTTCCCGAGGTCATCGACTGCTGGTTCGACTCGGGCGCGATGCCCTTCGCGCAGTGGGGGTTCCCGCACCAAAACCGCGACCGGTTCGAGAAGGCCTTCCCCGCCGACTACATCGTCGAAGCGGTGGACCAGACCCGCGGCTGGTTCTACTCGCTGCTGATGATCTCGACGCTCCTCTTCGACGAGGACACCTGCGGCCGCCTCGGCCTCCCGGCGCCGGACGGCTCCCACCCCTACCGGTCGTGCCTGGTGCTGGGTCACGTCACCGATCCCGAGGGCCGGAAGGAGTCCAAGTCGCGCGGCAACTACACGCCGCCCGAAGAGACGCTCGCCGAGGCGGGCGCCGACGCGTTCCGCTGGTTTTTCCTCGCCGGCGCGGCGCCCTGGGCCAACAAGCGCCACTCGCTCCAGAACGTGCGCGCCGCCGCCCGCGAGTTCCCGCTGAAACTGCGGAACGTCTATTCCTTCTTCACCATCTACGCGGAGATCGACGGTTTCGACCCGCGCCGCGACCGGGGCCGCCCCGTTTCGGAGCGCCCGGCGCTCGACCGCTGGATCCTCTCCCACCTCGAGGAGACGACGGCCGAGGTCACCGCGGGTCTCGAGGAGATCCGCGCCTACGATGCGGCCCGCTCGCTCGCCGCCTTCGCCGAATCGCTCTCCAACTGGTGGCTCCGCCGCAGCCGGCGCCGCTTCTGGGAAGCGGGGCGCGGGGCGGACAAGCTCGACGCCTACCGGACGCTCTACGACGCGCTGGTCCGCCTCTCGCAGCTCGCCGCCCCCTTCGTGCCCTTCCTGGCCGAGGAGATCCACCGGAACCTGGTGGCCGGCCCGCTCGGGGACGAGGCGTCCGAGAGCGTCCATCTCACCGACTGGCCGGGGCGGGAGTTCCCGCTCGACGCCGGGCTCAACGAGGAGATGGCGGCGGTCCGCGAGATTGCCTCGCTCGGTCTCCGGGTGCGGAAGGAACACGAGATCCGGGTACGGCAGCCGCTCGCGGGCGCCAGCGTCGCGGTGGCCGAGGAGGGGCTCCGGGCCCGGCTCGACCGCCACCGCGACCTCATTGCCGACGAACTGAACGTCCGCGAGGTCCGCTTCCGGGAAGATCCGGAAGCCGATCTGGAGTTCGTGGTGAAGCCCAACTTCAGGCGTCTGGGTCCCCGGCTCGGCCGCCGGATGCAGGCGGCCCGGAAGGCGATCTTCGCGCTCGACGGCCGGGCGGCCCGGGATGCGCTCGCGACCGGACCACTCACGCTCGAGCTTCCCGGTGGCGAGACCGTGGCCATCGACGCGGAGGACCTCGCGGTCGAGTCGCGTCCCCGGCAGGGACGCGCCATTGCAGGGAGCCCGCTCGCCACCGTGGCCCTCGACACCGCGCTGAGTCCCGAACTCCTCGCCGAGGGCCGCTACCGGGAGCTGCTCAACCGGGTGCAGAACTTCAGGAAGGACCTGGACCTGCCCTATGTGGCGCGGATCCGCGTCGCTCTCGCCGGGACGAACGGGGACGGTTCGCTGCTCGCGGTGGCCCGGGAACGCGAGGCCCACTTCCTGAACGAGACGCTCTCGGTGGAACTCGTGGCTGGGGAACTTCCCGGCGCCGAGCGGCGCGAGATCGAGGTCGAGGGCGAAACGGCTACCTTGTGCCTGGAGGTCATCGCTGGATGAATTGGGCCGGATGAACTGGAACGCCCGCTTCTCGGACGCCGCCTCCCGGATCGCGGACGCCGATGCGGTCATCGGGATCCTGAAGCTGGCCGAGCAGCCGGGGATCATCTCGCTCGCCGGCGGGCTCCCCGATCCGCGGGTATTCCGGATCGAGGAGACGCGGGAGGCGATGGCGCAGGTCCTGACGGACCACGGCCCCGAGGCGCTCAACTACTCGCCGAATCCCGGGATCACGGAACTGCGCGAGTTCCTCGCGACACGGATGGCCCGCATCGAGCGCATCCGGTGCAGTCCCGAGGAGATTCTCGTCTGCAGCGGGGGTCTCGAGGGGATCCGGCACGCCTTCAACGCGCTCACGAACCCCGGCGACCCCGTGCTCTTCGAGGACCCGACCTACATGGTCGCGCTCCAGGTCTGCCGGGAGCTTGCCGGGATTCCGGTCGGGGTTTCCAGCGACGACGCCGGGATGATCCCCGAGGCGCTCGACGACACGGTGCTGCGGCTGGCCCGGGAGGGCCGTGCCCCCCGGGTCCTCTACGTGGGACCGAGCTTCCAGAACCCGACGGGCCGCACCTGGAGCCTCAAGCGGCGCCGCGAGGTGCTGGAAGTCGCGGAACGCCACGACCTGGCGGTGGTCGAGGACCACGCCTACGGGGAACTCCGCTACGAGGGGGAGTGGCTGCCGTCGCTCAAGTCGCTCGCGCCCGAGCGGGTGATCTTCGTCCACACCTTCTCGAAGATCTTCGGGCCCGGCCTGCGCCTCGGCTGGGTGGCGGCGGACCGGGGACTCATCGAGCGGCTCGGACTGCTGAAGCTCGGCACCGACCAGTGCTCGAGCGCGCTTACCCAGCGGCTCGCGCTCGCCTACGGCAGGGCCGGCGGGCTGGACGCCCAGGTGGAGCGGGCGCAGGACCTCTACCGGCGGAAGCGCGACGCCATGATCGATGCGCTCGCAGATTTCCCGTGCCGCACGCCATGGCTGCGGCCGGACGGCGGGTTCTTCCTGTGGAGCGAGGTGGACTGCGATACGGAAAAGCTGCTGCTCCGCTCCATCGAGCGGCACGGCGTCGCCTTCGTGGCGGGGAACTGTTTCTTTGCCGATCCGACTTCGGCGGTGGCGCGCGTCTCGATCCGTCTCTCCTACAGCTACGTCGCCGAAGACCTCATCCCGGAAGCCATCCGCCGGCTGGGGCAGGCCCTGAGGGAGACGGTCGGTTCCTGACCTTGCCCCGCCTCTTCGTCGTCTCCGGCCCCTCGGGAGTCGGCAAGTCCACGATCCTGCGGAAGCTGGTGGCGCGGGTCCCGGGACTCGCCTTTGCGGTCTCGCACACCACCCGGCCGCAGCGGGCCGGCGAGCGGAACGGCAGCGACTACCACTTCGTGAGCGCGGACCGGTTCCAGCAGTTGATCGATGAGGGTGCTTTCGTGGAGTGGGCAGTGGTCCACAACCACCGCTACGGCACCAGCAAGGAGGCGCTCCGGGCGGGCGGTGACGACGACCTCCTCATCGAAGTGGACGTGCAGGGAGCCGACGCGCTGCGCCGGGAGATTCCCGCGGCCGTGACCGTGTTCATCATGCCCCCGGCGTTCGCGGACCTCGAGGCGCGGCTCGCCGGGCGGGGACGGGAGTCGGGTCCGGAAGTCGAGCGAAGGCTCCGGACCGCTCGGGAGGAGATGCCCCGCGCGGCCTCCTACGACCACCGCATCACGAACGACCGGGTGGAGGACACGGTGGAACGGCTGGCGGACCTGGTGAAGCGCGTCAGGGGCTAGGCACGGCAAGGAACGCCGGCTTCAGCCGGGTGACGCACCGGGGGGTGGGGGCCGGGGGGGCCCCCCCCCCCCGCCCCGCGGGGGGGGGGGGGGGGGGGGGGGGGGGGGGGGGGGGGG
>JAPPGX010000051.1 GCA_028877265.1 Acidobacteriota bacterium
GCATCGAGATGCGACCAGAACGCCGCCGGACCGCCACCCCCGGGGAAACGGCAGCTCATCCCAACCACCGCGATCCGCTCCCCGGGCGCCGGACGCCCGAGCGCCGGCACCGCCGCCGGAGCAACCGCACCCAACTCCTCCGCCAGATGCCGCCCCAATTGCCCGACCGTCGGATGATCGAAGACCACGGTCGCGGCCGCCACGTAGCTCCCTCCGAGCGCTCGGTTCAACCGGCCCCGCAGCTCCACCGCCGTCACGCTGTCCATCCCCAGATCGAAGAACCCCACCTCCTCCGAAGGGGGCGCGTCCAGCCGCAGCACCGAAAGTACCTCCTCCCGCACGAACCTCCGCACCACTTCCTCCCGCCGTCCCCGAGGCGCGCTCCCGAGCCGCGCCATCAACTCCCCTTCCGCCTCCGGCGCGCGGCGGGTCACGAGCTCGGACAAGAGCGCTGGCGGAGCGCCCGCCTCCCCCGCCCGCTCCCAGTCCATGGCCACCGCCACCGCGCTCCCTACGTTTTCCCGCAACAGGCGGCCGAGCGCCCGTAGCCCCTCCTCCGCCGTCAGCCAGCCCGCCCCCGTCGCGCTCAGTCGCCCCGCGATCCGGTCCCGCGCCGCCTCCGCGAGCCCCGCCCCCGACCACGGACCCCACTGGATTGCCTGACCCGGCAGCCCCTGCCCGCGGCGGTAGAGAGCCAACTGGTCGAGGAACGCGTTCGCCGCCGCGTAGTTCGCCTGACCCGCGTTCCCGAAGACCCCCGCCACGCTCGAAAACAGCACGAACAGGTCCAGATCCAGTTCTTCGGTCGCCCGGTGCAGCTCCCAAGCTCCCAGAACCTTCGGCCCCAGCACCCGCTCGAACCCCGCCCAGTCCTGGTTCTGAAGCGCGGCGTCCGACAGTCCCCCCACACAGTGGAACACCCCTCCCAGCGGTGGCAGACCCGCCGCCGGCCCCGAACGCCCGACCAGATCCCGCACCGCCGCCGGATCGCTCACGTCCCCGAGCTCGACCCGAACCTCCGCGCCCCGCTCGCCCGCCTGCTCCCGGAGACGGGCGATCTCCGTCTCGACCGTTCCCCGCGGCTCCCTTCGCCCGTTCAGCACCACCGCACCCGCGCCTTCCGTCAGGAGCCACTCCGCCACCGACCGCCCCATGCCGCCCGTCCCCCCGGTCAACAGGTACGTCCGTTCTTCCCGCACCGGCTGCTCGGTGCGCCTCTGAGACGAAGGCCGGAAGCGAACCAGCCGCGGGGTCTGCCGCCGCCCGCCGCGCCAGGCCACCTCGGTCTCCCGGTCTCGGTGGAGCAACTCCGACGCCAACTCCTCCGCACCGGAACCCGAGCCGGGGTCGAGATCCACCAGACGGACCGGCACTCCCCCGAGCTCAACCGCCAAAGTGCGCCCGAACCCCCACAGCACGGCTCCGGCAAGGGCGCCGGACACCTGCTCCTCGAGCACCTGACCGCCTCGCGTCACGAGCCAAAGCCCCGACCGCGACGAGAGCCCCGCGTCCATGAGCCCCTGCGCCAGACCGAGCGCTCCCTCACCGATCCGGCGCAGATCCGCCCCCAGACCCGCCGCGGTCTCCCCCGAAGCCGCCTCGACGAACACCACCCCGGCCAGCTCCTCGTTCCCGAGACTCTCGAAAAACTCCCGCCAGCGCGCCCGCGATCCTTCCGCACCGCCCCATCCCGGCCCGCCAGCCAACGTGACCCGCTGCTTCCGGGCGCTCAGCTCCTCGGCGAGTTCTCCCGCGATCGCCCCCTCTCCTCCACACACCACAAAGTGGCCCCCGGCATCCGAACCCGCCCCCGGCGGCGCATCCCGCCAGACGACCTCGTAGAGCAGATCCTCGACCGCAATCGTGCGCCCGACGCCCTCGTCCGGCCGCTGCGCCACCGTCGGCGCCCAGTGGCGCTTCCGCTGGAACGGATACGTCGGCAAGGAAATCCGGCGGCGCCGCTCCCCGGCGAACAGCCCCTCGAAGGACACCTGGAGACCCGCCTCGTACGCCTCCGCGACCGCGTCCACGAAACCTGTTTCCCCGCCCAGGCTCGCCACAACCGCCGGAGGCTGCTCCTGAGCCCAGCCGAGCGAGGCCAGGGGACCGAGCACCGCCCGCGGGCCCACCTCGACCAAAACCCCCACCTCGAGTTCCGCGAGCGAACGGACCCCCGCCCCGAAGGCCACGGGCGCCCGCGCCTGGAGCCGCCAGTAGGCGCCGTCGAGCCTCTCGGCGGCCCGTGCCGGACGTCCGGACACGTTGCTCACCAGGGGAACCGAAGGCGCCTGCGGAGCGAGGTCCCGAGCGGCGGCCGCGATCTCGTCCAGGGCCGGATCCATCAATGCGCTATGGAAGGCGTGGCTCGTCCGAAGCCGCTCGATCCGGAGGCCCTCCGAGGCGCATCGGGTTTCGAAAGCGGCCACGCGCTCCACGGCGCCGCTGACCACCTGGTGGGCGCCGTTCTCCGCCGCGATATCGAGCCGGGGGCCCTCCTCTTCCGAGATGAGCCGCTCCACGTGATCCGTGGCGGCAAACACCGCCGTCATCGCCCCCCCGACAGGAAGCCTCCCCATGAGGGCCCCGCGCCGGGCCGCGAACCGCATGCCGGCTTCGAGCCCGAACACTCCGGCGGCCTGCGCCGCCGCGATTTCCCCGACGCTGTGCCCGAACACGACATCCGGGCGGATTCCCACGCTGGCCCAGAGCGCCGTGAGGGAACAGGAGAGCGCATACAGGGCGGGCTGCGTCCACTCGGTCTGGTCGAGACCCTCGGCCTCGCCGAACATCACCGGGAGCAGCGATCCCCCCCGTTCCTCCCGAAACGCCGCGTCGCAGCGTTCGAGGACCTCCCGGAAGACCGGCTCCGTGTCATGGAGCTCCCGTCCCATGCCCTTCCACTGGCTGCCCTGTCCGGTGAACAGGAACGCCGTTCTGGCAGGCGATCCTGGCGGCGCCGGGGAGCTGGCTGCTACCGCGGCGAGGCGTTCCCGAAGGCTCAGGTGATCCCGGAAGGGGATCGCGGCCCGCCAGGAGAAATGGCTCCTCCCGGCGCCAGCCACCCAGGCCGCGTCGGCGAGTTCCTCCGGAGAGAGATCGGCCTCCCGCTCTCCGAGCCAATCCAGATAGCGCCCGGCAAGATCGGTAAGCGCCTTCGCGCTCTTTCCGGAGAGGGGAAGCACGCGACGGCTTCGGGTAGCCAGAGGGGCCCGCACCGGATCCGGTCGCGCTCCGGACTCCCCGGTCTCGGCCAGAAAAACAGCCGGCGCCGCCACGAGCGCGCCGGGTGCCTCCCGATCCGGCGGAGGCCCCTCGATCACGACATGCGCGTTCGTGCCGGAGAAGCTGAAGGAACTCACCGCGGCGCGCCGCGGCTGGCCAGAGACGCGCGGCCACGCGGTCGCCTCGCGCGTCACCTTGAGCGGCAGCCGGTCCCAGTCCACCCGTGGATTCGGCCGTTCGAGGTGGAGGTGCGGCGGGATGGACCCGGCACGCAGCGCGAGGAGCACCTTGATTACCGAGGCGACCCCGGCTGCCGACTCCAGGTGGCCCACGTTGGTCTTCACCGATCCGACCAGGAGCGGGCGATCCGGAGGACGCTCCGGTCCGTAAGCGGCGGCGGCGGCGCGCAACTCGATGGGGTCGCCGAGCTCGGTCCCGGTGCCGTGAGCCTCGAGGTAATCCACCGCCGCCGGCTCGACTCCGGCGCGGTCGAGCGCCTCCGCGATGACCCGCTCCTGGGCACCCCCACTCGGGACGGTGAGCCCGGCGCTCGCGCCGTCGTGGTTGACCGCGGACCCGAGCAGGACGCCGAGAATCCGGTCGCCGCTCGCTTCGGCGTCGGCGAGGCGCTTCATGACGAGCATGCCGCACCCCTCGCCGCGGCCGAAGCCATTCGCCGCGGCGTCGAACGTCTTGCAACGCCCGTCGGGGGCGATCATTCCCGCTTCCTGGAGCAGCCGCGTGACCCGCGGGAGCAGCATCGCGTTCACGCCCCCGCACAGCGCGAGGTCCACTTCGCTCCGCTGGAGCGCGACGGCTGCCTGGTGCATGGCCACGAGCGACGACGAACAGGCAGTGTCCACCGCGACCGCCGGACCTTCGAGACCGAGAGTGAAGGCGACGCGGCCAATGGCGGTCGAGGAACTGTTGCCGGTGACGTAGTGGAAGCCGCGGGATGGATCGCCCTCCGGGAAAGGAATCAGCCCGGCGTAGTCATTCGACATGATCCCGGCGAAGACGCCGGTGGAGCTGCCCGCGAGTCGCGCGGGGTCGAGTCCGGCGTCCTCCAGCGCCTCCCAACTCACCTCGAGCAACAGACGCTGCTGCGGGTCCAGCAACTCCGCTTCCACCGGAGCAACCCGGAAAAACTCGGCGTCGAAGCGGTCCAGGTCCGGCACGTAGGATCCCCACAGCGGCTCGACGGCCGTTTCGCCGGGCCGCCCGCGGGTGACGGCGTCGGCGCCGGCAGCGAGTTGCCGCCAGAATGTCGCGGGGTTCTCCCCGCCGGGAAAACGGCAGGCCATCCCCACGATCGCAATCGGGGAGCGGTTGCGGGCCGACTCTTCCCGGCGCACGCGGACTTCTTCGAGGAGTCGGCGGGCGAGAGACGCCGGAACCTGTGCGTCAGCCATCGCCATTCTCCAGTTCCGCCCGGATTTCCGCGAGCAGGCCGCCCAGATCCCCCGTTGGTTCCGGAGCCGCTTCCGCTTCGTCCGCGCTCACCGCGTCCAGGAGATGCCGGGCGAGCCGCTCCGCGGTCGGGTGGTCGAAAACAACCGAGGCCGGCGCGACGTACGCACCCACGAGCGCCCGGTTGATCCGGTTGCGCAACTCGACCGCCATCAGGCTGTCCATGCCGAGGTCGAAGAACCCCACCTGTGGCGGCGGTGGTTGCGGGAGCCGCAGCACTGACGCCGCCATCCCCCGGACCAACTCCAAGAGGACTCCCTCCCGCTGCGCCGGGGACGCGTCCCGCACGCGCGCGGCAAGGCTGTCGGCCGCCGCCTGTTCCGGCCCTCTGCGAACGTCCTCAACGAGCTCCGAGAAGAGCAGCGGACAGGACTCCACGCTCGCCCCGAAAGTTCCCCAATCCACCGCGGTCACCGCCGCGGACACAACGTCGTCCCGCACCAGCCGACCGAGGGCGCGGAGCCCCTGGTCTGGCGTGATCCACTCGACCCCCGCGGCCGCCAGCCGGTCCGCGAGACGCTCCCGCCGGTCCGCCGCGACTCCGACATCTGACCACGCGCCCCATTGTATGGCCTGGCCGGCCAGCCCGAGCGCCCGCCGGTGGCGCGCCAACTGGTCGAGGAATGCGTTCGCCGCCGCGTAGTTCGCCTGTCCCGGGCTTCCCAGCAATCCCGCAACGCTCGAGAAAACCACGAACAGGTCGGGGGCCGATCCGAGGGTCGCCCGGTGGAGATTCCAGGCGCCCATCACCTTCGGCCGCAGCACCCTCTCGAAACCCGGCCAATCCTGGTACGCGAGGGCCGCGTCCGACAGTACGCCCGCGCTGTGGACCACGCCACCCAGCGGCGGGATTCCGGACGCCGGCCCGATCCCCCCAACGAGGCACGTCACCGCCTCCGGGTCGGCGACATCGGCGAGCTGCACCCGGACCTCGGCGCCGCCCTCCCGCAAGCGCTCGATCTCCTGCCCCGCCGGCCCCTCCGGCGCACGCCGACCGTTCAGGACAACCGCGCCAGCCCCTTCATCGAGCAGCCAGCGCGCCATCCTGAGTCCGATCCCCCGCGTTCCCCCGGTCACGAGGTAGCTGCGGTCCCCCCGCACTCGGGCCGCGCGGGGCTGATCTCGAGGAGCCAGGGAGGGGTCGGCACCGGGCCGCAGCCGGGTCAGTCGGGACACGAGACGGCGACCCGCCCGGTGCGCGATCTCGGTTTCGTCGTCCGAGTGGAGTAACTCGCCTCCGAGCACGGCGGCCGACACCGATTGCTCCGGATCGAGGTCCAGCAGCCGCACGGGCGTCCCGCCGATCTCCCGCGCGGCCGTGCGGCCGAACCCCCAAAGGAGGGATCCGCCGATGCCCCCGCTCTGCTCGGATCCGATCGTCTGGCCGCCGCGCGTCACGAGCCACACACCGGTGGTCGGGGCGGCTCCCACGTCCAGAAGGCCCTGCACGAGCGCGAGCGCGCTCGATCCAAGCCGTTCCGCCTCGGGAGCCGGGTCTGCCGACGGACTCGTTGCGATCCCCGCGAGGTGGACCACACCGCGGAGCGGGAGGTCCGTGTCGAGCGAAGCGAAGAACTCCCGCCACGACTGCCGCCGGTATGCCTGGACCCCGGTGGGCCGGAGGACCCGTTGGCCTGCGTCCTCCAGCACCCACTTGAGACCCGGCTCGCCCGAGCCGTCGTCGGGCGGCCACACGACCCACAGGCCCGGCCGCGTCGCGGGGACGTCGGGCGCGCGCCCGACGATCAGTTCCGCGGGGCGCGCGCTCCCGTTGGCGGCGGCGCCGGAGGGCGCCATCTTCACGGCGGCGAATCCGGCGTCGGCGAGAGCCCGCCGCCAGGTTTCGGGGGAGACGAGCGCGTGGTCCGTCCGGTAGGCATCGTCGAAGCGCCACCATCCGGGCAGCAGGCCGAAGGTCAGATCCAGCCATCCCCGGGGAACCGCCCGCTCCATCACGACCAGGAGTCCTTCCGGTGCGAGCAGCCGCCGGCAATGGGCGAGCGCCTGCCCGAGATCCTGGGTCGCGTGCAGCCCGTTGAGCGCCAGCACCAGGTCCGCACCGTGGTCGGCGAAACCCTGCTCGCCCGGATCCCGCTCGATGTCCAGCAGCCGGCAGCGAAGCCGCGCGTCCGCGGCGGAGAACCGCTCCTCGGCGGCGGCGAAGGAGTCCGGAGAGGCGTCCGCCCAGACGTACTCGGTGCGCCCGCGAGGCAGCGCTTCGAGCAGCGCGCCGGGCACGCCGCCGTTTCCCGTCCCGATCTCAAGGGCGCGAAGCGTGCGTCCCTCCGGCAAACCCGACACCGCCTCGGCGACCACCGCGGCCGCCCGGCGGTTCGCGAGCCGCGAAACCGGTGCTTCGAGCGCGAGAGAGGCCGGGCTCGGGGAATTCCCCAAGAGCAGTTCGCGCCCGTCGGCCCGCCCGCGCAGCACGTCGGGCAACGCGTCTCCACACCGGCGCAGCAAGCCGAACTCCACCCCGCCCGCTGGCTGCCCGCCGGCGAGGCGGACGGCCAGCGTTGTCAGATCCTCGGGTGGTTCCGTGACCGCCCCGGCGCCTGCCTCCTCTCCAGCCATCGCGAGCATCAGCAGCCGGGCGAACAGGCCGCGCTGCTCCGCGGTGACTTTCAGCCGCCTCTGCAACGCCTCGAGGTCGGCCGGATCCGGTCGAGCGCCGTCCCAGCCGAGTTCGCGGAGCGCGGCGGCCGCGTACGCGCGCGACAGCGCGTCGAGATCTCGATCGAGCGCCGCCAGCGTTTCGGGTTCCAGCAGGTCCGATTCCCGCATCGGGACACCAGAGCCGCCGTCGGATGTCGGGGTGACGAGGAAATCGGCGGAACGGAGGCCGCCCCGCCCCTCGGGGCCGGAATCTCGCCACTGCACTTCATAGAGCAGATCCTCCACCCCGTCGGCCGCCCCGAAGAGGGACGCGGCGGTCGCGCGGCGCAGCCGGAGTCCACGGACTCCGCCGAAGGGCGTCCCATCCGGGCGGTAGAGGGCGAGGTCGGCGCGCCGGATCGAAGGAGACGGGGCGCCGGGGTCCACGGCGCGCACCCAGCAGAAGAGCCTGCCGGGGGCCGGCTCCGCGAGCCACAGCGAATCCCAGCCAACGGGCACCCAGGCGAACCCGGCGCTCTTCTCCCTAAAGTTCGTGATCCCGACCAGCGTCTGGAAGCAGGCGTCGAGCAACACCGGATGAACGGCGGATCCGGCGCCGTCGAGGCCGTCGGGCAGAACGACCTCCCCCAGCGCCTCCTCTGCGCCCGGCCAAATCCGGCGCAAACCCTGAAGCGCCGGCCCGAGCGCAACACCCGTAGACGCGATGCGCTCGTAGACCCACGCGGCCTCGACAGCAACGCTCCGATCCTGCAGGTGTTCCAGGTCCGCGGGGGCGGCCTGCGCCGGCGCGGCGAGGCGGGTAACCCGTCCCGCGGCGTGGCGCGTCCAGGACTCCTCCTCCGGACCGCGGCTGTACACCGTCCAGGAACGCGGGACGGCATCCGCGGCCGCACCCAGCACGAGCTGCACGAGCCGGCGGCCTTCCTCGCCATCCGCAGTGCCGGGAAATACGAGCGGGCGCTCCATCTGCACCTCGTCCACACGAACCCCCGCCGCGGTGCTCCCGATCCCGACGGCGGACGCCGCCTGCGCCCCGAAGAACGCGCCGGGCACGACGACGCGGCCCAATACCCGGTGGTCGGCGAGCCAGACGGGGTCCGAGGCCGCGAGTTCGATCTCGAAGGTGACCTCGCCGCTCGCCGAGTCCCGCCGCGAGCCAGGGAAAGGACTCTCGCCGTGAGAGAGGCGGCGCGGCCGCCGCACCCAGTACCGCTCCCGCTGGAAGGGGTACGTCGGCAG
>JAPPGX010000039.1:0-4110 GCA_028877265.1 Acidobacteriota bacterium
GCCCCCCACCCCCCACCTCCCCCCCCCCCCCCGGGGGGGGGGGCGCGGGGGGGGGCGGGGGCGGCCGGGGGGGCCGGGGCGCAGTCGGCGTTCCAAGCCGGCGCGCCATCACGCCCGGTAGCCGTCAGGCCTGGCGCTTCGCCATCACCCCGAGCGCCGCGGCGATCACGATCAGCGCCAGCGGGACGAAGGCGGTGACGAGCCCGAGGCCGACCCCCAGGATCGGCGCGCGGAGCAGGATGACGCCCGCGTTCACCAGGCTGGCGATGAGCAGCCACTTGAACAGCCGGCCGCGCCTCCGGTACGGCCCCCAGGCGATCCCGAACAGCAGGATCCCGTAGGAGAGCCCGAACGCGGCCGCCGTGCCGCGCCGGGCGGAGAGCGCGGCAGCGAGTTCCGCGTCCCCGTTCGCGACTTCGGCGGGGGTGAACCGGCCGCCGATCAGGTCGGCGTCGGGGTTCAGGTAGGCGGCGCTGAGCGAGGTCAGCGAGATCACGACGGTGATGGCTCCCAGCAGGGCGAAGATCGCCCAACTGATGGTGTGCGCGTGTTTCATGGCGCCTACCGCTTACTGTCCGCCGACCCAGCCGGCGCTCAGTCCGGCCCGGTCCACTTCCTCGCCGCGGAGATACACAGCCTCGATGTTCCGGGTGTTCGTGATGTCGTCGAGCGGATTGGCTCCGAGCACCACGAAGTCGGCGCTCTTGCCGGCCGCGATGCTGCCGGTGTCGTGCAGCATCACGTACTCGGCGCCGGCGCTGGTGGAGGCCACGATCACCTCGTGCGGGGTCATCCCGGACTCCACCATGTCGCGCATCTCGATGTGGGGCCGCCAGCCGGCGTTGCCGTCGGTGCCCATGACGATCTTCATGCCCGCCTCGTTCAGCCGGGCGAGGTTCCTCGCCTGGATGCCGAAGGACTCGTGCGCCTCGGGCCGCTCCTCGTGGGCCGCCTGGGCCGCCTCGAGCGCTTCGCCGGACAGCGTTCCCGACAGCCAGCTCATGTCCTCGTAGGCCCCGCGGGCCCCGAGGTTCGGGATCAGGACCACGTCCGGCCGCTCCTGGACCATCGCCACGAACTCGTCGTCCACGTCCATGTCCCGGACGCTGTGGGCGAACGAGTCCACGCCCGCCTCCAGAAGCCCCTTCGCATCCTCCAGCGAGAAGATGTGGGCGGTCACGCGGAGGCCGTGCTCGTGGGCCTCCTCGATGATCGGGCCGTAGAGGTCCGCGGTCAGCTTGTCGTACTGGCCGCCGCGGTCGTCCACCCAGACCTTCACGATGTCCACGTTCGCGGCGGCGAGTTCCTGGACCGCGGCCCGCCCCTCCTCTGCCGTGTTGATCCAGTAGGGGGCCTCGGACCGCCCCGGCTCGTGCCGGGTGATCCCGCGTCCGGCGGTCATCGCGAGGGCCGCGCCGGGGACCGGGTTGTCGCGCACGGCGGCCCCCGCGTCGCCGTCGTCATGCCCCAGGCTCACCGCGGCGCCGACCCCGTAGTAGGCGCGCCGCTGGAGGTCGTCGATCAGGCCCTCGCGGTCCACCCGCAGGTGCACATGGGTGTCGATGAGCGCCGGGATGACGAACCGGCCCGAGAGATCCACCCGCGCGGCGCCCTCCGGCGCCATGACTTCGTCCGCCGCGCCGGCGGCGACGAAGCGGCCGTCCTCGACGACGAAGACGCCGTTTGCGATCGGGTCGCTGCCGTCACCGACGATGACGGTCGCGCCCTCGAACACGGTGGCGTTCGACTGCGGGGCCTCCTCGGTGGGGGCGCAGGCGCCGAAGAGCAAAAGCGTGGCGGAAAGAGTGGCGCAGGCCGCGCCGGTCCTGGTTCGGAACATGCTGTCTCCTCCTGGTCTTGCGGCGGGTCTTCGGACCTCTCCGCGGGAACTTCGATCGGAAAGGAGAGCCTACCGGGTCGGACACCACCCCCGCATCAGCGTCAGAAGCCCGCATCCAGTAGTCTCCGTACCGTGATCCGGCCGCGGGGGAATGGCCGGATCGAGGAGGGGTCATGAGACTGCACCGTTTTCTTGTCGTCGCAGCCGGATTGGCGTTCGCCGGAGGGCTCGCGTGTGCGCTGGAGGAAGGCGGCTCGGCGCCCGTGGCCGCCGACGAGGTCGCGGGCCCGATCGGCGCCGCCGCCCTGGTGGACCTGCGGGCCGCAGTCGGGGGCGCCCGTTCGCCGCAGTGGGCTCCGGACGGATCCCTGATCACCTTCGTGTCGGCCGGGGGCGACCTCGCCGGCGTGGACTCCGACACCGGGTCGTTCCGGATCCTCACGGAGGATCTGACGCTCAGCGGGGTGGGGTCGCTGGGGGCCCCGCAGCCGGTCTGGTCGCCCGACGGACGCTTCGTCGCCTACACCACCGACCGCGACGGTGCGCCGGACATCTACCTGTGGTCGGCCGAGGAGGGTACGGACCGCCGGCTCACCCGGCTTTCGGCGCGGGCGAACGGGCTCGCCTGGTCGCCCGACGGGGCATGGATCGCATTCGCGGGCGACCGGTTCGGCAACATGGACATCTGGAAGGTGTCGGTGCCCGGGGGAGAGGTGCATCGGTTGACGGGCGACCCGCTCTACGAGGGGTATCCGAGCTGGGCTCCGGACTCCGGGGCGCTCTTCTACGTGCGCATGGACGACCGCTGGGTGGACCACGACGTGATCGAGGTCACCCCCGACGGCGGGAATCCGCGCACCGTGGTGGAGGACCGCGGTTTCTTCGACTACCGCGCGGGCCGGGGTTTCGGCGCCGCCCAGCCGTCGCCCGACGGCGAGCACCTGCTCTTCCGCTCGCAGCGCAGCGGCTGGCTGAACTTCTGGATCGCGCCGCGCGCGGGGGGCGAGCCCCGGCCAATGGCGGCTTCGGACCACGACCAGAGCGACGCCCGCTGGTCGCCCGACGGCGCCTGGGTCAGCTACACCGAGAACCGGGACGGCGTCCATTCGCTGCGGCTCGCGGCGGCGGACGGGTCCGGCGGCCGGACTCTCGTCGAGCGGGAGAACGGAGCGGCGCTCCGTCCCGAGTGGTCGCCCGACGGGACCCGGATCAGCTACACCTTCGAGACCCCGGCGCGTCCCACGGAGCTCTTCGTGCTCGACGTCGCTTCGGGAGAGAGCGCGCTGGCGCACAGCGAGATCGGCGCGGACGCCGAGCCCCGGGTCCAGCTTCCCGAGAAGATCAGCTACCGGAGCACCGACGGCCTCACCATCGAGGCCTACCTGCACCGGCCGCCGGACGCCGCTCCCGGCGACCGCTTCCCCGGCGTGGTCTGGATCCACGGCGGACCCACGTCACAGTTCGACGAGCAGTTCCGGCGGCACCAGCAGGTCCACTTCTTCGCCCAGCGCGGCTACGTGGTGCTCATGCCGAACATCCGCGGCAGCTCCGGCTACGGCCTCGCCTTCGAGGACCTCAACAACGGTTGCTGGGGACACTGCGACCTCGAGGACGTGCTCGCGGGAGTGGACTACCTGAAGGGCCGTTCCGACGTGGACCCCGACCGGATCGGGGTCACCGGGACCAGCTACGGCGGGATCATGACCATGGCGGCGGTCGCCTTCGCCCCGGATGTCTTCCAGGCGGCGATCTCACTGTCGGGCTACGGCGACATGACCGAGTTCCACTCCACGGTCCACGAGCTCCAGCACATCAAGCTCGTCGAGTACGAACTCGGCCCGTATCCCGAGAACCGCGAGACCTACCTGAACAGCTCCTCCATCCTGAAGGCGCACCAGGTCACGACGCCGACCTTCGTGATCCAGGGAGAAGGCGTGGCCGCCGGCTGGCGGATGCGCGAGGACGAGCCGCAGGCCGCGCTGAACTTCGCGCGCAAGCTCGACCAGCACTACAAGATCGTCCGCTACAAGGCGTATCCCGGTGAGGGGTACTACGTGTACGGGAGGCAGAACACGATCGACAAGCTCCACGACATGCTCGACTTCTTCGAGGAGTTCCTGGTCACCGACATCCGCTATTCCACCGCGGAGTAGGGGAGCGCCCGCCAACAAGCCCGCCCACCCCCCCCCCCGCCGGCGGCGGGCAGGACATAAAACCCCCACGTGGCGGAGAGGGTAGGGACCCCCCCGTAGGACCCCGAGCCACCCCGA
>JAPPGX010000039.1:4120-8391 GCA_028877265.1 Acidobacteriota bacterium
CCCCCCCCCACATGCCCTAGTTTTTCTTGTTTTTCGTGCCCCCCCAACCCCTCAATCCCCCCGGGTTTTGGGGGCGGGCCGCCCACCCGGCGGCCACAGCCCGCCGCAGGCGGGCGGCGGGAAGGACTTCATCCGGCCAGGTGGCGTAGCGGGTCGGGACGCCGGCTTCGGACGCGTAGCCAGCCGGAGTCCCGATCAGGTCCCGGTTTCCGAAGGCCGCAGGAACCGGAACCCGAGCCACCCCATGAACAGGTCCCACAGGAGGTGGCACACCACCCCCGGCCAGACGGAACCGGTCTCGATCACCACGAATCCCCACGCCAAAGCGCCCGCCGCGGCCCCGACGACACCGCGCCATCCCTGCGCGGCGTGGGCGGCCCCGAAGAAGAGCGCGGGTAGTCCGACCGCGAGCGCGGCGCCTTCCCATCCGGGGCCGAACCACGCGCGGAGGACGGCGATCATGAAGCCCCGGTAGACGATCTCCTCGCAGATGCCGGCGCTCAGGGCGAGAACCGTGTAGCTCCGGAACTCGCCCGTCGAGACCGGAATGTAGGGGTTCTGGATCCGCCATCGCTCGCGGGTGCCGGAGATCCGCGAAGGGGCCGTCTGCCTCGCGGTGTCCGCGGCCAGCCAGACGATGAGGGCGAGGGCGGCGCCGGCCGCCGGCCAGGTCCAGCGGGGCGCCGCCAGGCCCAGCGAGGCCCAATCCCGCCCGGCGAGACCCCACCAGACCAGGGTCCCCGCCGCGAGCACCCACAGCATGATGCTCCCGCGCCGATAGATGGAGCGCTTCTCGGCCGCCGTCAACTCCGCCGGCGGAGCCTCCCGAGCCTCGCGGACGGCGAGGGCGCCCGACCAGGCCGATACGCCCGAAACCAGGATCAGGGCGCCCAGCCAAATGGCGTCCACCAGTCCCGGTTCGATGCGCTCCAGCGTGCTGCGCTCCTCGTTGCGGAGCGGAGTATAGGGAGCCGCAGGCTCTACGCGGGCCGCACAGCACTCCGCCGTGAGAGCGAGTCTCGCGCTCCCGCGCGGCCCCCACCGGGAGAAACCGTCATGATTGGTCCTCCTGCACACCCCGCCGGGCATGAAAACGGCGGGAACGGCTGGGACCGCCGCTCTTCAGAGCGGCACAGCGGGCCGGAGGCCCGCGGATGTCGTATCGCTGTCTGCGGTGATGAACCGAGAGCAGAGCACCACCGCGCCGCTCGGCGTCGTGCCGTGCGCTGCGCTATCCGCAGCGCGTGCCGGTCTGAAGACCGGCGCTCCCAGCCCGCAGCGTAACTGACGCTGGTTGAGCTTTCGCCCAAACTGCATTTTCACAGCAACTGGGGCGATGCCGGCCGGAGGCCGGCGCTCCGAGGTCGGGCGTTCGGTCGAACTACTGGGGCTCGCCCAGGTTCACCGGTTCCGGGTCCACCAGCTTCACCGCCCAGAGACCCGAGTGGTGGTCGGCGACGAAGATGTTCCCCTTGTACGGCTGCGGTCCCCAGACCATCGGAGCGTTCGGAATGAAGCTCTCCGGATCCTGCGGCCGGAAGACCGCGATCTCGCGTCCCTGGCGGTAGAGATCGCCGCGCAGCTCGCCGGAGATGTCCACCACCCGCAGGCCGCCGTTGTAGTAGCCGATGTAGAGGATGTCGTCCTCGATCCACAGGTTGTGGGTCCCCGCCTCGGGCACCTGGTAGCGCGCCACCTCGCGGGCGTCCTCCCACTCATCCCACTCGTAGATGTGGATCCAGCCCGCCGCCCGGTCGGGGGTATCCGACTCGCCGATCGTCTGGTACGGGAACGCCTCGTCTCCCCCGATCATCAGGAACTTCCCGGTCGACTGGCTCCGGTAGGGATACGCGGCGTGGTTCCAGCCGCTCGGGGACGGCGCGCTCCCGAGCATTACCGGGTTGTTCGGGGCGCCGCCCATGCCGCCGCCGCCGACGTCGACCGCGACGATCCCGTCGTCCCAGTTGGACGAATAGGCGATCCCGTCCACCACCCAGACGTCATGGATCGAGTGGCCGGGGGTGTCCAGTTCGAAACGCCCCACCCGGTAGGGATTCTCCGGGTCCTCGGCGTTCAGGATGTCGAAACGGCGTCCCGCCGAGAGTGCGTAGATGTGGTCCTCGGCGATGAAGACGTTGTGGACCCCGCCGGTGAGCTGGTCGTCGTAGCGGGCGATCACCTGGACGCCGTTCTGGGGATCGCTCACGTCGAGGATCACGAGCCCGTTCCGCCGGTTGGAGGCGCCCTCGCGGCTGATCACGCAGAACTGCCCGTCCTCGGAGACCTTGACGTCGTTGACCGTCCGGGCGTCCACCCGCACGGTGTCGATGAGCGACATCGCCGCGGGGTCGGTGACGTCCCAGAAGTACGCGTGGCCGTCGGCGCCCCAGGTGCCGGTCACCGCGTAGTCCCGGCCGTCGGTGCCCTCCCAGACCCAGAGGTCCGAGGTGTAACGGTCGCGGACCGGGCCCTGCCCCACGATCTCGACGTCCTTCCGCACCTTCCGTGACGTCACCGCCACCGTGGCGCTGGCCGACTGCGTGAACCCGTCGGCGATCACGGTATGGGTCCCCGAACGCTCGGCCACGAAGGCGCCATCGGCGTCCACCTGGCCGATAGCGCCCGGCGCCACGATTCCGTCTGCCGGCACCCCGAGGGTGGCGAACTGCACGGGGTAGTCCGGCACCTCGTTCCCGGCAGCGTCGGTCACCCGCGCCTCGAAGAAGACCACGTCACCGGTGCGGATCGCGTCCGCCGGCGCTCCGGTCAGCGTGATGGAGGCGACCGGGTTGGCCAGCACCTCGATCGCGGTGTCGTTGGAGGCCTCCTCGGCGGAAACCGTGATGGTCGTCCGTCCTGCTCCGGTCAGGGCGAGCGTCCCGAGGGCGTCCACGCTCGCCACCGACGGATCGGCGCTGCTCCAGGTGACCTCCACGTCGCTGCGGACCGCGCCCGAGATGTCGGTGACCGTCGAACGCAGCCCGATCTCGGTGCCGGCGTAGAGGTGGCCCGGCAGGTTGGCGACCTCGACCGTGGCCACCGGCGGGTTGGGGATCGTCACCGGGATCTCCACCATCACCGCGGGCTCGGCCCGGCGGTCGGTGTCCTCGGGATCCTTCGGGACCATGGCGATCAGGGTGTGCTCGCCGGGCCGGAAGGCCTCCACGATCCCGGCGGGGTTCACGCCCACCGACCGGCGGCGGCGCGAGAAGAAAACCACGGTCCGGTCCATGGCGTTGCCGTCGGCATCGCGGACCTCGGCCTCGAGGGTGGCCGTCGATCCCACCTCGAGCGTCAATTCGCTCGGGGTGATGACGAGTTCGGCGGGCTCGGGGCCGGCCGCCTCCTCGGCTTCCTCCTGGGCGAACGCCGGGAGGGCGAGCAGGAGAACGGCGGCGGCCGCCACGGGGATGGGTTGAGGGCGGAAAGTACGGGTCATGGAGCGCGGTCCCTCCGTGCACGGGAATATACGCCCGGCGGCCGCTAGGGCAGCTTCGCTTCGACTTTTCCGCATTCCTGGCCGAGATGGGAAAAACGAGCCGGAATTGCGTCTATGTCCTCAGGGGAGGCGCTCCCGCTGTACGGACGCCGTTTTCCCCGAAGGAGTTCCTGATGCCACAAGCGCGCCGCAACCATCCCCACGTGACCAAGACACGTCTCGGCGGACGGGAGACGCGCCGCCTTCCGGCAGGGACGATGCGACGCGGAAGCGAGAGCCAAACGGTGCTCTGTTCCACACCCTCGTGAAGGCTGGATTCGAGCCCGGAGTGGCCTATACTGCGGAAAAGCGGATACAAACCATGACTTCTGAGATCGCTGGCGACCGCATGGAATCGGTGCTCGCGGAAATCCGACAGATTCGCGAGCAGATACGGGAGAACTTGGTCACGAAGGCGGATCTGGCTGCCACCGAAACCCGGATCGTCAAGTGGATGTTCGGGGCGCTGATGGCTCAGGGGGCGTTCATCATCGCCGTCATCAAGCTGCTGGGCTGATCGCTGGAGCTGCTTTCGCAGCGCCCCTCACAGGGAAGGAGCGCAGGATCGCCCGCCTAGGGCGGGCGGTGCCGGCTGTTTCCGGAGCAGAGCGTTAGCTCTGCGGAGACCCCTTGAGCACGAGGGATGGAAGACGGCGGCGGCCGGCCTCCATTCCTCGTAGCTCGGGAACCCGGCGTTCCCGGCCGAGGGTGCCGTGGGGATGGGTGGAGTGACGCCGTGGGGGGGGGGGGGGGGGGGGGGGGGGGGGGGGGGGGGGGGGCGGGGGGCCGGGGG
>JAPPGX010000053.1 GCA_028877265.1 Acidobacteriota bacterium
GTTACCCATGTGACCGGTCCAGAGTGTTACCCATGTCTCGTTCGCTCACTCCCCGCGGAAAGGGCGAAGCAAATCGCGAAGCGATTGGCGTCGCCAACCCGTGGAGAAAGTGCCCCGCAGGTACGCGAACCACCGGACTCGACGCCAGACCTGCCCTAAGGCCCGTGCGGGGTGCTTTCGCCACGGGCTGTCAGAACGGGCCGAGCTGAATGTGTTGGGCGACGACGAGTCCGCTCGTCGCGACTAGCAGGATGATCCCGAAGAGCGGCAGGTAGTAGCGGATCCACTGCAGGAGGCCGACGCGCGCCATGACGAGCGTCGCCATGAAATACCCGGACGTCGGGAAGATCACGTTCGTGATGCCGTCGCCCCACTGGGTGGCGAGCACCACCACCTGCCGGGTGACCCCCGCAAGGTCGGCCACCGGCACCAGGATCGGCAGCGTGATGAGCGCCTGCCCGCTCCCGGAGGGGACGAGGAAGTTGAAGATCGTCTGCCCCAGCAGCACCCCGACGGCCGTGAGCGCCGGCGGCAGGGAAGACACGAGCAGAGCGGCGCCGTAGACCACGGTGTCCATGACCATCCCCTCGGTCATCACCACCGAGACGCCGCGGGCCACCCCGCACACGAGGGCGCCCACCAGGATCTCCCGGAACGCGTCATTGAAGTCCGTGCAGATCTGGTTCAGTCCCCGCCCCGCCACCAGCGAAACGACGACCGCCATCGCGACGAAGGCGCCGCCGATCTCCTCGAACCCGAGCCCCAGCGTCAGGACCGAAACCACGAAGACGGCGAACAGCCCGAGCGCGACCACGCCCGCCGCCTTCTGGCGCCCGCGGAAGGCGGCCGGCGCGGTTTCGTCCGACGAAGCGGCAATGGTCTCCCGGGGGTCGCGGGGCTCGTGGCGCCGGGCGATCTCCCGCCGGGCCCGCCGGACCACGAAGATGGCCGCCGCGGTCTGCACGATCAGGAAGAAGACGAACCGGTAGGGGGCGCCCGAAAACATCGGCAGCCCCGCCAGCATGTGCCCGATGCCCACGGTCGCCGGCACCGTCACGCCGAACGCCGCACCGAGCGTCGTGGGGAGCAGGGCGACCGCGGTCGCCGTGGTTCGACCGCAGCCCAGCCGCCCGAGCATCGGCGTCACGATCGGCAGATAGGCGATGGAGAGCTCCGGCATCCCCACGGCGCCCGAGACCGCCGCGAAGCCGAACATGAGCGCCGGGATCAGCAGTTCGACCCGCCCACCGGTGGCGGCGGCCAGCCGGTTCACCCCGAGATCCAGGATTCCTGCCCGGCGCATCACCCCCACAGAACCCGCGCACAGGAACACGAGGAAGACCACGCTCGCCGCGTCGGTCAGCCCGTCCGGGATCGCGGTCACCACGTCCCAGAAGCCCGCCGGCGACCGCTCGATGACCTGGTACGACCCCGGGACCACCGCTTCACGGCCGTCGGGAAGGACCGTCCGCTCGTAGCGCCCCGCCGGGATGATCCAGGTGAGGAGCGCCGCGACCGCGATCAGCGCGGAGAGGACGATGTAGATGTCGAGCCCGCGACTGCCCTCATCAGGACGTTGGGTCGCCGGCGCGTCCATCCGCGAAGCGTACGGCCTGCCGCTCTCACGGAATCAGCGGCACGTACGGCTGGGAACGCCGGCTTCAGCCGGCACGGCCCGCCGCAGGCGGGCGGCGGGACGGCCCTCATCCGCCGAGATGACGCACGTATCCGGGCTTCGCTGGGTATGGGCTCTGCCGCCGACACCTTGGACGTTGCCTCACTGGAATCACGGGGGGTGGCTTACCTTCAACAGTGGGGCGCCCGCGGCGACGGCGTCTCCGGCTTTCGCGCCGATGTCGGCCAGTATCCCGCCCACCGGCGCGCGGATCTCCCAGTGCATCTTCATGGACTCGATCACGGCGACCACGTCCCCTTCCCCGACGCTGCTCCCGGCGTCGAGGATCCGGATGACCTGGCCGGCGAGGGGGGCCCGCACCTCCCCGGAATCCTGCCCGCGAGCGACCTTGCCCCCTTCCGCAGCGAGCGGCAGCACCAGGGTTTCGCCGGCAACCGTGACCGCCAGCTCGCGCCCGCCGGCGAGCGGGGTGGCGGTGACTCTCAGCATCTCGCCGGCCCCCGCGTCACGGACCGGGGAACCCGAGAGCGTCACCTCCCCCTCACGCCGTCCCGGCTCCACCCGCGGTAACTCCTCCGCCTGACCGAGCGACCGGAACACGTCCGCTCCGGCGGTCGTCCGGCGCCGTGCGGCGGCCGCCGCCACCGCGTCGGCCACCCCTTCACGCTCCAGCAGCGCCATCACGTCCGGTGGAAGGCGGGAAGCGGCGACTTCCCCGATTCGCTCCTCGAGCCAACCGGCGTGCACGCGTTCGCCGAGCAGGTCCGGATGCCGCAGCACGGAAACCATGAGCGAGGCGTTCGTCTCCACCCCGTGGATCACGGTGCCCTCGAGCGCGGACGCGAGCCGCGCCGCCGCGGCGGCGTGCGACTCGCCGGAAGCGATGACCTTCGCCAGCAGGGAGTCGAAGCCGGGAGGCACCGGACTGCCCTCGACCACCCCGGAATCGACCCGCACGCCTTCCGCCTCGGGCTCGCGGTAGCGGCGAAGTCGTCCGGGGCTGGGAGCGAAGCCGTTCCGCGGCGATTCGGCGACGATCCGGGCTTCGAAGGCCGTCCCGCGGGGCGAGAGCGGCTCGAACGACTCCGCCCGGGACACCGGCGCCGGCAGCGCCGCGGGCCAAACGCCGCTGGCGATCTCCAGTTGCGCATCCACGAGATCCACTCCGTAGATCTCCTCGGTGACCGGGTGTTCCACCTGGAGCCGGGTGTTCACTTCTAGAAAGTGGAAGGTTCCGTCCGGTTCGAGCAGGAACTCGACTGTTCCGGCGCCCCGGTAGCGGCTCGCGATCACCAGCCGCAGCGCGGCTTCTCCCATCCGGGCCCGAAGGTCCGCCGAGATGCCGAATCCCGGCGCCCACTCGAGGAGCTTCTGCCGCCGGCGCTGGACGGAGCACTCGCGCTCACCCAGATGGATTCCCGCTCCCCGCCCGTCGCCGAGGACCTGGATCTCGACGTGACGCGGGCGGTCGAGCCAGCGCTCCACGTAGACGCGGTCGTCGCCGAACGCCCCTCGGGCCTCGGAGGCGGCCACCGAAAGCGCCTCCGCCAGCGCTCCCGGACGCCGGACCACCCGGATGCCGATGCCGCCACCCCCGGCCGCCGCCTTCACGGCGCACGGGAAACCCACCCCGGCGCGTTCCACGGCCGCCGCCGGGTCCGGCTCGGAGGCGAGTGCGTCCACCCCGAGCGATGGCAATACCGGCACTCCGGCCGCCACGGCGGTCCGGCGGGCCGCCTCCTTGTCGCCGAGGCGGCGCATGCTCTCCGCGGTGGGGCCCACGAAGGCGATTCCGGCCGCCTCGACCGCGGCGGCGAACGACGCGCTTTCGGACAGGAACCCGTATCCGGGATGCAGCAGCCCCGCATCCCAGCCGGTGGCCGCCGCGACGATGGCGTCGCCGTCCAGGAAACCCGGGACTTCGAAGACCCGATCGGCCTCATCCCGCACCGGGGCGCCGCGGTCCGCGGCGGTCGAGACGACGGCCACCCGGCAGCCGCGCGCGCGGGCGGAACGGAGGACTCGCCGGGCGATCTCGCCGCGGTTCGCGATCAGCAGCCGCGGGGGAGCCGGATGCACGTCAACGTCGGTTCGTTCTACCGCGGCCGGGTTTCGCCTCCCTGCGGTCGGCGGTGCCGGTCTGAAGACCGGCGCTCCCGGGCGCCCAGGGCGGCGGCACCTTCGCGAAGAACGCCGCCGTTCCCGCCTGCCCCTCCTCGGAGGCCCGCGCCTCGGCGATCGAGCGGATGGTCAGTTCCTCGATCTCCGGTGGCGGGAGCGGGGCCTCCCGCAACATGAGCGCCTTGGCCTGGCGCACCGCGCGCGGAGCGCTGCCGAGAAAACGCTCCACGGTCTGCCCGAGCACGTCTTCCAGACCTCCCACCGGCGTCAGTTCGTGCGCGATTCCGGCGGCGAGGGCGGGAAGTCCCCGGGCCACGGCGCCGCCCAACAGGAACGGACCGGCGCGGCCCGGACCCAGCCGCCGCACCACGTAGGGAGAGATGACCGCCGGGACGAGCCCGAGCCGCGCCTCGGGGGTGCCGAAACGGGCCGTGTCCTCCGCGATGACGTGGTCGGCGCACACGGCGAGCCCGAAGCCGCCGCCGAGCGCCGCTCCCTGCACCGCGGCGATCACCGGGGCCGGAAAGGCGGCGACCGAGCGGAAGAGGGTCGCGAAACGCCGAGCGTCCTCGCGGTTCTCCGCCTCGGTCGCCTGCCCGGACTCGCGCATCGCCTTCAGGTCGGCGCCGGCGCAGAAGACCTTCCCTTCCCCCCGGAGCACCACCACCCGGCACCCTTCCGGCGGCAGTTCCGAGAGCTCTCCCAGAAGCTCGGGGATTCCCGCAACCATTTCCGGGGTCAGGGCATTGCGCGCGTCCGGACGCCGGAGGCTCAGCCGGACGACGCCGTCCGCGGCGAAATCGAGTTGAAGGTGCGGAGAACTCATGAGGCGGAGAAGGGAGCTGCGAACACCGGCGACAGCGGGCGGTTTTCGGGAGGGATCGTGGCAAGGAGAGCGGCCGGGATCCGGACGCGCCGGCGGAGGATCCCCTGCGCAAGGGTCTTGCCCTGCGGATCGAGCAGCAGGCTGCGGGTGCCACCGCCCCCGAGCGCGCGCTCCAGAATGAAGTTGAGGGCCCAGAGTCCGGGCACCTCGTAGCGGACGATCGGCCCCCTGGCAACGTCCCGCACCCACTCGCCGACGAGTTCCGCCGTCAACTGCTCACGGAGCCACTCGTAGCAGGCGCCGCTCCTTCCGACGATCCCGATGTTGGCTGCGTCCCCTTTGTCTCCGCTGCGGGCGTGCGCCACCGCGCCGAGGGGCGCCTCGATGACGGTCCCGGTCCCCGGAGAGTCGGGTACGGGCGCTTTCGCGGCGCGGGACTGTCGGGGCGGTTCGCCGGTCGGTCCTGCGAAGCGCACTTCCTCCTCGGCCATCACCGTTTCGGTCCCGCCCGCGGAGACCCGGATCACCCGGACGGTCGCCGGGACCCGGTCCCGGGGGACGAGCGCCGGCCAGTAGCCGACCACTTCGGAGATCGCCGGGGCGCCGCCCGTAACCGCAAGTCCGGCCGGGCCACTCAGAATGAAGCTGGGTAGCAGCTTGCGGAAGACCCGCAGGGGCTCGCGGGTGGGGCTCCAGGCGGCAAAGCGGACGAGCCCCTCGGACGGATCGAGGCGCGCGGCGTCCGCCAGCCCGCGCTGCGCGGCGTCCGCGCCCGCGAGGTCCACCCGGAACTCGGCGGGGAAAGGAACCCCCGCCGCATCGCAGTCGGACTGGAGACGATCCCGGAACGCGGTTTCGAGCGCGGCCGTCTTGCCCCGGACATCCGGACCGCCGACCACCAGGCTGCCGCGGGCGCTGAAGCCGCCGCGGACCGACGCGCTCACCTTGAGGTCGCCCGGGGGCGGACCTCCCCGCGCCCCCCGCACGCGCACCCGGTCCTCCCCGGCAGCCGCCACCGTTAGACCGGAGAAGTCCACGGTCGCATCCGGGCACAGGTAGCGCTCCGGGTCGCCCATCTCGTAGAGCAGTTGTTCCCGGACGACCGCAGGGGAGACCAACCCCCCGGTTCTCGACTGCTTCGTCAGCACGAAGGCGCCGTCTTCCTCGACCTCGACGACCGGGAAACCCTCGTTGCCGAGTCCCGGAACCCGCTCCCAGTCGGTGAAGTTGCCGCCGGTGGCCTGCACCCCGCACTCGATGAGGTGTCCGGCCACGATGCCGCCCGCGATGCGGTCCCAGTCGTGGGGGTCCCAGCCGAAGGCGTGCCGGATGGGGGCGAGGGTGATGCCGGTGTCCGTGACGCGCCCGGTGACCACGACATCGGGGCGGTGCGCGAGCGCCCGGACGATCGGCTCGGCGCCGAAGTAGGCGTTCGCCGACAGGACGTCGCCTCGCCGGGGCGCGAACGGATCGCCGGTCTCCAGGTTGTCGAAACCGACCCCGTCGTCGAGGAACGCGTCGAGCCGGCCCAGCAGGTCATCGCCTCCCACCACCGCCACCGTCAACTCCACTCCCGCTTCCGTCGCGGCGCGGAGCACCGCGCGGGCGCAGGCCCCGGGATTCACCCCGCCGGCGTTCGTGATCACGGTGATCCCGCGTTCCCGGACGGCGCCCAGGAGCGGCGCGACCTGGCTCACGAAGTCGCGGGCGTAGCCGGCCTCGGGATCGCGGGCGCGCTGCTTCTGCAGGATGCTCATCGTGATCTCGGCCAGGAAGTCCGCGGTGACGAACTCGGGAGGGTCCGGACCCAGCACCTGGGACTCGAGCGCCCGCGGGTCGTCCCCCCAGTAGCCGCCGGCGTTTCCGACCCGGACGGTTGACCTCACGAAGCCGGCGCCTTTCTGATCCCGGATCCCTACATCCGGAAGATGCCGTGTCCGGAGCTCCGAACGGGAGCGTTCGCGGCGGCCGCCAGGCTCAGCGCGAGCGTCCGGCGCGTGTTCCGCATGTCCACGATGCCGTCGTCCCAGAGACGGGCGGTCGCGTAGTAGGGGCTCCCCTCGCGCTCGTACTTCTCCCGGACGGGCGTGGCGATCTCCTCGGCTTCGGCGCCGCTCAGCTCCTCGCCGGCGCGCTCGCGCTGATCGCGCTTGACCTGGGCCAGGACGGAAGCGGCCTGTTCGCCGCCCATCACCGAAATGCGGCTCGCCGGCCAGGACCAGACGAAGGCCGGATCGTAGGCCCGCCCGCACATGGCGTAGTTGCCGGCGCCGAAGCTGCCGCCCGCGATCAGGGTTAGCTTGGGCACCTCGGCGGTAGCCACCGCGTTCACCATCTTGGCCCCGTCCTTGGCGATCCCGCCCTGCTCGTAGCGCGCCCCGACCATGAACCCGGTGATGTCCTGGACGAAAAGCAGCGGCAGGCCTTCGCGGGCGCAGAGTTGGACGAAGTGCGCGCCCTTCAGGCCACTTTCGCTGAAGAGGACCCCGTTGCTGGCCACGATTCCCACCGTGATGCCCTCGATGCGGCCGAAGCCGGTCACCAGCGTGGTCCCGTAGCGCGCCTTGAACTCGTCCAGGCGGCTCCCGTCGAGGAGCCGGGCGAGCGTTTCGCGGATGTCCACCCGGACCCGGCGGTCGCGCGGCCAGATGCCGAGGATCTCGTCCTCCGGGTAGTCGGGCGGCTCGGGGTCGGCGTCACGGATGGGGCCTCGGTTGCCGGCGGGCAGCCGTCCGACCGCATCCCGGAGGATCCGGATCGCTGCGGCGTCGTCCTCCGCGAGGTGGTCCGCCACCCCGGAACGCTCGGTGTGAACCCGCGCCCCTCCGAGTTCGTCGGGACTCACCACCTCGCCGGTGGCAGCCTTCACGAGCGGCGGGCCTCCGAGGTAGATGGTCCCGGTGCCCTCGACGATGACGGCCTCGTCGCTCATGGCGGGGACGTAGGCGCCGCCGGCCGTGCACATGCCCATCACGGCCGCGAGTTGCGGGATGCCGCGGGCGCTCATGACCGCCTGGTTGCGGAAAATCCGGCCGAAGTGGTCGCGGTCGGGGAAAACCTCGGCCTGGAGCGGCAGGAACGCCCCGCCGCTGTCCACGAGGTACACGCACGGGAGCTCGCAGCGGGCCGCGATCTCCTGGGCGCGGAGATGTTTCTTGACGGTCAGCGGGTAGTAGGTCCCGCCCTTCACGGTGGCGTCGTTCGCGACCACCATGACCAGGCGGCCCGAAACCGAGGCCACCCCGGTGACCAGACCGGCGGCCGGGGTGGGAGCGTCGTAGCAATCGTGAGCGGCGAGAGGTCCGGTCTCCAGGAACGGCGAACCCGGATCGGCGAGGCGTTCGATCCTTTCCCGCGCGAAGAGCTTGCCCTGCTCGGCGTGGCGGGCCCGCGCCCGGCCGCCGCCCCCCTGACGGGCTTCGGCCAGCCGCTCCTGCAGCGTCTCGCAGAGTTCGCGGTTGTGGGCCTCGTTCGCCCGGAACTCGTCGGAGTCGGTCGAGATGTGGGACTTGAGCCGGGCCAAACAGTGCTTCCTGACGCGGCGTGATTCTAGTGAGCGGCTTGCGACCGCCCCGCCTCCTCACGGCGCACCGGCTGGGACCGCCGGTCTTCAGACCGGCACGCGCGGCGCTCGGCGCCGCGCAC
>JAPPGX010000083.1 GCA_028877265.1 Acidobacteriota bacterium
TCGTCGCCGTAGTGGGAGACGAGCGGTTCGAGGAACGCGAGCAGTTCGGCTTCCGGCGTTCCAGGCCGGCACGCCGCTTCCCGCGGGAACGGGCCGGTCCGGGGCGCGTTCTGACATGCGGGAGAATTGCCGCGGCATCGCCATGTTCCACGAGTTCGCTGAAGCGCTGAAGAGCCTCTCGAAGCGGCCGGGGTTCGCGCTGCTGGTGTGCGTTCCCCTCGCCCTCGGGATCGGGGCGACTTCGACCGTCTTCTCGGCGGTCTACGGGGTGCTGCTGAAGGCGCCCGACTACCACGCGCCGGAACGCCTGATGCAGGTGTGGGAACGGCGTCCCCGCCTTCCGATGCCGGACGAGGTGGCGGCGTTCTCCACCGACCACTTCCGCCGCTGGCGCGACGCGAATACGGTGTTCGACGGGCTCGCGATGTACGGCGACCGCCCGGTCGCTTACCGCGGACTCTCGGTGGCTCCCGGCGAGCCGCGCCCGCTGTCCGCGGAACAGGTGTCACCCGAGCTGTTCGAGATCCTAGGCGTCCCACCCGCACTCGGGCGATCCTTCCGTTCCGAAGAGGCGGTCCCCGGACGCGACGCCGTCGTGATCCTGAGCCACGCCTTCTGGGTGCGGGAGTTCGGAGGCGATCCCGGGATTCTCGGGCAGGCCCTCAGTCTCAACGACCGGAGCTTTCAGATCGTCGGCGTCATGCCTCCGGACTTCGGCTTCCCGATCCCCACCACCGAGATCTACGTCCCCTACCCGACGGAGCCGCCCGCCGACCTCCAGCCCGGTCAGGTCCGGCTCGAGCTGGTCCAGGTGGTGGGCCGGCTCCGGGACGGCGTCAGCATCGAGCAGGCCGAGCAGGAGGCCGCGGCCCTCATCGCCCGGTTGAGCGAGGAGAGCGAGATCCAACGGATGCTGAACGAGGGCGTGAGCGTGCACCTCGGCTCGTTCACCGAGCGTTCGACGCGCCGGATGCGGCAGCCGCTCATGGCGCTCTTCGGGGTCACCCTGCTCGTGCTGCTCATCGTCTGCGGCAACGTGGCCAACCTGCTGCTCACCCGCGCCGCCTGGCGGGAACGGGAACTCGCGGTGCGGAGCGCGCTCGGCGCCGGCCGGTCGCGCCTGTTGCGCCGCCTGCTCGCCGAGAGCCTGCTCCTGGCTGCGGTCGCCGGAGCCTTCGGCGCCCTCCTGGCGGTGGCCGGGGCCGGCCTGGTGCGCTCCCTGACGGTCCTCGGCCTGCCCCAGCTCGCCGCGGCGAGCGTGGACCTTCGGGTCGTCGGCTTCACCTTCGGCGTCGCCGGGCTGGCCGCGCTCGTGTTCGGAACCCTGCCGGCGCTGAAGGCGTCTTCGCGCGACCCGGCGGCGGCCCTCGACGCCTCGGCGCGCGGCGAATCGGCTCCGCTCGGCGGGAGTTCGCGCGGCCTGGGACACCGGGGCCTCTTCGCGGCCCTCCAGCTCGCGCTGGCGCTGCCGCTGCTGATCGGCGCTGGCCTGCTGACCCGAAGCTTCCTGGCGCTGGTGAGCGCGCCACCGGGGTACGAGCCGGCGAACACCGCGGTCTTCGATGTCCAGGTCGCCGCCGACCGCTATCCGGACACCGCGGGCCAGACCGCGCTGTTCGACCGGATCCGCGAGTCCCTGGCGGCGATCCCGGGGGTCACCCACACAGGCGTCGTGGACACGCTCCCGCTGAGCGGCGAACGCGCGATCATCGGCTTCCAGCGGATCAGCGAGGCGCCCGTCACCGATCCCAACCAGGTGCCGCGCGCCCTCCTCCGCCGCGTGTCGCCGGGGTATTTCCAGGCCATGGGGATTCCGCTCCGGGAGGGGCGGGCGTTCGCGGAGAGCGACCGCTCCAACCCGGGCGCGGTGTCCATCGTGAACGAGAGCCTCGTCCAGCGGTACCTGTCCGACCCGCCCGTCGGACTCGAGCTGGCGGGCATGGGAGTGATCGTCGGGGTGGTGGGCGACGTGTACGAGGAAGGCGTGGACACGCCGCCCGAGCCGATCCTGTACCGCCTGGACGGCGACGAACGGATGCCGGGCGGCGGCGATGTCATCCGGAGAAGCGTGGTGCTCCGGCACGCGCCGGGTGCCTCCGTCCTGGAAGCCGCCGCCGTCCGGCTCGACGAGGTCGATCCGGAGCTGGCGGCGCTGAACCCGCGCACACTGGAAGACGGCATCCGGGAATCGGTCGCCCAGCCCCGGCTCTACGCGCTGCTCCTCGGCGCCTTTGCCGCTGCGGCGCTGCTGCTCGCCGCCTGGGGCGTCTTCGGAGTGGTCGGGTTCCAGGCGAACGCACGGATCCCGGCGCACGGGGTGCGCATGGCATTCGGCGCCACCCCGGCCGACATCCGCCGGCTGGTGCTCCGCGACGCGCTGCGCATCGCGGCCTTCGGGCTCCTGCCGGGGCTGCTCCTGGCCTTCGTGCTCGTCCGCGTGGCCGGCAGTGAACTGAGTCCCCTGCTCTTCGAGATCACGCCGCTCGACCCGGTCGTCTACGCCCTGGTGCCGCTGCTGCTCCTCGCCGCGGTGCTGGCGGCGGCACTGCAACCGGCCACCGCCGCGTCGCGCCTCCGTGTGGTGGAGGCGCTCCGGGCTGAGCATCCGCGAGCCCGCAAGAGCTGGTTCGCCTGACCGCCTCCGGACCGCCCGCCCGAACCGCGGGGAACGTTCGGCAGCGTTCTGCGTAACAAGCCCCCGAACGAGAACGAATTAGGATTCGCCAAGTTGTCAGGGATTCCACGCAGGTGGCGCCTTCTCGCCGCGCTGGCCGTCGCCGGAGGCGTCGTCCTTCTCCGATCCGGGTCCGACGACCCGGAGGAGCCGGACGACACGGAAGCGGAGCCGGCGAGCGTCGTTTCGGACTGCGCGCCGGGTGAGGGGCCCGAAGGCGCGCTCTGCGGGGTCCTCGAGGTTCTGGAGGACCGGGCCGATCCCGACGGACGGAAGATCGGCCTGCACATCATGGTCCTCCCGGCCACCGAGCAAAACGCCGAGCCGGACCCCGTGTTCTACTTGGCCGGCGGGCCGGGGCAGGCGGCCACGGAACTCGCGCCGCTCCTGCGGGGCCTGGCCCCGGACCTGTTCCGGAACCGCGACTCCGTGTTCGTGGACCAGCGCGGCACTGGCGAGTCCAACCCGCTGACCTGCGATTTCCTCGAAGAGCGGACCGGGTACTTCGACAGCATGCCCGAAGAGCTGTCGGAGGAAGACTGGCAGGACTGTCTGGACTCGCTCGATGCAAGCCCGGAGCACTACACCACGCCGGTCGCCATGGACGACCTGGAGGAGGTGAGGGTCGCCCTGGGATACGGACCCGTCAATCTCTGGGGCGGCTCCTACGGCACCCGGGCCGCCACCGTGTTCCTCCGCCGCCATCCGGACAGCGTCCGCAGCGTCGTCCTCGACGGGGTGGCGCCGGTGGACATGCGGATCCCGCTCCACTTCCCCGAAGACGGGGAACGGGCGCTGAACCTGCTCACCGCCGCCTGCGGCGCCGACCCGGCGTGCAACGCGCGCTTTCCCGGCCTGCGGGACTCGATCGAGACGCTCCTCGCGAGCCTCGATCAGGACCCGCCCCGGGAGTACCGGATCCGCCACCCGCGTACCGGGGACTGGGAGGAGGTTCCCATCAACCGCGAGCTGGTGGCCGGGGTGCTGCGGGCCGTGCTCTACAGCCCCCAAAGCGCCGCCCTCGTGCCCCTGATGGTGGAGAGCGCCCTCGACGGTGACTTCGGACCCCTGATGGTGTTCGCCGACCCGGTCGCCGGGCCCCAACTGGCGATCGGCATGTTCCTGTCGGTCCTGTGCGCCGAGGACGTTCCCTTCCTGACGCTCGACGAGGCCGCGGACGCCGCCGAGGAGAGTTTCGTCGGCGAACTCATGACCGAGCAGATGCTCGAGGCGTGCGCCGTCTGGCCGCGCGGCGAGATCCCGGACGGCTACCGCGAACCGGTGCGTTCGGACGCGCCGGTACTCATCCTGTCCGGGGAGCTCGATCCGGTCACTCCGCCGCGGTGGGGGGAGCACGCGGCGGCCACGCTCCCGAATTCGCGGCATCTGGTCGTCCCGGGGACCGGGCACGGCACCCTCCGGGCCGGCTGCGCGACGCGGCTGATCGGCGAGTTCTTCGACAGCGCCGATCCGGCGGCCCTGGACGCATCCTGCCTGTCCGGCGTCGCCCGGCCGCCGTTCTGGCGGTCGGCAACCGGTCCCGTCGACCCCAGATTGGGCTCCGAACAGTGATCCGGGTCTCGGGTCTTCGCAAGACCTTCGGCGAGGTCATCGCGGTGGACGACGTGAGCTTCGCCGCGGAAGACGGAGCGATCACCGGACTCCTCGGCCCGAACGGCGCCGGGAAGTCCACGACGCTGCGGATGCTCTACGGCCTGATGGCGCCGGAAGCGGGCGAGGTCGCGGTGGACGGGGTGGACGTCCAGCGCCGGACGATGGCGGCGCAGGAGCGGATCGGCGCCCTCCCGGACACCCACGCGCTCTATCCGCGGCTGACGGGCCGCGAGAACATCCGCTACTTCGCCCGGCTTCGCGGCATCCCCGTGGACGTGACGGAGGGCCGGCTGGACGAGTTCGTCCGGCTCCTGGAGATGGCGGACTTCGTGGATCGGCGGGCGAAGGGCTATTCCCACGGGGAGCGTTCGCGGGTGCTGCTGGCCCGGGCGCTGATCCATGAACCCCGAAACGTCCTGCTGGACGAGCCGACGAACGGACTGGACGTGATGAGCACCCGGCGCATGCGGGACCTGATCCGGGAACTCCGGGGCCGAGGCTGCGCGGTGCTCTTCTCGAGCCACATCATGCAGGAGGTGTCCCTCCTGTGCGATCACATCGTGATCGTCGCGGCCGGCCGGGTGGTCGCCGCAGGCTCCCCCAACGCGATCCGCGAGACGGCCGGCTGCGAGGACCTCGAGGACGCCTTCGTGCGGCTCACCGGTCCGCAAGAGGACGGGGCCTGATGCGGAGCGCCGGCGTCGTCTTCCGGAAGGAACTCCTCGACGGGTTCCGCGACCGGCGCGCCTTCATCGCGGTGCTGGTCTCGATCAGCATCTTTCCCATCGTGATGCTGGTCATGGGCCGCTTCGCCGAGGGCATCCAGGACGAGCTCCGGAACATGGAGCTTCCGGTGGCCGGGCGGCAAAACGCCCCCGCGCTCGTCGAGTGGCTCGGCCAGCAGCCGGGCCTGGAGCTGACCCCCGCCCCGGAAGACCCGGAGTCCGCGGTGCGCGACCGCGAGGTGGACCTCGTGCTGCGGATCCCGGCGGACTACGAGGAGCGGTTCGCCGAGGGACGGCCGGCGGAAGTGGAACTGGTCGCCGACAGCTCCCGGACCGCCGGGGGAGCCAAGGCGGGCCGGGTGACGCGGCTCCTCGAAAGCTACGGGCAGGAGGTCGCCGCCCTGCGGCTCGTCAGCCGCGGAATCAGCCCGATGCTCGTCCGCCCGCTCGCCGTGGAGCGCGCGGAGGTCTTCAGCACCCGGCGGCGCCGGGCGTTTTCCGCGCTCGGCTTCATCCCGTTCTTCCTGCTGATGAACGCCTTCTTCGGCGGCATGCAGATCGCCTCCGACGCCATCGCCGGCGAACGCGAGCGGGGCTCGATCGAGGCGCTCCTCCTGAACGCGGTCCCCGCGCGGTTCCTGATCCTCGGGAAGTGGGCGGCCGCGGCGGTGTTCGCCGTCTTCCTGACGCTGCTCGGCATCGGCACCTGCGTCCTGGTGCTGCGGTTCATGCCGGGCGCGCTGAACATCTCGCCGAGCGTCACCGACTGGTTCCTGGTGGCCGTCACCGCGATTCCGCTCGCGCTCTTCTGTTCGGCGATCCAGGTGGTGCTCTCCACCTACGCCAAGTCCTACAAGGAGGCGCAGACCTACTTCGGGTACGTGGCCTTCCTCCCGATGATCCCCTTCTTCGCGGTCACCTTCAACTGGGTGGAGCAGGGGACCTGGACCGCGTTCATCCCGATTCTGGGCCAGCACCTCATGATCCTGAACGTGATGGCCGGCGAGGCGGTGGCGGCCTGGGAGCTGGCGCTGGCCAGCCTGATCGCTCTCGGGGCTGCGGCGGCGTTGCTGCGGTTCGCGTCAGGCCTGTTCGTCCGCGAGAGCGTCGTCTTCGTCCGCTGAACGAACGACGACCGCAGCCTGGATCCGGCGGCCTTCCAGCCGATACTTGCGCTCGAAGTTGGATCCGGCGAGTTCCCCCTCGTTCGCCGAAGCGGGCGGTTCGTAGCGGCTGCGGACCAGCCTCGGCCGCGCCGCCAGCGCCACTTCGATCTGATCGAAGTAGCCGGGGTCGTCGGTCACGACCCGGAACGGGGCCCCGGCGGCCAGCACCCGCTCACAGGCGGTGAGGAATTCCGGCTGGATCAGGAGGCGCCGGTGCGCGTGACGGCGTTTCGGCCACGGGTCCGGGAAATACATGTGCAGTCCGGTGACCGATCCTTGCGGCATCGCCTCGAGCACTTCGCGGGCGTCCCCGCGGACGATCCGGGCGTTCGGCCGCTCCCGCCGCCGCATCCGGTCCGCGGCGTAGAGCCAGTAGCGGCGGGCGCGCTCGACCCCCAGGAACAGGGTCTCCGGACGGAGCTCCGACTCGGCGACCAGGAACGAACCTTTGCCGGAGCCGATCTCGACCTCGACGGGAGCCTGGCGCCGCTCACCCCCGAACAACCCCCGTGGGTCGAGCGGCCGCTCGAGCTCGTCGAGCGCGAATCCGTACCCCGTGGGGTCCGCGTCGCGCCGGGTGCGGACATGGCTGCGGCCCATGTTCCGGAACTGTCGTCAGGTTCTTCAGCGCCCGTCCCGGCGCTGCGCGAAGAGCCACTCGTAGAGCCCCTCCTCGCGGTAGGCCGGGACCCACGAGTTGTGCCGGACTCCGGGATACTCCGTGTAACGAGGCTCGGCCCCCGCCGCTTCGAGCGCCGCGACCATGCGCCGGGACTCCTCGGTGGGCACCCGGCGATCCTCCGCGCCGTGGAACACCCACACCGGGATGCCGGCGATCACCCGCGCGGTCTCGGCCCAGGGATCCTCCGGGTGCGTGGCCGACGGATGCCAGTCGGGCACGGGTATCCGCGTCCGCCGCGTGGTGATTCCGCCGCAGACGGGAACCAGCGCCGCAAAGCGCTCCGGGTGGCGGTAGGCGAGGGCCCACGTCCCGTAGCCTCCGAGCGACAGCCCGGTGAGATAGGTGCGCTCCGGGTCACCGCCGAACTCGGCGACCGCCGCATCGAGCGCGGCGAGCGCCATCCGTTCGATCTCGGGAGTCCCCCACCACGCGCCCCGCGGGGACTGGGGCATCACCACCAGGGCCGGGAAATCGGGCTGCTCGCGAAGCACCGCGGGCAGCCCGATCTCGGTCTGCCGCACCCCGTCGGTTCCCGTCTGCCCGGCGCCGTGGAGGAAGAGGATGACCGGAGGACTCGTCTCCTCGCCGGACAACACCGCGGTGGGGACGAACACCTGCCACGCATAGCTCAGTCCGTCCATTTCGGTGGTCCGGAGGAGCACCTGCCCGGACGCGGCGGAAGCCGCGGGACCCGCCAGCAGGCCCAGCGCCAGACCCAGAAGAACGCCGCGCATCGCGCGGGATGCTACTCCGGGAAGGGACCGGCCCCTTAGACTCGTTCCGGAAGGAGCCCGCATGAACATCGCCGAAGGCATCGCCGAGGAATTCCAGGTGGAGGCCGCCGCCACCCGCAGGTTTCTCGAACGGTTCGAGGACCGGCACGCCGACTGGCGGCCCCACGAAAAGTCCATGACGGCGTCGCGGCTCGCGACCCACGTGGTGGAGTGCCCCGATTGGGCGTACACCGTTCTGGACGCCGACGATTTCGACCTGGCCACCATGGACTACCAGCCACCGCACTGGAAGACCCGGGCCGAACTCCTCGAGAACCACGAGCGAATCGGCGCCGGGTTCCTGAAGCAGTGCGAAGGCCGCTCCGACGACGCGATGCGGGCAAAGTGGCGTCTGCTCCAGGGCGACCACGTCCTGATGGAGACCACCCGGGAGGCTGCGGTGCGCAACATCATCCTGAGCCATCTGGTCCACCATCGCGGCCAGCTCAGCGTCTACTACCGGCTGCTCGGGATCCCGGTTCCCGGACCCTACGGTCCGTCCGCCGACGACCAGAACGGGTAGGCCGCGCCCAG
>JAPPGX010000176.1 GCA_028877265.1 Acidobacteriota bacterium
ATCATCGGCCCGAATCCAACCCCGCCGTCAACTTCCTACGGCGCAGACTCCTAGCCTCCGACGAGAGCCGGTGAGGATCTCCGGGCGTCCGGGAGTCTCGGGCCAGGCGCGACACCGGCCCGATCCCGGTGGGTAACCTGCTGTCGCCGGGGTCGCTCTCGGGGCCGAATCTGGAGGACACACGCTCAGACCCCCCTTAGTTGCGTACTTACCTGCTCTCGAACCCGTCCGGGCCGTCGTCGCAACCCGTTGGCCCCGTTGCGTTTCGGCCGCCTGCCGGCGACTCCCGCTCTCCGCTTCCGGGCGGAGAGCGGGGCTCGGAGCGACCCCCCCTTTTCCTCCGGAAAAGCGGCCCCGCAGTCCGGACTTACCTGCGGACTTAGTTGCGGGGTTCGGGGTCGCTCCCAGCCCGCGCCTGCGGCGCGATCGATCCCTGCGGGAAGGCTTCGAACCCGCCCGTGGGGAGCGTGAGAATCCGACGCTCGAACGGCGTCGGATCGTGCGGGTGAAATCGCAGGTGGGCCAACTGGAGCAGCCCAGGAACGGCCCATGCGATCCCTTCCTTCGCCGAAGCCACCCGTCACATCGGGGGCAGCCCGCGAACTGATGTCCGCACTCCCGGCATCGGACGGTGTCTCCGTCCCGCACCACCAGCCCTTGCTGGCATTTGGGACACGGTGGCTGCGTGTGCCGGCAGTACGGGTAGTTGGAGCAGCCGTAGAATCCTCGGCTGCCCTTGCCCGTTCGCTGAACAAGATGCCCCTTTCTGCATTCGGGGCAATGCGGATCATCCGCGTTCCGCAAGCCGAAGGTGTCGATCCGGCCCCCCTTTAGTAGCAGTTCCTCGACGAAAGCCGAGCGCGGTCCTTTGTCTTCCAAGAGGTATGTCCGCTGTCTGGAGCGCGTCAGGGCGACGTAGAGGAGCCGGCGCTCCTCCGCGTGCGGGTGCTCTTCGGCCGTGCCCAGGACCAGGTCGAGCAGCGGGTCGTCGGTGATCTCGCTCGGGAACCCGTACCGGCCGGCGCAGATGCCGATCACGACAACGTAGTCGGCCTCCAGTCCCTTTGCGCCGTGCACCGTCTCGTAGTGAAGGTTCAGGTCTGGATGCTCTCGTCGCAGCGGTCCCATGTCCGGCCTCAGGCGCCTGTAACGCCCGAGCAGGAGTACTCGCGGCCGGCCTTCCGTCCGGGCGGCTTCGGTGGCGATCCGGTTGAGCGCCTCGTGCAGGGGCGGCCCTACGCCATCGCCGCCAATCCAGACGCCGGGTCCGTCCAGGCGCCGTATGGGATGCACGTTCTTCTTGATCTGCGCGGGATTGCGGAGCACGAAGCGGGTGGCCACGTCGCACAGGCCGTCCGAGCAGCGGAATGTCGTCTCCAGGTCGGTGCGCGCCACCGCGCCGAAGTGCTCCTCGAACCCCCGCATGATGGCGATGTCCGATCCCGCAAAACGGAAGATCGCCTGCCAGTCGTCGCCGACCGCGAAGAGTTGGCTGGCGGGCGACTGGCCCAGCAGCGCCTTCAGGAGCGCCGCCCGGCCGGGCGAAATGTCCTGGAACTCGTCGACGAGGATGTAGCCGAAGGAACGGCGGTAGCGCCCTTCGGAGACAAGGTCCGTTGCGCGGTTGATCATGTCGTGGAAGTCGATCTCCCCATCCTCGGAGAGCCGCGCCTCGTAGCGCTCGAAGATCGGGCGGAACACACGCAGGAATGCCTCGCTGCGGCCACCGTCGCGTTTCTTGGAAGCCCGTGCTTCCACCGCCTCCATTGACAGGCGCGCACCCTTGAAGTGCTGCAGGAAGGTAGCCACCAACCGCGTGAACGGAGCGACCCGTTTCTGCTTGTCGAGCACCGCGAATACCTCTCCGCGGGGAATCGGCTTCAGCGCCACGTCGCGGGCGCGCAGCCTTTCGGCGAGACACTCTGTCAGGCGGCCGGCCCTCTGTTCGTGGCTGAAAGTCTGGATGAGCGTCGTGCCGTGCTTCGCGTGGAGTTTCAGCTTCCACCGCCGTGACCTTTTGTACTCGGCTTGGTCGATGAATGGCGGCGTGTTCCCCTTCTCATCGAGCGCAAAGTGCTCGATGTAGATTCCTGCGTCGGTCAGGTAGAAGTCGGGCTTGTACTGGCCTTTCTTCGCGGTCGCCGTGTCGTGCTCGTAGGGGCGTTCGTACTCGTAGCGGACCCCGTTCAGGTAGAGGAAGTTGGCGATGGTGCACTCCTCGAAGCTCTTGACCAATTCGCCCTGGAGGGACCGGATCTCGTGGTTGCGGACATAGTCCCAGTACTCGCCCTGCGACCGGAACTCATGCTCGCTCCGGTAGGGGGTGGCACCGTATGCGAGCCATCGGATCAGCTCCCGGCCGTGATGGGGGTCAACCTGTAGCTCCGTGATGATGCTCTCCAATAGATTCAGCAGCGCTCTGTCGTCCATCGCCGCTTTCGCGACTGCCGGGCGGCGACCGTCGGCCTCCCCGATGATCGAGAGCCCCAGGGAGTGGAACGTCTGCACGTTCATGGCCGCGGCGGCCCTCGCGCCGAGGCGTTGTTCAATGCGCTGAGCGAGTTCGTCCCGGGCGTTGCGCGCGAACGCGAGCAGCAGGAGATCCTTCGGCCTCCGGTCACCGCGTTCGACAATCCAGCCGGCCTTGGCCAGCATGACGGATGTCTTGCCGCTGCCGGCGCCCGCCACCACCAGATTACGGTCGTCGTCCACACACACGGCCCGGCGCTGCTCTTCCGTGAGTGGGCGCGTTTCAACGCGGTCCAGGAAACTGCGGGAGCGCTCGAGTTCGCCAGCCAGGAAGGTCTGGTTCGCCCGTCTTCGTGCCGCCTCCGGGTCCGAAAGGAACGAGCGAATGCGCTTCACCAACTGGACAGAAGGTTCGGTGTCGAGCTCGTCTGGCCACCACTGCGGCACCTCTGCCGCCGCCCGCTGCATCTCTTCGACCAGTGACGAGAAGACCCGGCGACGTACGTAGTGCCGTGGCGCCTCCAGATCGGCCACTCGCGGATCGAGGTTGCGTAGCGTGTCCGCATGCTCTCCGAGGAATTCACGCCACCACGCCATTCGCGTTTCCTCGATCGCGGCGGCCAGCGGAGCCGCTTCGCGGCGCGGGAGGCCCGACACAACGGTGTCGCCGCGGGCGGTGCGGATGCGAACGCCGCCCCACGCCCATTGCCGTTCCAGCGAGATGGTCTGGATGTCCCGCATCAGGATCTCCTGCGCCCCGGAAAACATTGTCAGGCTGAGGGCCTTCCGTCCGAGCGTGGCGGCTTTCGCGTCCCGCGGCCGTATGACGGCGAACAGCCAAGACGCCAGGCCGACACGCCTGAAGGCCGGCGGGCTGTGCCGCGAACCGAATGTGAGATTCCCGAGCATTTCGTCCCTGGAGGTTCGCTTGCAGGCTTGCATACGCTCGCCGAGCGAGTCAATACGCCTGCCAGTGGACATCTGCGGGCGGTTCGCCGCACTGATATCTCCCGCCGTCCGGTCGTCGATGCGGACAAGGACGTCAAGCCAGCGGGCCCCGAGGCCGCTGACGACGTCTTGGGCCAGCTCTCCGACGTTGGGGACTCGGAGGGCTTCGACCGGGCCGACGGCGGCCCGGTCCGCCCGTGGGACGCGGGTGACCACACGGTGCGCCGCTGCCCGGTGAGAGCGCACCGTGCGCGGGTTCGCGGGATGCGCCCCCGTCCGTCCGCGGCACGGGAGCCGGGGGTTCGAAGGGGGGCGCAGCATCCCCTCGCCAGAGCACAGTGTGTACACACTGGGTAGGCTGGCCCACGACCAAGTTGGCCTGCCAACTCTGGCGCTTGGAGCCCGCCGACGTAGGCACAAACCCGCCGACACCGGCTCCGCTTGGGCGGGAGAGTTAGGATTCGCTTCTCGTCGCGTCGCCGGTAGCGGGAGCCGGGATCCGGCACTCCCCAATGTGTTGACCAAAATGGTCTTCCTGCCGTGACCCGGTGGCGCGGCAACCGACCTCCACGCGCACAAAGGTGTGACCCAAACGCGCCCTCGCCGCCACCGACGCGGGATCGAGTCGGAACCACCCACGGCCGTGCCAGGCGGTCGCCTGCGAATCGACGACCGCTCGGCGGTCTATCCGGGGAGCCCCGTTTCCCGGTCCGTGCCGAGGAACGCGGCCCACTGCTCCATCAGTTCGCGCCGCCGCTCAGGAGCGCCGGATCGCGGCCGGTCCCGGTCTTGACGCTGAACCTTTTCCGGCAGGGACGGCAGCGGTAGCCCATCGTCTTGTGCTTCGCGCCCGCCTGGACGTTCGGCGAGTCGCAGTAAGGGCAGACCGGGCCATCCGGCCAGCGTGAAATAGTGCCCAAGGTGTCAAACCTTCTCCTTCGGCTTCGGGCCGAGACTGGCGGTCGAGATGATGGAACCCTTGAGCCCTCCGGTGAGATTCGCCTCGGCAAGGATGGAGCTGGCCTCTTCCGCAATCCGCTGCCGCTCGTCCGGGGAGCGGGCACGGGCCATGTCACGGATGAGTAGTAGTAGCCGTGTGTGGTCCACTTTCCGGGCCTCATCCGACTCAGTGATCCGGGCCGTGAGTGACCGGGTGCGGAAGTAGGTGGTAATCGCGGCTACGACTCCCGTTGACCCAAGCCACGCTAGGAACTCCAGCACCCGCCCACGGTAACTCATTTTGGGCACTATCCGAAATAATCTCCTTCGCAAAAAGGATCAGCGAGACGGGCGAATGGGGTCCATGAGTTCAAGCCGAGTTCGGGATCCGCGCTGCCCACCTGGCATTGAGGGAACTGCGCTGAGCCACGCTGTCGCTGTCTCGGCGCGACGCTGCTCCGGCACGACGAATCACTTTCCAAGGCCGAATGTGACGCCCTTCGTGCTCGTTCGGGCGTCGCGTGCTGACGCGTTCCCTCGACAACAGCCTGGCTAGAGGCTTCTGGCGAGAAACGCCGACCACTGCTCCATGAGCGCCCGCCGCCGCTCGAACAGGTCCGAACGCCGATAGGCGGCCTCCACGCGGTCCCGGTTCACGTGGGCCAGCGCCAACTCGCACACCTCGCGCGGCGCGTCGGTGCGCTCCGCCGCCCAGTCCCGGAAGCTCGACCGGAACCCGTGCGGCACCGCCCCGATCCCGAGGTCCCGGACCATCTTCGTGATCGTCGCGTCTGAGAGCCGGCGGCCCCGGGGGGAGGGGAACACCAGCCCCGAGCCGTCCGCGAGCGCCTGCGCCTCCTCCAGCACCGTGAGCGCCCTGTCGGAGAGGGGAACCCGGTGCTCGCGGCCCGTCTTCATCCGTTCCGCCGGAATGCGCCACTCCCGTGCCTCGAGGTCGATCTCCTCCCACCGGGCGCCGCGCACCTCGATGCCCCGGCACGCCGTCAGCACGAGGAACTCGAACGCCAGGACCGTTGCGGGATAGGCCCCCGACTCGCGGACCGTGGCGATGGCCCCGGCAACCTCCACATAGGGGAGCGCCCGGTGATGCTGCGGCCGGACCTCGTTCCGGGGCAGCGCCGCGCCGATGGCGTCCCCGGCCGGGTTGTCCTCCCGGTAGCCCTGGGCCACCGCCCAGCGCATCACCGCCCCGATCCGGTGGCGCACCTGCCGGGCCGTGGCCCGCTTCTCGTTCCAGATGGGAAGCAATACCGCCATCACGTCCGAGGTGTGGATCCGGTCCACCGGTCGCCGGCCCAACCTCGGCATGGCATGGTCCCGCAGCGTCGCCCGCCAGAGCTTCTCCGACCGTCCACCATCCTTCCAGCCGGTCCGATGCATGGCGATGACCTTCTCGACGGCCTCACCGAAGGTGGGGACGGTCGGCTTGTGGCCGGTGACGAGTTCCCCGCGCTGGCGGGCCAGGAGGTTGAGGGCGCACTGCTGGCGTGCCTCGGTGAGGCTGACGTGCGGCCAGGAGCCGAGTCCGAGGTTGCGGGCTCGCCCGTCGACGCTGATGCGCTGTCCCCAGGTCTTGGAGAGGTGGCCGCGAGCGGTACGCTTGACGCGGAGTGAGAGCCCGCCGGAGCCGCGCCCGTCGCCGTAGCGTCCGGGGTGCTGTATGGCCTCGACGAAGCGGGCGGAGAGGCGGTAGGGACGTTCGAGCGGGGGTATCTGAGTTTGTTCTGGCATCAGTTGGAGAACAGACAATGGGCGGGAACAAAAGGTTTCACTTGGTCCCGCAGCGGACACTATAGCACTGCAACTCGTTGGAATACAGTGTACTAATGGCACATCACGGCACTGTGCGGAACCCTACGGAAACCTACAACCGATTAGCGCCGCAAATCGAAACTCCCTCGCGCGCTGACGCGCCCTTCGGCGAGTTCCGATTTGTCGTTTCCTTATTGTGAAAGGGGGTAACCCCCTTTCATCCATAGTGATCTTGTTCCATGCGTTTCCAAGGAGAGCCATAACGACCCATACACCAAGATAGACAACGGTTTACTAGCCTCATGTCGATTCCCGAGCCGTCCCCTGCCATGCCTCTGGAGTGCTACACTTCCCGTCCAATTCGTGGGCCAGTTGGTGGGCCTCATTCCCGCGGAGACGGCAATATGGCGAACATGACGGCGGCACGGGCCAAGGCCCTCAAGGAACCCGGCCGCTACGGCGCCGGCGGCGGCCTCTACCTCCGCATCCGGGCCACCAAGGTATGGGTCCAGCGGATCACCGTCAACGGCGTCCGCCGCGACATCACCATCGGTCCCTTCGACCTGGTTTCGCTCGCCGAGGCCCGCATGGTCGCCCTCCAGAACCGCCGCGTCCTCTGGGAGGGCAAGGACCCCATCGCCGAGCGCCGCCGCGGCGGCGTCCCCACCTTCCGGGCAGCGGCGGAGCGGACCCTGGCGGAGCGTCGGGCGAACTGGCGGGGCGACCGGTACGCCGAGGCGTGGGAGCGGACCCTTGCGCGGTACGTCCTCCCCACGCTCGGGACGATGCGGGTGGACGCGATCCGGGGGGACGACGTGCTCCGGGTGCTCTTCCATGAGGACCTCTGGAACCGGAAGCCGACCACCGCCCAGCGGGTGCGCCAGCAGATCCGCACGGTGCTGGGCTGGGCGCAGGCGCGGGAGTTCGTGGAGCGGAACGCGGCGGGCGAGGCCATCGACGGGGCGCTCCCGAAGCGGCGGCGGCGGGCGAAGAGCCACCGCGCCCTCCCGCACGCGGAAGTGCGTGAGCTCTTGGCGAAGGTCGAGGAGTCGCGTTCGCGGGCGGCGGTCCGCCTCTGCCTCCGGTTCCTGATCCTGACGGCGGCGCGCAGCGGCGAGGCGCGGGGGGCGCGCTGGTCGGAGATCGACGTGGAGGGGCGCACCTGGACGGTTCCCGGGGAGCGGATGAAGGCGGGGAAGGAGCACCGGGTTCCCCTGAGTCCGCAGGCGGTCGCGGTCCTGGAGGCCGCCCGCCAGTTGCGGAGCCGGAAGGGTTGCGACCTGGTGTTCCCCGGACGTTCGGGGGAGCGGGAGTTGAAGGACATGGCGCTGACGAACGCGCTGTGGTCGGCGGGGGTGGGGGAGCGTGCGACGGTTCACGGGTTCCGCTCGACGTTCAGCGACTGGAGCGCGGAGCGTGGGAACGCGCCGATGCTGGCGGAGGCGGCGCTGGCGCATACGGTCCAGGGGGTGGAGGGCGCGTATCGGCGGACGGACCTGTTCGAGGAGCGGAGGCCGGTGATGGACGCCTGGGGAGAGTACGTCGGGGCTGTCGCTTAGGACTCCGAGGCTGCCCGGAACCGGATCGGGAACCGGCCGCTTGATAGAGTCGGGGGCAGCCCAGACAGCCCTACATCACAAACGCGGCTGGTGCACTGGGGGCTTCCCCGTAAGGGTTTCTCATGTGCCCGCTCCTTCAGGAAGCGTGCCAGCCGCACACTGGATACAGTCGCCGGGTGACCGCCGGGAAGCTGCGATTCGGGAAGGTCGTCTGGCGCACCCGACAGCAGGATCGCTCCGTCTCCGTCCCGGACCCCGCCAACCGGATCAAGTTGGAGGCAGGCACATTCGTGGACTACGTCGGCCCTGGCAGTGCCGCGCGGATCGTGGTCGTGTCGCACGACGCGAACGCGCTTCTGGCCTACCGGG
>JAPPGX010000178.1 GCA_028877265.1 Acidobacteriota bacterium
GCGGCACCGGCGGTCGCTGGGGCTTCCGGGTCAGGCGATCGCGTGGGGGCCGTGGTCGGGCCTCGGGGAGGCGGAGGAACAGCGGGACCGTATCGCCAGGCGGCTCGCTTCCCGGGGAGTTGCGTGGGTCACTCCCGCTGAAGGGTTCCGCGCCCTGGAACGCCTGCTCCGTGAGAACGTGGGGACCGCAGCCGTGGCGTCGGTGGACTGGCCGGCGTTCGAAGCAGCCGCGGCGGCCCATCCCTTCTTCGCCGAGGTAACCGGCAAGGGTGTGGCCGGCGGGGCGCCTGTCGAGACCGATGGCTTCGCGGCGCGGGTGCGGGCCGCCCCGGCCGCGTCCCGCGAGCGGCTCGTCCTCGACGTCGTTCGGGAGGAGCTGCGGTTGGCGCTCGGGCGTCCGTCGGCGCCTCCGCCGGATGTCCCGTTCTTCGACCTTGGAATGGACTCCCTGATGGCGGTGGAGTTGCGGACCCGGCTCAACCGGAGGCTCGCCGGAGAATTCGTGGTTCCGAACACCATCGCGTTCAACTATCCGAGCGCTCAGAAGCTCGCGCGCCACCTAGTCGAGCGGCTCGCTTCTGGGGAGAAGCCGGCGCCCGACGCGCCGGCAAGTCCGCCCCGTCGAGATCCCGCGTCCGCGCTCTCGGTCGAGGAGTTTGCGGAGCAGCTCGCTCTGGGCGAGGACGACGATGTCTGAGCCGCGTTCGGTTCCCGAACTCACCCCCGAACTGGCGCGGGCGATTCGAGCCCGGCAGGAGAAAGCCGCCCGTCTGCGCCGCCGGATCGCCGTCGTCGGGATGTCGTGCCGCTTCCCCGCGGGCGCGAGCGTGGCGGAGTTCCAGCGTTCGCTCTTGGCGGGTCGGGACGCGGTGACGAGCGGGCCGCCCCACGCGCGGGGCTCCGCTTCAGGCGCCGCCCTCGCGGGGTACCTCGAGCGGGTGGATCGGCTGGACGCCGGCTTCTTCCGGATCTCGCCCGCGGAGGCGGAGGTCATGGATCCGCAGCAGCGCCTCCTGCTGGAGGTGAGTTGGGAGGCCCTCGAGGACGCCGGGCTGGATCCGGGGAAGGAACGGCGGGGTGCCGTGTACGTGGGCATTGGCAGCGGCGACTATCAGGCGCTCCTCGAGGGCGTGAGGCCCTCGGTGCATACGCTCACCGGCACGAGCTTCGCGGCCGCCAGCGGGCGAATCGCGTTTACTCTCGGTTGGACGGGCCCGGCTCTCGCGGTGGACACCGCCTGTTCCTCGTCCCTGGTCGCGATCCACCAGGCCATGGCCGCGCTGCAGCGGAGAGAGGCCGACCTCGCGCTCGCCGGGGGCGTGAACGTCATCCTGAAACCCGGGTTGGCGCCAGTGTTTCAGGAAGCGGGGATGCTCGCGCCCGACGGCCGCTGCAAGACCTTCGATGCCGCCGCGGACGGGTTCGGGCGTGGTGAAGGGTGCGGGATGCTCGTGCTGAAGCGGCTCGCGGACGCCGAGCGGGAGGGGGACCGGATCCTGGGGGTGCTGCTCGGGTCGGCGTTGAACCAGGACGGGGCGAGTGCCGGTCTCACGGTGCCGAACGGCCTCGCGCAGGAACAGGTCATACGGGAAGCCTTGCGGCGGGCGGGAGTTCCGCCCGCTTCGGTGGACTACCTCGAGGCGCACGGAACGGGGACGAGTCTCGGCGACCCCATCGAGGCGCAGGCGGCGGGGGCCGTGTACGGCGAGGGCCGGGAGCCCGGACGGCCGCTGTTGATCGGATCGGTGAAGACGAACATTGGCCATCTGGAGGCGGCGGCGGGGGTCGCGGGGGTGATCAAGGTGCTGCTCGCGTTGCGGGCGGGGGTGATCCCGAAGCATCTGCACTGCGAGACGCCAAGTCCCCGCATCGCATGGGATTCCCTGCCCCTTGCAGTCACCACCGAGGAGACGCCTTGGCCGGAGATCACTGACCGGCCGCGGCGCGCCGCGGTGAGTTCGTTCGCGCTCTCGGGGACGAACGCGCACGTGGTCCTCGAGCAGTACCCCTCGCAGCAGGGGCCGAGCGTGCTCATCGCGGCGCAGCCCGGCGCCCCGGCGCCCGGTGTGGAGAGCGGTCGCGCGCCGCCGGCCGGAGCGGCGCCGCTCACGGAGCGCCCCCGGCGGGTGTTGCCGCTCTCCGCCCGGAGCGGCAAGGCGCTCGGGGAGCTGGCGGCGCGTTACCGGGAGTGGCTGCCCCGGGAGTCCGGGAAAAAGGCCGTGGAGCGGCTCGCCGACGCCGCATGGACGGCGGGCGTGGGGAGGAGCCACTTCCCGGTGCGGGCGGGGCTCGCGTTCGGCGGCGCGAACGAACTCTCGGAGCAACTCCTCGCGCTGGAGAACCGGGCGGAGTCCATCGCCGCGACACCGGCGGGCGGGGGCGTGGCGTTCCTGTACACGGGCCAGGGGAGTCAGTGGGCGGGGATGGGCCGGGATCTCTATGGGACGGAGCCGTTGTTTCGGGAGATCCTGGACCGGTGCGAGGCGGCGTTCATGGAGGAGCGGGGGACGGGCCTGCTGCCGGTGATGTTCGGGGAGGCGCCGGGTCTGGAGCGGACGGAGTGGACGCAGCCGGCGCTCTTTGCGTTGTCCGCCGCGTTGACGGAACTCTGGCGCGCTGTCGGCGTGGTTCCCGACGCGGTGCTCGGGCATAGCGTGGGGGAGGTCGGAGCTGCGTGGGCCGCTGGGGCGATAGGCCTGGAGGAGGGATTGCGGTTTGCGGCGCGTCGGGGGGCGCTGATGGGTTCCCTGTCAGCCGGAGGGGCGATGACCGCTGTCTTCGGTGATCCGGATCGGGTGGGCGGGGCCGGTGTGGCGCTTGCCGCCGAAAACGGGACCCACGTCGTCCTGAGCGGCCCGGAGGATCAGATCGCGCTGATGGAGAAACGCGCGGGCGGGCTGGGGATCCGCACCGAGCGGTTGCGCACGAGTCACGCCTTCCACAGCCCGTGGATGGACCCGATACTCGGCGAACTGGAATCGGCGGCGGGCGAACTCGGGTGGAACACCCCGCAGGCGGCGTTTGTGAGTGGGGTGACAGGAGGGGTGCTCGAAGGCGGCGGCTCCGCCGACGCCAGGTACTGGCGGCGGCAGGCCCGGGAGCCGGTGCGTTTCGCCTCCGGAGTGCGGGCGCTTGCGGAACGCGGAGCTGATGTCCTGATCGAAATCGGCCCTCGTCCGGTGCTCGGCCCGCTGGCGGCGCTCGCCTGGCCGGCGTCGGAACCCGGGGCCTTTCCCTCGGTGCTGGCGGGCCCGGGGCCGGAGCGGGACTTTCCCGAGGCGGTCTCCGCGGCGTACGAAGCGGGGCTCCGTATCGCCTTCGAGGGTCTCCATGCGGGAGAGCGCCGCCGACGGGTGTCGTTGCCGACCTATCCGTTCCAACGGGAGCGGTACTGGGTGAGGCCGCGCCGGCGGGTCAGCGACTGGACGGCAGCCCCGGGCGCTGCCGCGGTGCTCGGGTCTCGATGGGAACTCGGGAGCGGTGAGGTGGCGTTCGAGTCCGAACTCGGTTCTCCGCTGCCGGACTGGATCACGCGGCACCGCCTGTTCGGCCGCATCGTGGCGCCCGCGTCGCTCTACGCCGTCCAGGCGGCGGCGTCACTCGCGACCCCGGGCCGACGGGCCGGCGAGGCGGAGTCGGTGGAGGTGGACAGCGTGCGGATCGAGAGGCCGCTCGTCCTGTCCGACGACGAAGAGGGCGGCCGTCAGGTCCAATTCCTACTGGGCGTGGAGCGGGGCGCTTCGGCGCGGAGTTGGGAGGTGTTCAGCCGCGGTTCGGAGGACGGGCCTTGGGTGCGCCATGCGACCGGTCGGGTGCGGCGCGCCTCGCGCGAGGAGGGCCGCCGGGATCTGGTGGACGTCGCGAGGCTCTCGGCAGACCTCTCTCCGGCGGTGCCGGAAGGCGGGCTCGATCGTCTGTGGACGGGCGCCGACGAGGCCGTCGGGGAGGTCGCCGCGTTGTCAGCGCATGAGGAGGACGGCGGGCTGCACGCGGCGCTCTTCTCGGCGTGCCTGGCGACCGCCGCTGGGTTCCCGGGGCTCGAGCTATCCAGCGCCGAGTCCGTGTGGCTTCCGGTCGGCTGGGACCTTCTGTGGTTCGTCCGGGAGTCGCCGGACCGGGTGTTCTGTCACGCCCGACGCCTCGCCGCCGCGGCCGATGGGGCCGAGCGGGTGGACTTCACCCTCTGCGACCCGGACGGTCTGGTGTTGGGCGCGCTGCGGGGGCTGGCGCTCCGGCGGACGCCGCGCTCCGTCCTGCTGCGCGTTCTCGACGATGTCGAGGATCTGTTCTACGAGGTGGTGTGGCGGGAGGCACCGGAGGCCGGCGGTGCGGGCCCGGTGTCCGCGGATTTCCTGCGGGGGCCGGCGGGGGTGTCGCTCGAGGCGCCGTCCGGAGACTCGGTGTTCGCGGCGGAGGGTTTGGCAGGCGCGGCGCGGGAAGCGCGGGACGAGGGCCTCGAGCAGCTTGCGCGCGCGACGGCGCTCCGGGCGTTCGCGGAACTGGGTGGGGAACCGCGGGGCGACGAACCGTTCGAGACGGCTCGCCGCCGTCTCAAGGTGGTCGCCCCGCACGCCGGGGTGATGCGCCGCATGCTCGCCCTCGCGCGGCCCGGCGGCGCGGCCCCCGAGGATCCGGACGAACTGGCGGATCGGCTGCTGGCCCGATGCCCGGCCGCGTCGGTGGAGATCGGGCTGTTGCGCCGGTGCGGAGAGGCGCTTTCCGAGGTGCTGCGGGGCCGGGCCGATCCCCTGGATTTGCTATTCGGCGGGACGCCGAGCGCTGCCGACTTGTACAGGGAGGCGCCCGTTTCCCGGGCGTTGAGTCGGCTCGTTGGGGAGGCGGTGGCGGCTGCCGCGCGAACCCTTCCCGCCGGCCGCCGGCTGCGGATCCTCGAAGTGGGCGCGGGAACGGGCGGGACGACCGCGGCAGTGCTCGCTGCGGTCCCCCAGGGGCAAACCGATTACCTGTTCACGGATGTGTCGACGGCGTTTTTCCGGGACGCCGAGAAGCGCTTCGCGGCTTCCGCCGCAGCGGCGGGGGTCGGCCTGGAGTTCCGGACGCTGGACATCGAGCGGGATCCCGGCCCGCAGGGGCTCGCGGCGCATGGCTACGACATCGTGATCGCGGCGAACGTGCTGCACGCAACCGAGGATCTCGCGGCGTCGCTCGCTTGGTGCCGGCGGCTGCTCGCCCCCTCGGGTTTGCTGGTCGCACTCGAGGCCCTCGCGCCGCGCGGCTGGCTCGATCTGACGTTCGGACTCTTGACCGGTTGGTGGCGCTTTGCCGATTCCTACCGGCAGGGGCACCCGCTCGTGGGCGCATCCGTCTGGCGGCGGGCGCTTGCCGACGCCGGCTATCAAGACGTGGCGACCCTCGGCAGCGAGGAGGCGGCGACGCACACGGGGTCGGCCGTGATCCTGGGCCGCGGCCCGGCGGAGACGTCTCCGGAGGCCGGCCTCTGGGTGGTGACGTCGGGGGATCGGGGGCCGGGCGCGGAACTCGTCCGCGCGCTGGAGGCCCGGGGCCAGCGGGTGGCTACGCCGCCGCCGACGGGCGAGATAGTTGGCCGGGAAGGATGGCGGCAGCGATTCGCCGATCTCCCGGCCGGGGAGCTCACCGGGGTAGTGCACCTCGGGGCTCTGTCGGTCCCGTGCGCCTCCGAAGCCGGAGAGGATCGGGAGGAGGATCCGGCGGCGGACCTGGACCGCCTCGGGAGCAGCGCTCTCTCGCTGGTGCAGGGGATGTTCGATGCGGGGGTGGCGCCGCGGTCCGGGCTCTGGTTCGTGACGCGCGGCGGCCAGGTCGTCGACGACGAATCGTCCGAAGGCCTTTCCGGGGCCGCGCTCTGGGGGTTCGGCAGGGCGGTGTCCCGGGAACTCACCGGGTTCGGAACGCAGCTTCTCGACCTGGATCCGAACGAGCCGGTGTCCGTCGGGCGACTGGCGGACGAGCTGTTGTACCCGGATGGGGAGACCCAACTCGCCCTGCGGGCCGGCCGGCGGCTGGTCCCCCGGCTGACTCCGGGCGTCCGACCGGGCGGGCGTTCCGGCGGAAGTCCGCGAGGGGACCGCGCCTACCTCGTGACCGGAGGGCTCGGTCGCCTGGGCCTGCAGGTTGCGGGCTGGCTGGCGCGGGAAGGGGCGGGCGCCATCGTGTTGAACGGGCGCCGGCCGCCGGGGGACCGAGCCGCCGGGGTGATCGACGCCCTGCGCGCCGGTGGTGCGGAGGTGCGGGTGGAGCTCGGAGACATCGCCGACCCGGAGGCCGCGGCGCGCATCGTCGCTTGCATCGGGAGCGAAGGTTCGGGCCTGCCGCCGTTCGGCGGGGTGTTCCACTGTGCCGGAGTGCTACGGGACGCGGCGCTCGTGGGCGAGGACTGGCCGCGGTTCGCGGAGGTGTTGCGCCCGAAACTGGCCGGAGCGTGGAATCTGCACCGGGCGACCGCGCGCCTCGACCTCGACCGGTTCGTGCTTTTCTCGTCGGTGATGGGCGTGGTCGGCAACGCCGGCCAGTCGGCGTACGCCGCGGCGAATGCCACCCTCGACCAGCTCGCGCTCCGCCGCCGGGCGGCGGGCCTTGCCGGCCAGTCCATCGCGTGGGGTCTGTGGTCGGATGTGGGCGAGGACGCGCGCGACCGGGAGCGTGTCCAGCGGCGCGTCGAGGCGATCGGCATGGGCTGGATCCGTCCCGAACTCGGGTTGCGGGCGTTCGGACGGCTGATGGCGGAGGACGCGCCCCACGTGGTGGTGGCGCCTGTGGACTGGACGGTGTTCCGGGGCGCGGTGGATGCGCCCCAGCCATTCCTCAAGGAAGTCGCGCCCTCGGGGGCGGACCGGCCGGGCGCGCCGGCGCCCGTTCGCCCTGACCTCCTGGCGCGCCTCCGGGACGAGCCGCCGGCCCGGCGGCCGAAAATCATGCTGCATTTCGTCCAGCAGGAAGTGCGCGCGGTACTGCGGCTCCGGTCCAACCCGTCGCCCGATGTCGGGTTCTTCGATCTCGGGATGGACTCCCTCATGGCGGTAGAACTGCGGAACCGACTGAACCAGGCGTTCGCGGGGGTCTCCGTTGTCCCGAACACCGTGGTGTTCGATTACCCGACGCCCGCCAGCCTCGGCCGGCGCCTGCTGGAGGAACTCGGTGAGCTTCCGGCCCCGGCGGCCCTCCCGGCGCCGCGAATCGCGGCGTCGGCGGTGGAGGAGCGGATCGCGGTGGTGGGATTAGCCTGCCGGTTCCCGGGGGGGCCGGATGCGGGGGGATTCTGGGCGCAGCTCGCGGCCGGGGGAGAGGCGGTGACGCGGGGCCGCCCCGGGCCGCTGGTTCCCGGTGATGAGCCCGGCGGGGCCGCCCCTTTCGGCGGCTACGTGACCGGCCTCGACCGTTTCGATGCGGAGTTCTTCCGGATCGCGCCGGTGGAGGCGGAGTCGCTGGACCCGCAGCAGCGGCTGTTGCTGGAGGTGAGTTGGGAGGCGCTGGAGGACGCGGGATTCGATCCGGCGGGGCTCAAGGGGAGCCGGAGTGGCGTGTTCGTCGGGATCTCGCATTCGGACTACCGTGGGCTGCTCGATGTGACGCCCGGCGATTCGGTACGCAGCCTGTACCTCGCTACTGGGACCAGTCTCTCGGCGGCGATTGGCCGGGTGGCCTTCGTGCTCGGTCTCACGGGTCCGGCGATCGCGGTGGACACCGCGTGTTCGTCGTCGCTGGTGGCGATCCACCAAGCCGTCGCGGCCCTCCAGCGCAACGAGGTGGAACTGGCGCTCTCCGGTGGGGTGAACGCCATCCTCGTCCCCGGCTTCACTCAGGTGCTCGAAGACGCGCAGATGTTGTCTCCGGACGGGCGTTGTCGGACGTTCGACGCTCGGGCGGACGGGTTCGTGCGGGGCGAGGGCTGCGGGATGGTGGTGCTGAAGCGGCTGTCCGACGCGGAG
>JAPPGX010000170.1 GCA_028877265.1 Acidobacteriota bacterium
GGGGGGGGGGGGGCCCCCCCCCCCGTGCCGGTCTGAAGACCGGCGGTCCCAGCCGCTGCGCCACCGGTCTGATGACCGGCGCTCCCCCCTATTCCCAGTAGTCCACCTTGTTCGCGCCGAGCTCTTCGGTGAGGTTCCAGATGCGGGTCGCGGTGCGCTGGTCGGCGAACTCGTAAAGCAGTTGCGCGAGTCCGGCCAGCCGCATCTTGAGGACGGCCCGGCGAAGCGCTATCGGCTTGTCCACCTGAATCCAGTCCCACCAGCCGATCACGTGCCGGGCCATGTCGTCGAGGCCGCCGGCGCGGAACCTCACGGTCACGAAGCCGTCGTTGTCCTTCTCGACCTTCTGGGTCGGATGAAAGGTCCATTTCTCCGGCTCCGGGGCGTCCGGGTGGAACCGCCACTGGACGTTCACCGGGTCTTCGCCGAAAGAGCCGAAGAGCGCGCGCAGATAGTCCCTGAGCGCGTCTTCCGGCAGGGAGTGCCCCTCCTCGAGGACCACCACCTCGCTCATCCGGTCGAGGCGGTACTGCGCGAGGTCCCTCCCCGGCTCCCGGCCGACGAGGCGCGGGGCGCCGCCGTGGAGGAGCCCGGCGGGCTCTACCGTCTTGCTCCGGTCCCGATAGGAAAACGCCACCTTCCGCTGCTTCAGGATGGCCTCCCGGAGCGGCGCCGCCACGTTCTCGTTCGGCCGGATGTGCGGGCCCGGCCGCGAGACGATCCCCCAGGAATCGATGATCGCCTCGGTGTCGGTGTCGGTCTTCATCGCCTGCTCGGCCTTCTCGACCACCCCGTGCACCTTGCTGCGCAGCGCGGTGAGCTGATTCACCTCGTGCGTCAGACCCTCCCGGCGGAGGACCCGGACGGCCTTGTCGAGCGCCGCCATTTCCTCGGGTGTCGGCAGCCGGTGCCGGAATCCCCCGATCCAGCGGGCCGCCTCGGACTCGAGCCAGAAGCTCTTCTCGCCGGAATCCAGCCGTTCCTCCTGCAGCGCCTCGCCGAAGACGTGCTTTGCCTCCTTGATCCAGCGGAGCGCGGTGCGCCGGTTGACGTTCTCCTGCTGCTCCAGACTCCGGTAGGTGACGTGGCGGCCACTCAGCAGTTTCTGGAAGAGGGTTGCGGTGCGGGCAATCGAGCTGGCCATTAGACTCTCCTGGCGGTCGCCGGTCCGGGGCGGAACAGCCCCCGTATTCGCGTGCCATGACAAATACTGACAGGCACGATCCCGAGATGCAAATTCGAGTGCCGCCGGCGGCAAGCGGTAAACGACAAATTACGGCGCATCCCCGGACGCTGATCGGGCGCGACAACATCCGGCCCTTCGGTCTGGACATCCATAACCCGGTCTTCGTCGTCTCCAGCCTCACCGTCATCGCTTTCGTAGCCGGAGCGCTCCTGTTCCGGGACGCCGCGGCGGGTCTCTTCGACGCCCTCTACGCCTGGCTGACCTCGACGTTCGACTGGATGTTCATGGCCGCCGCCAACGTCTTCATGCTCTTCTGCCTGGCGGTCGTGGCGTCACCCCTCGGCCGGATCCGCCTGGGCGGTCCGGACGCGCGACCGGAGTACTCCAACTGGTCGTGGTTCGCGATGCTGTTCGCGGCCGGCATCGGGATCGGCCTCATGTTCTTCGGGGTGGCGGAGCCGGTCACCCACTTCCGGAACCCTCCGCTCGGGGTGACCCCCGCGGACACCGCGGCCGTCGAAGGCCTGGCGATCGCGGGCACCATCTACCACTGGGGCCTGCACGGCTGGGCCATCTACGCGGTGGCGGCGCTCGCGCTCGCCTTTGCCGCCTACAACCTCGGCCTGCCGATGAGCCTGCGGTCGGCGTTCTACCCGGTGCTGGGCGACCGCGTGTGGGGCCGGTTCGGCCACGTCGTGGACATCCTCGCCGTGTTCGCCACGATCTTCGGGCTGGCGACGTCGCTCGGGTTGGGCGTCGAGCAACTGGCGGCGGGGCTCGACCACCTGTTCGGGATCCCGCCGACCCACGCGACCCAGGTGCTGCTGATCGCCACCATCACGTTAGTCACGCTCGCATCGGTGGTCCTCGGCATGCAAAAGGGCGTGAAGCGCCTGAGCCAGGCCAACATGGCGCTCGCGCTGGCTCTCCTCGCGTTCGTGTTCGCCGCTGGGCCGACCCTCGATCTGCTCGCCCGGTTCGCCGGCAGTCTCGGCCACTACCTCGCCGCCATCGTGCCCCTCAGCAACCCCGTCGGGCGGGAGGACCTCGACTTCCTGCACAACTGGACCACCTTCTACTGGGCGTGGTGGCTCTCGTGGGCGCCCTGCGTGGGGATGTTCGTCGCCCGGATCTCGCGCGGCCGCACCGTGCGCAGCCTCGTCGGCTGCATGCTGCTGTTCCCGCTGCTGCTCGAAACGCTGTGGTTCAACACGTTCGGCGGCGCCGCGCTGTCGCTGCAGCGCGCCGGAGCGACCGGAATGGCCGATGCGGTCCAGGCCGGACAGCCGGAGCTGGCGCTCTTCCGGATGCTGGAGCTCCTGCCGCTGGCCGACGTCACCTCGTTCGTCTCCATCGTGCTCGTGATGGTCTTCTTCGTCACCTCGTCCGATTCCGGGACCCTGGTCATCGACACCATCACCGCCGGCGGCAAGGTGGACGCCCCGGTCGTGCAGCGCGTCTTCTGGGCCTCGTTCGAGGGGGTCATCGCCATCACCCTGCTCATCAGCGGCGGGTTGGTGGCGCTCCAGACGGCCGCTCTCACCACCGGCTTCCCCATCACGCTGATCCTCCTCGCCCTCTGCTACAGCATCTGGAAGGGTCTGCGCGCGGCCCGGGCGTAGCCCTGCGCGAAGTAGCGTCCCGCGCAAATGCGAACGTCACCCGAGAACCACACCGGAACCGTTGACGCCTCCCCCCTCATCCTGCTGGGGATGGGGAACGTCCATCGCGAGCTGCTCGGCATCCTCGCCAGGAAGGCCGGGGGTCTCGCCGATCGCTACGGCGTGACGTTCCCCGTCGCGGCCTGCGCCGACCGCAGCGGGTTCGTGCTCGGGCCGGATGCCGAGGGAGGCCGCATCGACACCGATGCCATGCTGGCCGCCAAGGCCGAGGGTCGGAAGCTCCGCGAGATTCCCGGTACGGAACCGATCTCCGTCGAGGAGGCGCTCGACGCCGCCGGGCCTCGCGGGATCCTCTGCGACGCCGCCTCGATGGACGTGGAAACCGGCGGGATCGGGCTCCGCGCCGCCCGGGCGGCCCTGAACCGGGGCACCTCCGTCGTCTTCGCCAACAAGTCGGCATTCGCGCTGGCCTTCGACGAGCTGGAGGCGCTGGCCGCCGCGAACGGCGCCGGCCTCGGCTGGAGCGCCACCGTCTGCGGAGGCCTCCCGGTGGTGAACACCGGCTCCCGCGACCTGGTGGGGGCCGAGTTCCGGCGGCTCCGGGGCGTCTTCAACAGCACCAGCAACCTGGTTCTGGGCCGGATGGCCGAGGGATTGAGCCTCGAAGACGCGGTCACCGAGGCCCAGCGCCGCGGGATCGCCGAGACCGACCCGACGAACGACCTGAACGGCACCGACACCGCGCTCAAGCTGCTGATCCTGGTGCGGACGGTCATGCGCCGGAAGGCGTCCCTCGCGGACGTCGAGCGCACCGGGATCGAGGCGGCCCCGGAGCCCGGCGCGGACGAGGTCGTCCGCCTGATCGGCGAAGCCGTGCCGGACGGCGATGCGGTCCGGATGCGGGTCTCGCCGGTCGCGGTCCCCCGCGGCAGCTTCTTCGGGAGCATCGGCACGCTCGATATGGCCGTGGAGTGGGAGACCGACCTGTTCTCGACCCAGCGGCTCGTGGCCACCGAGGGCGACGCGATCCCCACCGCCGCGGCGGTGCTGCGCGACGCGGTCCACATCGCCTGCGGGAGGCCCACGGGACCATCACTTAGGATCGGGGGGTCTTGAGCCGCCGCATTTCCCGCCGCACCGCGATCACCGTCGGACTGGCCGGCGCGGCCGGAGCGCTGAGCGGCTGCGGAGACGGCGGACCCACTCCCGAAGCGCCCCCCGCTGGAAGCCGGGACACCCCGCAGGCCGGACAGGGGGTCCGCGCCGTCGTCGTCGGGGCCGGCGCCTTCGGCGGCTGGACGGCGCTCGAACTCCTCCGCCGGGGAGCGCAGGTCACGCTGGTGGACGCCTGGGGCCCGGGAAACTCGCGCGCCAGTTCCGGGGGCGAGACCCGGGTCATCCGGGCCACCTACGGGCCCGACCGCATCTACTCGGAGATGGTGGTGCGGGCGCTCGCCCTCTGGAAGGAAGCCGGCGAGCGCTGGGGCGACCGGCTCTTCTTCGAGACCGGAGCGCTCTGGATGAGCGACGGGGTCGATCCCTACGCGACCGACGCCGTCCCGATCCTCGCCGACCTCGGCGTCCCGTTCGAGGAACTCACCGGCGAGGAACTGGCGGCGCGGTTCCCGCAGATCAACCCGGAGGGCATCGCGTACACCCTCTACGAGAAGAGCGCCGGCTACCTGCTCGCCCGCCGCGGCTGCCAGCGGGTGCTCGAGGGCTTCCTCGCCGAGGGCGGCGAATACCGCCAGGCCAAGGCGGCCGCCGGAGCCATGACGGGCGGGACCATGGCGGACGTCCGCCTCGCTGGTGGCGAGACGCTCGAAGCCGACCTCTTCGTGTTCGCGGGGGGTCCCTGGCTCGCGGAGCTCTTCCCGGGATTCGACCCGCCGCTCGTGAGCCCCACCCGGCAGGAGATCCTCTATTTCGGGACCCCGCCGGGACGCCCCGACCTGACCGACGCCGAGCTGCCGGTCTGGGTGGAGACGGGCGCCAGCCTCTTCTACGGCGTGCCCGGCAGCAACTTCCGGGGCTTCAAGGTGGCGGACGACTCGCGCGGCGCCCCGTTCGACCCCACGGATGGGGACCGCACCCCGTCGCCGGAAGCCATCGAGACGGCCCGCGGCTACATGGAGCGCCGCTTCCCGGCGATGCGGGGCGCGCCCCTGGTCGAGGCAAGGGTCTGCCAGTACGAGCAGAGCGCCGACGGCCACCTCATCGTGGACACCCACCCCGAGGCGGCGAACGCCTGGATCGCCGGCGGGGGGTCGGGGCACGGCTACAAACTCGGACCGGCGCTCGGGGAGATGCTGGCCGATCAAGCGCTCGGCGAGCGGGAGAAGGAACCCTTCTTCGGGCTGGACCGGTTCGGGGGGTAACGGAACCATGACGAAACGCATTTCCCGCCGCGAGGCGATCACCGCCGGACTCGCCGGCGCCGCCGCGCTCGGCGCGTGCGGAGACGGGACCGGCGGAACCGGGACACCGGAGGCCACACCGGCCACGAGCCCCCCGCAAACCGGAAGTGGCGTCCGCGCCGCCGTGATCGGAGCCGGCGCCTTCGGCGGCTGGACGGCGCTCTGGCTGCGCCGGATGGGCGCCGAGGTGACGCTCGTGGATGCGTGGGGGGCGGGCAACGCCCGCGCAAGCTCGGGGGGCGAGAGCCGGTTGATCCGGGCCTCCTACGGGTCGCGGCGGATCTACAGCGCGATGGTGGCCCGGGCGCACGAGATCTGGAACGAGTACGAGGCGCGCTGGAACGACCGGCTGCTCTTTCCCATCGGCATGCTGCGGATGAGGGCCGGGGAGAACGAGTACACCAAGGCCGCGGTGCCGATCCTCCGGGAACTCGGCCTCCCGGTCGAGGAACTCGACGGCGACGAGCTGGCGCGCCGCTTCCCCCAGATCAACCCGGAGGGCCTCTCCTACGGCGTGTTCGAAAGGGACGCCGGCTACCTGCTCGCCCGGCGAGGCTGCGAACGGGTGCTCCGGCAGTTCGTCGAGGAGGGCGGCACCTTCCGGCGGGCGGAAGCCGCGCCGGGAGACCTGGCGGGCGGCCGGATGGGGGCGATCCGCCTCTCGGACGGCAGCGTGGTCGAGGCCGACCTCTTCGTGTTCGCCTGCGGGCCCTGGCTCGCGAAGCTCTTCCCGGAGTTCGACCCGCCGCTCGTCCGCCCCACCCGGCAGGAGGTCTTCTACTTCGGTCCGCCGGCGGGCCGCGCCGACCTGACCGAGGAGGGGTTTCCGACCTGGATCGAGGGCCCGTTCTACGGCATCCCCGCGACCCGCTTCCGGGGCTTCAAGATCGCGGACGACCGGCGCGGTGCCGACTTCGATCCCACCGACGGTGACCGGACGCCCTCGGCGAAGGGCATCCGCGAGGCGCGGGAGTACATGGAGCACCGGTTCCCGGGGCTCCGGGGAGCGCCGCTGATCGAGGCCCGCGTCTGCCAGTACGAGCAGAGCGCCGACGGGGAACTGATCGTGGACACCCATCCCGAGGCGGACAACGTCTGGATCGCCGGCGGCGGGTCCGGCCACGGCTACAAGCTGGGCGCGTCGCTCGGGGAGATGCTGGCCGGGCAGGTGCTCGGCGAGCGGGAAAAGGAGCCCTTCTTCGGGCTCGCGCGGTTGGCCGACTTGTAGGCAGCCGGACTAGACCAACCGGCGGATCACCCCCAGCAGCCGGTCCACGTCGTCGCGGCTGTTGAACATCCCCACACCGGCGCGCAGCAGAGCCCCGTCCTCCTGGAAGGTGATCGAGACGCCCTCGTCGGCGAGCGCTCGGCTGAGCCGCTCGTGGTCGAGCCCGTGGTAGAAGCTGACGATGGCGGACGGGTTCTTCGGCGGAGTGAACATCCGCATCCCGAGCGCCGCCGCGCCCTCGCGCAGCTCGCCCGCCAGCGCCTGCGTGTGCGCGGCGATGCGATCGACCCCAACCTCGCCGAGGAACGCGAGCGCGGCCTCCATCGCGGCGACCGGACCGTAGGCCGGGCCCCCGTATTCGAGTTTTCCAGCGCTGGTCTTGAGGCGGAAGCGATTCCCGGGCAGCGACTCGGCGACCTGAAAATGTCCGTGCCGGTCGGCGGTCATCCAGTCGAGGTGCTCGCGGCGCACGTAGAACGGCGCGCAGCCGAAGTCGGCGTGCAGCCACTTGTAGCCGTTGCCGCAGGCGAAATCGACCTTCTCCTCGTGGAGGTTGGTGGGGAACGTGCCCCACGCCTGGATGGCGTCGGCGTAGAGGTAGGCCCCGTGGGCGTGGGCGAGGTCGGCCAGCGGAGGCAGGTCGTAGCGGAAGCCGTTGCGGTTCGACACCCACGCCACGCTGAGGAGCCGCGTCCGGTCGTCGGTCCGGGCGGCGAAGTCGTCCACGGTCACGACCCCGTCCTTGGACGGGATGATCCGCAGTTCGACCCCCGCCTGGCGCTCGAGCTCCCGGTAGAGCACGAAGGTGGTGACGAAGTGCAGTTCGTCCACCACCACGTTGTCGCCCGCCCGCCACTCCATCGCGTTCACGATGATGTTCTCGGCCCCGCTGGTGGAGTAGAGGAGGGCGACCTCGTCCTCATCGACGCCGAACAGGCCGGCGAAGCGGGAGCGCGCGCCCGCCACCGCCTTGCCCCCCGCGGCGCCGTCGCGGCGCAGCATCTTGTTGTCCGCGTAGGCGTGGAGGGCGTCGCGGACGGGCACCGGCAGCGGCCCCACCGCGGCGTTGTTGAGGTAGGCGAGTTCCTCGGTGACGGGGAAACTGGCCCGGACTCCGAGCGGATCCGCCGGGTTGGCGCCGGGTGACTCCGGCTGGCGGCGGGCACGCGCGAGGGCGCCGGCGCCGGGAAGCGTGGCCAGCCCGGCGGCTGCGGTGGTCTGGAGGAAGCGTCGGCGATCCAATGCGCCGCGGTCGTCGTGCTGCTTCATGGGTCTCTCCTCGATGGGACTCGATCGGATCGAGTGTACGCCTGCCCGCGCCGCCGGTTCGCCGGCGGAAACGCAAAGGGGCGGCGGGCGGGCGGCCGGCCCCCCCCCCCCGGGGCGGGTAGTTAAAAAAAAAAAGACAGCCCCCGCCCCCCCCAACCCCCGCGGCGGGGGGGGGGGGGGCCCTGGGGGCGGGGGGGGGG
>JAPPGX010000098.1 GCA_028877265.1 Acidobacteriota bacterium
CCAGGTTCGGCACCAGGTCGGCGCGGCGCTGGTAGACGTTTTCGACCTGGGACCAGCCGGCCGCCACCACTTCGTCCAGCGACACCAGGCCGTTGTAGGCCGACGAGACGTAGAAGAAAAGGATGACGGCGACCACGAGGATCGCGGCGAGCGCGAGCCCGCAGCCGAGAAGGACGAGTTTCTTGTTCATGAAGTGATCGAAAGCGGAGAGCGTCCCGTCGGTGCCGGGGACGCGCTTCTAGCGGTCGTAGCCGGTCACCGGTTCGGTGCCGGGAAGGAAGGCTTCGAGAATCGAGTTGGGTCCGCCGCCCGAAGGCTGTCCGCTCTCGAGGTCCACCTGGACGAGCGCCACGGTGGGCGGCGCCGGAAAACCCTGCCGCGGCGGATCGGCGCGCCCGTTCTGCATGAAGTGCACCCAGGCCGGCAACGCCACCCGGGCACCGCTCTCCCGCTCTCCCAGCGTCTCGTTGTCGTCGTTGCCCACCCAGACGCCGGCGGCGATCTCGGGGTCGAAGCCGATGAACCAGGCGTCGGTGAACTCGTTGGTCGTGCCGGTCTTGCCGGCGACCGGCCGGCCGAGCCGCCGCGCTCCCACCGCCGTGCCGCGCGCCACGACTCCCTCGAGCAGGTGCGTGATGACGTAGGCGAGGTCCGCGGGAATGACCGAAGCGGTTTCCGGATAGAAACGTTCCAGTTCGCGCCCGTCGCGGTCGGTGATCCGGGAAACGAAGAAGGGCTCCATGCGGACGCCCTGGTTGGGAAACGCGCTGTAGGCGGAGATCATCTCCAGCAGGGTGACGTCGCTCGAGCCGAGCGTGATCGAGAGGACGGGGAGCATTTCCCCGCGGATCCCCAGCCGGCTCGCCAGCGCCACGACGTTCTCCGGGCCGATGTCGTGGACCATCCGGACCGCCGGTACGTTGCGGGAGCCCTCGAAGGCCTTCCGCATGGTGATCCAGCCGCGGTGCTCATCATCGTAGTTCTGGGGTTCGTAGGGCTCGTCGCTGACCGGATCGATCCAGGTGAACGGCTCGTCCAGCAGGAGCGAGGTGGGCGCCAGCCGCCCGGTCGCGAGGGCGGCTCCGTAGGCGAAGGGCTTGAACGAGGAGCCCGGCTGCCGGCGCGCCTGAATGGCCCGGTTGAACTCGCTGCGCTCGAAGTCGAACCCCCCGACCACGGCCTGGATGGCTCCGGTGTCGATGTCGAGCGCCAGGAAGGCGCCCTCGGCCAGCGGCTCCTGTTCGAGCCGTACGAAGAGGGGCCGTTCCAGATCGAGCCGCTCCTCTTCGGCGTCTCCCGTTTCCGTCCCCGGTTCGGGGTCGTTGGCCAGAATGCGGAACCACCCGACGTCTCCGACCCGGAAGAGCTCGTCCGCGGTCCGGAAGGTCCAGGCGAGCGCCTCGTGGTCCACCCCGCCGCGGTAGTCCGCGATCCGGATCTCCGGCTCTTCTCCCGCGGCGGTGACCACCCCGCGCACCACCGAGCCGATGGCGAGGGGAGCGCTCCAGGAAGCGTCCTCGTACAACGCCGGTTCGACGCCCTCGTCGAGGACGTTCTTGGTGAACCCCCGGAACCCCATCCGCTTGTCGTGGGCGCGGAGCGCCAGCTCCACCGACTCGGTGGCGGTTCGCTGCATGCGGCTGTCGAGCGTCGTATAGACGCGGAGGCCTCCGCGGTAGGTCCTCGAGTCTCCGTAGTGGTCACGAAGGTAGGCGCGCACCATCTCCATGAAATGCGGCGCAAAGGGATCGGCGCCGCGCGGCCGCAGCCGGACGGGCTCGGCCCGCGCCGCCTCCTGCTGTTCGGTGGACAGGAACTGCTCGGCCACCATCCTTTCGAGGACGATGTCCCGCCGCCGCTCGGCTGCCTCGAGGTTCCGGAAGGGGTTCCAGCGACTGGGGTTGGGCGCGATGCCGACCAGCATGGCGGCCTCCCCGACCGAGAGTTCGGACGCCGTCTTGTTCAGGTAGAACTGGGCGGCGGCTTCGATGCCCTCGTTGTTGTAGCCGAGGTGGACCTGGTTCGCGTAGAAGGTCAGGATCTCTTCCTTGCGGTAGGCCCGTTCGATCCGGAACGCGGTGATGGCCTCCTTGATCTTGCGCTCGAGGGTTTCCTCGCGGTTGAGGAACAGGTCGCGCGCCACCTGCTGGGTGATCGTGCTGGCCCCGGACACGATCCGGCCCGCCCGGAAGTTGTCCCACATCGCCCGGGCGATGCCGATGGGATCGAAGCCGAAGTGCTGCCAGAAGCGCTGGTCCTCGGCCGCGACGAACGCTTCGCGCAGGTGCCCGGGGAGGTCGCCGTACTCCACCTCGATCCGGCGTTCGACCGCGAACTGCCCGATCTCGGCGCCGTCCCGGTCGTACACGATGGTCGTCGCCGTGCCCTCGTAGGCTTCGAGTTCCTCGATCAGCGGGATGTCGCTCTGATAGGCGGCAAGCAGTCCGAGCATGGCGCCGGCGACCGCCGTGGCGCCGAAGGCGAAGACGACGATCAGGATCCGGGCGAACCGGCGGCCCGCCGCCGGCCGGCGTGGCGCCACTCGGGAACCGGGCACTCAGTTCCCCACCAGGTCCATCAGCGCCGGCCCGATCTCGGGGTGCCGGAACTCGAAGCCCGAGGCGACCAGCCGCCGGGGAACGACCCGTTGTCCGGAAAGCAGCAGCGCGTCCGCCATTTCGCCGAATGCGAGGCGCATGCCGAACCCGGGGACCGGAAAGATCGTCGGCCGCCGGAGCGCCCTGCCCAGGGCGCTCGTGAAATCCGCGTTGTTTACGGGGCTCGGGGCCGTGAGGTTGTAGACCGGTTCGAGGGACCCGGCGGGGGCTTCCAGCAAGTGCACCATCGCGGCCACCACGTCGGCAAGATGGATCCAGGGCATCCACTGGCGCCCGCTCCCGATCCGGCCGCCCACGCCCATGCGGAACGGGGGCAGCATGGTGGCAAGCGCGCCGCCGCGCGGGGAGAGCACGACACCGATCCGCATCAGGACGGTCTCGATCCCCCCCTGACGGGCGCTGGCGCTGGCGTCTTCCCACTCGGTGCACACCTCGGCGAGGAAGTCGGTTCCCGGAGGCGCGTCCTCAGCGAGTTCCTCGTCGCCCCGCGGTCCGTAGTACCCCACCGCGGAAGCCGCGAGGAACCTCGCGGGCCGGTTCCCGGCGACGCCGAGGGCCGCCACGAGGGTCTTCGTCCCTCCGACCCGGCTCTCGCGAATGGCGCGCTTCCGGGCGGGGGTCCAGCGTTTCCCGACCGGCTCGCCGGCGAGGTGCACCAGGGCGTCGAGTTCCTCCAGCACGCCCACCAGGCCGGCGTCGGCTCCGTCGCCACCCGGGTTCCACTGCGCGGAGCGCGCTCCCGGCGGCAACCCGTCCGGCGCGCTGGCGCGCCGGGTCAGCGCCACGACTTCGTGGCCGCGGCCGGCCAGCTCCGAAGCGAGGGCCCCGCCGATCAGGCCGGTCGCTCCGGTGATTCCAATGCGCATCCGAAGAAGTGCTTCGCCACCGGATTCTAGCCGGGGGGATTTGGAGCCGGACGGCGGTTGAAGCGAGCGGGCGCCGGGCAGACAATGGGACAATGTCTGGTTCGGGAGGCCCGTGATGCTCCGTTTTCGTCTTCTCTTCGCTCTTTCCTTCGGCCTGCTGGCCGCGGCTCTCGCCTCGGGACAGGACAAACGTCCCATGACGATCGTCGAACTGATCGACGTGCCCTCGCTCGGGAGCCCGCGCCTCTCGCCCGACGGCAGCCAGATCCTCTTCACCCGGACCGACACGGACTGGAAGAAGAACGGCCGTACGACGCACATCCACCGGATCGACGCCGACGGCAGCGGCGCGGTCCAGCTCACGAACGGGGAGGACGGCGAATCCAGTCCCCGCTGGTCCCCCGACGGCACCCGCGTCGCCTTTCTGGCGAAGCGCGGCGAGGACGAGCACACCCAGATCTACGTGATGCGGAACCGGGGAGGAGAAGCCTCTCCGCTCACCGCGCACGACAGCTCGGTGGGGTCGTTCCAGTTCTCGCCGGACGGCGAGCACATCTTCTTCGTCGCTCCCGATCCGAAGAGCGCCGAGGAGAAGAAGAAGGACAGGCTCCAGGACGACGTCTTCGCCTTCGACGAGGACTACAAGCAGCGCCACCTCTTCCGGGTGGCCACCGGAGGCGACGGCCCGCAGAAGGGGGAGCGGCTCACCGAGGGCGACTACTCGGTCATCGGGTTCCGGCTTTCCGATGACGGCATGCGCATCGCGCACCACCGGTCCATCAGTCCGCTGGTGGACAACCGGGACGAGGGCGAGGTCTGGCTCATGGACGCGGACGGCGGGAACGCCATGCAGTTGACGGACAACACCGTCAGCGAGTTCGGCGCCCAGCTCTCTCCGGACGGCGCCCACGTGATGTTCCTTTCGGATTCCAGCGCCGACTTCGAGACCTACTTCAACGACAACATCTTCGTGCTGCCGGCCGCCGGGGGAGCGCATCGGGTGCTCTACGAGGACATGCCGCACGAGGTGAACGGCGCGCGCTGGGCCCCCGACGGCTCGATCTACTTCACGGCGAACACCGGGGTCCGCACCGAGCTCTTCCACGGCGCGCTGGACGACGACGCGCCGCGGGCGCTCACCGCCGGCGACCACTCGCTCACCGGGTGGAACTTCTCACCGGCCGCCGGGAAGCACGTGTTCGGGATCAGCAACCGCGAGAACAACGGCGACCTGCACCTGCTGCCCGCGGACGGCGGGGATCCGATGAAGGTCACGAGCGTCTTCGACTATCTCGCGGAGACCTTCGAACTCCCCGTCCAGGAGGCGATCCGCTGGAAGGGTGACGACGGCGCGGAGGTGGAGGGGCTCCTCTACTACCCGCTCGACTACCAGGAGGGGCAGCGGTATCCGGTCGTCGTCCAGACGCACGGGGGGCCGGCGGCCTCCGACAAGTTCGGTTTCGGACGGTGGAGCAGCTACGTGCAGGTGCTGACGGCGCGCGGCTGGGCGGTGTTCAAGCCCAACTACCGGGGCAGCACCGGCTACGGCGACGAAGTGCTCCGGGACATGGTCGGCCACTACTACCGCCAGTCGCACCTCGACGTGATGACGGGCGTGGACCACCTGATCGAACTCGGGATCGTGGACGGCGACCGGATGGCCAAGATGGGCTGGAGCGGCGGCGGCCACATGACCAACAAGATCATCACCCACACCGACCGCTTCAAGGCGGCGGCGTCGGGCGCCGGCGCGGTGAACTGGATCTCGATGTATGGAACGAGCGACGTGCGGATCTACCGGACCCCATGGTTCGGGGGAACGCCCTGGCAGGAGGACGCGCCGATCGACACCTACTGGGGTCACTCGCCGCTCAAGGACATCTACAAGGTGACCACGCCGACCATCGTGCTCGTCGGGGAGAACGACGTCCGGGTCCCGCCCGAGCAGTCGGTGGAGCTCTACCGGGCGCTCAAGTCGAACGGCGTGGATACCCACCTCTACATCGCGCCGCGGGAGCCCCACGGCTGGCGGGAGCTCCGCCACGAACTCTTCAAGGTGAACGTGGAGATCGACTGGTTCGAGCGCCACGTCCGGGGCATCGAGTACGAGTGGGAAACGGCCCCCGGCGACGACGAAGAGGACATGGAAGCCACCGACGACGAAGAGAGCCCCTGAACGGCCGAGGCACTCCGGCCGGAGGATTCATCCCATGCGTGATTCCGTCTTTTTCCGCTGGCTTCCCGCCGCCGCTCTGATCGTTCTGGCCGCCGCCTCGGCGGCGGCTCAAGCGAAGCGGCCCATGACCATCGTGGAACTGATCGACGTCCCTCAGATCGGCAGCCCCCGGCTGTCTCCCGACGGGACGCAACTGCTCTACACCCGGTCCGACACCGATTGGGAAGACAACGGCCGCACCACGCACATCCGCCGGATCGGGACGGACGGCAGCGGCGACATCCGGCTGACCGGCGGCGAAAACGGGGAGTCCAGCCCGCGCTGGTCACCGGACGGTGACTGGGTCGCGTTCCTGGCGCGCCGGGGTCAGGGTCCCTTCCAGCAGATTCATCGGCTGTCGAACCGGGGCGGGGAAGCGACTCCACTGACGCAGCACGAAAGCTCGGTGCAGTCGTTCGCTTTCTCCCCGGACGGGGAGCACATCTACTTCCTGGCGCCGGACCCCAAGTCCGCGGAGGAGAAGCGCAAGGACGATCTCCGGGACGACTTCTTCGCCTTCGACGAAGACTACAAGCAGCGGCATCTCTTCCGGGTCGCGACCGTCGGCGCGGGGCCGCGGGACGCCGAACGGATCACCCGGGGCGACTTCTCGATCCTGGAGTTCCGGCTCTCGCACGACGGGACGCGCATCGCCCATTCCCGGGCGCCGAGTCCGCTGCTCGACAACCGCGACGAGGGCGAGGTCTGGATCATGGACGCGGACGGGGGGAATGCCGTTCAACTGACGCACAACACGGTGGTGGAGAGCGGCGCGCAACTCTCCCCGGACGGCTCCGAGGTCCTGTTCGTTTCGGGCGCCAGCGCCGAGTTCGAGACGTACCACAACCGGAACGCGTTCCTCGTGCCCGCTGTCGGCGGGCCGCACCGGGTGCTCTGGGAGGATTGGCCCCACGAGGTGAACGGCGCCACCTGGGCTCCGGACGGCTCGATCCATTTCATCGGCAACACCGGCGTGCGCAGCCAGATCTTCCGGGCTGGCGTTGACGATGGCGAACCCACCGCCCTCACCTCGGGGGACCACACCATCGTCGGCTGGAACTTCGCTGCCGGGCCCGGGCAGCACGTCTTCGGGATCAGCAGCCGCGAAAACAACGGCGACATCCACCTGATGGCCGCCGACGGCGGCGATCCGGTGAAGGTGACGAGCGTCTTCGACTATCTGGACGAGACCTTCGAACTCCCGGTTCAGGAAGCCGTCCGCTGGCAGGGCGAGGACGGCGTCGAGGCGGAGGGCCTGCTCTTCTACCCGCTCGATTACCGGGACGGGCAGCGATACCCGCTGGTGGTGCAGACCCACGGCGGGCCGCGGTCTTCCGACAAGTTCTCCTTCGGACGCTGGAGCAACTACGTCCAGGTGCTGGCGGCCCGGGGCTACGCGGTGTTCAAGCCGAACTACCGCGGCAGCACCGGCTACGGCGACGAGTTCCTGCGGGACATGGTCGGCCACTACTTCAACCAGGCCCACCTCGACGTGATGGCGGGCGTGGACGACCTGATCGAACGGGGAATCGCCGATGGCGAGCGGATGGCCAAGATGGGCTGGAGCGCCGGCGGCCACATGACCAACAAGATCATCACCCACACCGGCCGCTTCAAGGCGGCGTCCTCGGGGGCCGGGGCGGTGAACTGGATATCGATGTACGGGCAGAGCGACGTGCGTTTTCCGCGAACCCCCTGGTTCGGCGGGACGCCGTGGCAGGAGGATGCGCCGATCGACGTCTATTGGGGGAATTCCCCGCTCAAGGACATCTACCGCGTGACGACCCCCACCATCGTGATCGTCGGCGAGAACGACGTGCGCGTACCCGCGCCGCAGTCGGTGGAGCTCTACCGCGCGCTCCGGACGAACGGCGTGGACACCCACCTCTACATCGCCCCGCGGGAGCCGCACGGCCTCCGGGAACTCCGCCACCAGCTCTTCAAGGTCAACGTCGAGCTCGAGTGGTTCGAGCGCCACGTCCGCGGGATGGAATACGAGTGGGAGCTGGCTCCGGGCGACGAAGGCGAGAAGAAGCGCACCGCCACCGACGGCGAAAACCCGTAACTCCCGATGGCGCGCCGGCTTGGAACGCCGGTCTCCAGACCGGCACGCGCGGTGCTCCGCAC
>JAPPGX010000159.1:0-17355 GCA_028877265.1 Acidobacteriota bacterium
TCTGGGTGGAGTCCGTCGAGGCGGCCGCGTAGGACTCCGGGAAGACGGCCCGGCCGGGGTCGTGTTCGTACGCAACTAAGTCAGACCCCCCTTAATTGCGTACTTATGTGCGTACCTCTCACTCGTGCCCGAAGTCGAAACCCGTTGGCCCCGTCGAGTCTCGGTAGCCTGCTGGCGGATCCGCTCTCCGCTTTCCGGGCGGAGAGCGGGGCTGGGAGCGACCCGCCCTTTCTTGTCGAAAAACTGCCCCGGAGGAGAGTGCTTGTCCCACTCTTCCCTCCCGTGCCGGCGGTCGCTCCCAGCCCGCGCCTGCGGCGCGAGTGATCCCTGCGGGAAGGCAAAGAACCCGTCTCCGAGCGGGTGGAGGCGGCGGCCGATGACGGCTCCGGCCGCTGTGCGGTCCTCGATGCGGGCTGAGGCATCGAACCACCGCTCGGAGAGGGCGTAGCGGTTCTGGTGGACGCCCGACGATGCCAACACGGATGTGCTAGCAGAGGTCGGGTACGATGCTCGCCGTTGGGGGGACGCAAGCCGCCTTCTCCGCGGGCCGGACCTGCCGCCACTGCAGTCGTGCGTACTCCTTCCGGTTCCTCCCGACCCGCGTTCCATGATCCTCCTGACGATCTGCCTGTTGGCCGCGGCCCTCGTTGGGTTCGCCCTGCTGCTGTTCCGGCGGCGGCGGGACTAGTGCTACTGCGCTCCTCAAACTGAGGCCTCGCGGCACCCACGCACTCTTAAGCCGCCGGGTGGTCCGGGATGCGGACCAGGGCCGCGATCCGGGGTTCTCTGAGGGCGTTCACGGCCTCGTGGTCCATCTCGACAACTCCTACCTGTCGCTGAGTGCGCTGGCGTGGACAGCCTGCGGTAGGGTCCCCGGCCGCCATGGTTCGGCGCGCCAAAGCACATACCGTCCGCATCGGCACCTGGAACACTTGGTGGGCCAGCCCCGGCGGTGCGAGGGGTCATCGCGTCCGGCCGGTCCTCGCCGGCCCGGGTTGCGACATCCTGTGCGTCACAGAAGGATCAGCGGGCCTCCTCCCCACGGGAGGCCACATCATCGACGCGGGCACGGAATGGGGCTACTCGCCTCACGACGAGGATCGCAGGAAAGTACTCCTCTGGAGCCGGTCTCCGTGGAGCGAAGAGGACCGCGTTGGCTCGCCGGATTTCCCTGGGGGCCGGTTCGTCAAAGCCGTCGCCGAAACCGCCATTGGGAAGTTGACCGTCGTCGGCGTCTGCATTCCATGGGATGGCGCCCACGTCGGAAGCGGTCGCAAGGACCGGAGGCGCTGGCAGGACCACCTCGCCTGGCTGGAGACGTTCGAACGGCTTCCCTGGCGGCGCACCACGCACCGCATGGTCGTGCTGGGGGATTTCAATCAGCGGATTCCGCGGACCCGGGTGCCGAAAAAGGCTTTCGAGGCGCTGCTACGGGCCTTCGATGGGCTTGCCATAGCGACCGCCGGAGCGCCGGAAGCACGAATCGATCACATCGCGCACACACCGGACCTGACGCGTGTAAGTCCGATCGGCACTTGGCCCAAGCGAGACGCCGAGGCCCACGCCCTGTCGGATCACGTTGGCGTCTGGACCAATTTCGGCCTGGCGCCAACGGCCTGAACGGCCGCCCTGCCGGTTGCGGTGCTGGGCGGCGATCCGGCGCTCTCCGAGGGCGCTCACGGCCTCGTTGGCCGACTCCTCGACCTCAGGGAGCCGGAGGGCCACAGGCGGCCCGGTTCACTCGCTCGATGCGGGTGACCACACGGTGCGCCGCTGCGCGGTGAGAGCGCACCGGTTCGGGGGTTCGGGGGCTTGCCCCCGACCGTCCGCTGCCCGGCAGCGGCGCGAGAGGCCGGGGGTTCGAAGGGGGGCGCAGCCTCCCCTCGCCAGAGCCCAGTTGTACGCACACTGGGTAGGCTGGCTTATGGCCCTTACGGGCCATGAGTCAGGCCGTGCGGTCAAGTACTTCGCGTCACACGCTCACCAGGCCAGTGACGGAATACTCTCGACTCCCGCGAGCAACTCATCCTCGCCGAGGGCGGGGCTGAGTCGCTTTCTCTCGAAGGCCAGTCAGCCCGTAGGGGGCGCGGACGGTCTAGTTGAGGACCGCCCGCAATGACTTCTCGAGCAGCGTCAAGGCGAGGGACTGCAGGACTTGAACCGCATCCTCATCCGTTTCCGCAGCGAGCGCGGCACTCAGGCTCACGCGCTCGTCCGCCGTAGCGAAGCCCCAGCGGTTTACCAAGCTGACGAAGGCGCTCATCGCGTTCTGTTCCGCGCCCGAATCAGAACGCAGCTGTCTCGCGATTGCCGCCAACCCGCTCTGATCTCCTCCGCCCGAATGTGCACCCCAAGCGTCCCCGGGAATCAACCGAACGGCGACCTGAGCAAGGCGGGCCGGCGTCATCGGGTCGCGAATGACTACCTCCATAGCGAAGGCCGTGAGGAAGTCTTCCCCATAGGTGTTGATCAACAGCTGGAAGGGCTGCGCGGCGGCCGGATCGTCGCTCAACTGGCGGAGGCCCATCCCCACGGCGGCCCTGTTGCCGACCTCTTTGAAGCGGCGGTCGACCTCCGCTACCAAGAGCACCTTCATTCTCTCTGCATCCCTGGAGCTGAGTCTTGTGTCGATAGCCACCGGATCCACGGTGGCAGCGCTCGTCGCAATCGCAAGATCATGCAGGGTCGCCACCGGACTCAAGGCAGCCACCGCCACCGCGACGCGGTCCCGTTCATTCGCGAGCGTGGCCCAGCCGGCACCCGCCATTGCTGACACCCCCGCATCCCCCACAAGAAGGGCGAGCATCGCCCCTTGGGGATCCGATTCAACGAGGGACGCCAGCCCGTCCTGGGCTTGCAGACCGATGGCTAGGTGGCTTGTTTCATCCTCGGCGCTCAGCCGTTGAATGGCCCGCTTCGTTACGCCTTCAGCCTTCCGGGCGAAGTCTCCATTACGCTCCGACCGGATTGGTGCGGCAGGCCTAGTCGAAGGCGCAGGGTCCGCCGACGGTGCTGAGAGAACTGCCGCCAGAACGAGCGTCAGATGGGGCACTACCCGCCGCTCTCACGACCTCGACGGGGTCACTGGCTCCGGCGTTGCACCTGCCGTGGCAGCGGTCGCGTCGTCTCGGTGTTTCCCGGCCTCTCGCATCAGATCCTGGGCAACCCGCTCCGCTTCTCCCGCGGTGAGCAAGGCGCTATAGCGCAGTCCGGATTTTCGACTCCTGAGTTCAAGCCACACACCCTCAGCGAGGGAGTGCGCCCCTACGTCTTTCTCGACCGGCACCAATGCATGCTATCAGCCCGTTGGGCTGGCTCGTTGCGCAAATGGCTGCTCGACATGAACGATCTGGCCCGAGTTTTTCTCGGTTGCTCATGCGAACTCCATGCCCGAAGGCTAACTGGCAGTTGCCGGGGAATCGAAGGCCACGCCTACCGTCCCAGAAAAGCGCTCCACGACTCCATGAGTTCGCGCCGCCGCTCGAACAGATCCGAACGCCGGTAGGCGGCCTCCACGCGGTCCCGGTTCACGTGGGCCAGCGCCAGTTCGCAAACCTCGCGTGGCGCGTCCGTCCGCTCCGAGCCCCCGCCTGCGGCGGGAGTGATCCGTGCGGGAAGGGCACGAAGCGGCCCGCGGGCGGATGGAGGCGGCGACCGGCCAGGTCTCCGGCCGCCGGGTGATCCCCGATGCGGACCAGGGCGGCGATCCAGGGCGCTCTGAGGCCGCTCACGGCCTCTTTGGCAAGCTCCCCGATCTCGGGGCGAGCCGGATGAGCCTCTACCGGGCCGACAGCGAGTTGGACCGCCTATGTCGCTTGAGGGCTTGCGCGCTACCGTGGCGTGGCTGACGGCTTGCGCGCCGAAACCCGTTAGACTCGCAGGAACGCCAATCGTTGGCGAAGTGGGTAGTGAGCGCGCTCGGCTCGGCGGATAAAGCGACGGGCTACGAACGAGTAGGCCGGGGTTTCGGATCCCTCCGGGCGCGCTGCGGGGGGAGCACGTCAAGGGCGGCGCCATCGATCCTCGCGCTGCTGCTGGTCCTGGCGGGGTGCGGGATGCCGGGCTCGGAGCAGGGCCCTTCCGATGCGCCGGCGGAAACGACCGACGACTGGCCGCTGATCCGGCAGCGAGGGATCATCCGTTTCGTGCGCCTCGGCTTCGAGGAATTCGACACGTTGCCCTCACAAGGGCTTTCCGAGGACCGGTATCGTTTTCTGGCCGAACGATTTGCGGAGCGCTACGCCCTCAGGCCGGAGTGGATCGTCGAGCGCAACATCGAGGCACTGTTTCTCGCTCTTGAGGAAGGCCGCGCGGACGTGGCCGTGGCGACCCTGACGGAGACCGAATCCCGCCGGCATCGGGTGGCGTTCACGGTTCCGCTGACGGTTTCGCGCGAGTGGGTGATCGGACGCTCCGAAAGGACCTTCGGCGTGCTGCCGGGGGCCTACGAGGAAAGTCTCACGACCCACTACCCCGACGCGTCCCGGGTGGTGGTCCCGGACGACGCCGACCACCGGACGATTCAGGATCTGATCGAAGCCGGTGTCTTCGACGCGACGATTATGGACGAAGCGGCTGCCCGCGTCGCGCTCCGGACGGGTTCGACGATACGGAAACTGCGTGAATTGCCGGACGTGCGGCGCATCGCCTGGGCGTTGCGGCCAACGAACCCGCAGCTCCGCAATGTCCTTGACCGCTACCTGACGGAACTCCACACGGCGCACGAGGAATCCCCGGGAACTCGGGACTGGTCGGCCATTCGGGCTTCCGGCCAGTTGCGGATGCTCACGATCAGTTCGCCGGCGACCTACTACCTGTGGCGCGGGGCACAGCTTGGTTTCGAGTACGAACTCGTGCGCAGGTTTGCCGATCATCACGGTCTGGACCTTTGGGTAACCGTCGCCGCCGATCACGAGGAACTCGCCGCAGAACTCACCGCCGGAAGGGGAGACCTCGTGGCGGCCGGCTGGGTGATGACTCCCGCCCGGGTCGCCGCGGGACTCCTCTTTACCCGTCACTACCTCGAGATTCGCAAGACATTCGTGACCGCGGGTGAACCGGTGTCCGACCTCGCCGAACTGGCGAGCCGCAAGGTGACCGTTCCTCGGGCGACGCGCTACCTGGCAACGCTCGCCGGGCTGCGAAACAACTTCGACGTTGAAGTTTCTGAACTGTCCGGCGATTTGATCCTCGAGGCCGTGGCGGCGGACGAACTCGACGTCACGCTTGCGGACAGCCACCTCGCGCAACTCGCCGCGACCTTCGATCCGCGGTTGCGCCTCGGCCTCGCACTTGATCCCGTCATGCGTCTCGCATGGGCGGTGGGGCCGGGACAGCACGACCTGAAGCGGGAATTGGACGCTTTTTTGGACGCCGGGTACCGCGGGACCGAATTCAACGTCCTCTACAACAAGTACTTCGTGAACCGCCGCCGGCAGGCGCAGCAGCGGGAGCACCGGATCACGGGCAATCAGCTCTCGGAATACGACACACTGATCAAGCTGCGGGCGGCGGCCGAAGGGTTCGACTGGCGTCTCATCGTCGCCCAGATGTACCAGGAGAGCGGTTTCGATCCGGCACGCGTCAGCTTCGCGGGGGCCCGGGGCCTGCTCCAGGTCATGCCCCGTACCGCGATCGAATTCGGGGTCGATCCGGCGCAACTCTTCGATCCCGAGATTGGGATTGACGTGGGGGTCCGCTACCTCGCGTGGAGCCGGGACCGATTCCCCGACCTGCCGCCCGGCGAACAACTCTGGTTTGCGCTGGCCTCCTACAACGGCGGCTTCGGGCACGTCCGCGACGCCCGACGCCTCGCGCGCCAGTTGGGACTCGACGGATCGCGCTGGTTCGGGCACGTCGAGGAGGCGATGCTCAAGCTGAGCCAACCCCAGTACGCGAGCCAGGCCGCCTATGGGCACGTCCGAGGTTCCGAAGTGACGGGGTACGTGCGAGATATACGGAACCGGTACCGCGCCTACGTGTCTCACTTCCTCCAACTGGATTCCGAGGACCGCTGACGGGGCGCATCGGTGAGGCGGAGCGCCGTCAGGACACCTCGATGCTGTTTGTGTTCACGTGCGCCAGGGTGGGCACTCGGTCGCGAATGCCGGATCCGGATGCAGAATGCTCGGCCCTGACCGCCTACTCGTTGAGTGCTTCTCGGTGCCGCACAGGCCCAAGACTCGCCACAGAGTCCCATCCGCGCGGGGGGCCTCGGCGGGGGCCAGCGTAGCTGGAAGACCTCAGTAAGAGCAAAGGAATCATCGAGTTACGGATGTGACGGTGGCGGACCCCCTTTCACACTTTCCCCCGAAATCGCGGGCAGCGAACAGAAGTTCGCTGCCGTCAGTTTTCTTCTCCCTTCGTCGGGGAGCGCGTGTACGGCGGGGAGCGCCGGTCTTCAGACCGGCATCCGCTGCGCGGAGCGCAGCGGCATCTCTACCTCGTGTTGGTCCTGGCGCTACCGCCGGAAGTACTCCACCTGCCATCGGCGCACGGCGCGGTTGTGATCCCGGAGCGAACGGTTGAACTCGTGGGTCCCGTCGTTCCGGGAGACGAAGTAGAGGAAGTCGGTGTCCGCCGGGAAGAGAACGGCATCGAGCGCGGCGATTCCGAACGAGGCGATGGGTCCTGGCGGGATTCCGCCCACCCGGTAGGTGTTGTAGGGCGAATCGATGTCGAGGTCCCGCCTCCGGATGTTGTTCCCGGTGTCTCCCGCCTGCCGCATCGCGAACAGGACGGTCGGATCGGACTGCAGCGGCATCCCGCGCTCGAGCCGGTTCCAGAAGACCGAGGCGATGACCGCGCGTTCGTCCGGGCTTCCCGTCTCCTTCTCCACGATGGAGGCCAGGGTCGCGATCTCGCGCAGGGAGCGGTCGAGTTCCTCCGCCCGGCGGCGCCGCCGCTCGGTCCAGAGCGCCCGGAACTGGCCCGCGAGCACCGCGGTCACCCGTTCCGGGCCGGCTTCCGGCGGCAGCCGATAGGTGCTCGGGAAGAGATAACCCTCCAGATTCCCCGCCTCGGGGTCCAGATCCCCGATCAGGCGCTCCGTGGCCGCCGGGTCCGAGAAGGCGGCGAGGAGCGCGTCCGCGTCCCCGGCGCCCTGCCCGGCGAGGACGGCAGCCGTCCCCTGGCGGTCGAGTCCCTCGGGCACGGTGACCGGCAACGTCGCCACCTCCCCGTCCACGATCCGGGCAATGACCTCGACGGGAGTGAGGGCGCCCTCGAAGCGGTAGAGACCGGCCTGCAGGCGGCTTCCCAACCTCTCGCGGGCGATCCCCCGCAGGAAGACCCGGCGGTCCACCACGATTCCCGATGCCTCGAGGCGGTTCGCGATCGTCTCCGCGGTCGAGCCCCGCCCCACCCGAAAGAGCACGGTTCCCCGGTGCGCCGCGTACGGACGCTCGAGCGCCTCGTCGAGCGGTTTCAGGTAGAAGAACTGATAGCCCAGCAACCCGAGGGCCCCGGCGGCCAAGCCGCCGAGCAGGGCGAGAACCAGCCGCCGGCCTGGCCGGGACATGGCTCCCTCAGCCGGGGTCGCTCGCCGCCCGGCGCCGCTTCAGCGCCCGGGTTGCCAGATCCAGCTCGGGATCGTCGTCGTCGAGTGCCGCGGGCTCGATCTCGAGGTCCGCGGGACCCAGGCTGGGGCTCACCCCGACTCCCAGGATGTCCTCGCCGTCCGGCCCCCGGACATGGGCGGTCGAGAGCAGGATCGCGTCCCCCTCCGGCAGCTCGATGAGTTCCGGGCGTCCGGTGCGGCCGGCGGTGCGCCGTCCGACCACGTCCACGTTGTCGCGCGACTTGAGGACCGCCGCGAGCACTTCACCGGGACACACCGTGCCGCGGTTGACCGCCACCGCCAGCGGGCCCTCGAAGAGCGGTTCGCCGGCCGGCGCCTCGAGAGGCGTCGTGACCTCCTCACCGTCGGCGTTGCGCTCTACGAGCTCGGCCGGCTCACCTTCCACGAAGGCGCCGGCGACCTCGGCTCCGGCTTCGCAGCCGCCGCTGCCGCGGCTTCCGCGCAGGTCGAGCGCCAGACTGTCCGCGCCGCGCTCTTCGAGCGACCGGATCGCCGCCGCCAACTGGGAAGCCGTCCCTTCGTGAAACCGCCGGATCCGGACCAGCCCGATCCCCTCGTCCAGCATGCGGTGCTCCACGGGGGGATCGGCGAGCACGGCGCGCTCCAGCGTGACGGGGCGGGACTCCGCGTCCGTGGCGCCGCGGAGCGACAGTTCCACCGGAGTGCCCGGCTCCCCGGCGAGCAGGAGGAGGGCGACGGGAATCCGCAGTTCGCGGGTGTTCCGGCCGTCGATCGCGGTGATCGCGACGCCGCGCTCGATCCCGGCCTCGGCCGCGGGCGAGCCCGGCAGGACGTCGTCCACGTGCAGGTAGTACCGCTTCTGCAGGCCCACCCCGATACCGGCGGTCAGCGATCCGCGGTTGCGGTAGCGGGCGAGTTCATCGGCGCTCAGATAGGTGCTGTCCGCGTCGAGCGCCTCGAAGATGCCTCGCACCGCTCCGTCCATCAGGAACGCCGGGTCCACCGGCTCCAGGTACTGGTCCCGGATGAGCATCAGGGCGCCGTTGAACACTTCGAGCGCCTGGTAGGTGGACTCCTGGGCAGCCGTTCCGGCTTCCGGACCGTCTCCGCCCGCAACCGGAACGGTCCCCGCGGCGCCAAGGGCGACGACCGCCGCAACGGCCCTCTTCCGCCACCGGGCCGGCGGCTCAGGAGGCCGGCCCGGCGGTTCCGCTGTGCGTGGGATCAGGAGCCGGATACCTGGAATTCGACCGTCTCCGTCACCGACTTCCCGCTGCCCGCGTCCCGGACGGTGATCTCGGCGATGTAGTCACCGGCTTCGAAGGGCTCCCGCCGGCCGTCCTGGAAGAGCCTCGCGAGGGGGACGTCCACGATCGCGATCGAAAGTTCCGCGGAGGCGAGGTTGAACGCCGTCGGGTTGTAGCGGAGGTACTGCTCGCCGTCCTTCTTGAAGGTGATCTGCCAGGACAGGTTCGGCTGGCCGCTCGCGTCGTACCCGTAGGCGTTGAACACGAGGCGCAGCGCGTCTCCCGGCGCGTACACGGTGGAAACCTTCGGGACGAAGTGGAATCCGCCCACCAGCAGCGCCCTGCCGGGCTCGGGAGTGAAGTCTTCGACGCGGGAACCGTCCGAGAAGCGCGCCACCGAGGACAGCATGAACTCCCCGCTGCCGAAGTTGGGACTCTCGATCTGCTTGGTGATCGTCCCGTGCATCTGGGTGGCGGGATCGAGGATTCCGGCATAGATCGAATAGGCGCCCGGCGCCATCTGCATCGGCATCTCGAGGACCGTTGCGCCGCCCGCCGGTCCCCTGGTGATTTCCACGGTCTGCTCGTCGTAGCCGATCACGGTACCGAGCGCATCCACGACGTTGTAGAACACCGAGACGTTCGCCCGGTCACCGTTCCAGGTGATGCTCTCGGGGTTGAGTTCGAAAACGGCGGCAACGTAGGTGTCGCCGACGTTCGAGCGGAAGAAGGAGAAGCTGGCGTCCGGGATTTCAATATCCGCGGCCGGGTCGCCTCCCGCCCGGAGCGCGTTCAGGATCGTCTTGCCGGGGCTGTTGGGGTCCAGCAACGCCCTCGTGTCCTCGCCGAACAGGTCTTCGACGTCCGGCAGCTCGCCGTCCGCGTTCAGGTTGAAGTTGATCTGGGTGGGCCAGACGATCTGCCGGGCGCGCGACCGCTCGATGGCGGCTTCGATTTCGTCGTTGCGGATCAGCCGCATGCCCAGGTTCGTGGTCCGGAACTCGAGTTCCAGTCCGTCGGGGAGGCCGCGGTCGGGATTGGGCACGTAGGTGAACTTCATCCCGCCGCCCGGGCCGCCCATGCCGCCGCCGGGGCCGCCGCCGCCACCTCCGGCGCCGGGAGCTCCGCCACCACCCGCCACCGGGTTCTCACCGGTGGCGCCGGCCGGCGGACGCCCGCCGCCCCCGCCGGACATGCGGCCGCCGGTCCGCTCGCGGTTGTCCGGCGGTCCGAAGAGCAGCATCACGAGCGCCATGTCGGTGCGGGAGCCCCGCTGGCCGCGCTGGCCGAACTGGTCGTCGGCCTGCTCCCGCCAGTTGTTGAACTGGTCCTCGGCGCGGTCCGGGTCGTGCGGATTCTGGCTGCGGCGCGCCCAGAAATGCTCCTTGAACCGGTTCCGCTGGTTCCGGGGGAGGTTCTCGAACACCTGCCGCTCCTGCGCGGTCATGATCGGCTCGACCTCTTCCAGCCAGCGCCGGTCGCCCCGGCTCAGGTCGTCCTGGGCCAGTGCGGGGAGCGCGAGCGCGAGCATCGCAAGGGCGGCGGCGCCCGCCACAAAGACGGAAAAGCGGGGGGGTACCCGCGTTGGATCAGGCATGAGGCCTCCTGAAGCTGGAGCGGCCACCTGGCCGGGGCTCCACCCCGGACGGGACACGCAAGCCCGTGAAATTGACCTGGAAGAATACGTCCGCAGGGGGCTTCCCGCAAGCATCGGAGACCACGCTATACTCGATTTCGATGTCGTCTTCAATCCCCCGGTCGCCGCGCCGATTCCACCCGGTCGCCGCCGGCCTTTTCCTCGCCGGACTGGCGCCCTGGGCCCTCGGCTGCGGAACCGCCCCCAAGCGCTCCTGGACGGTGGAAGAGATCCGCGCGGACCTGAACCACCGGATCACGCCCGATGTCCTGGCCCGCGTCGAGATTCCCTTCGAGATCGACGACGAGATCCGCGAACTCGCGTTCCGCGTCACCGAGAACCTCCGCACCGACAAGGAGAAGATGCGGGCCATCATCCGCGCGATCCGGCAGCACACCGGGGGGTCGATCTCGTACGACTGGCTCTCCAACAAGACCGCCAAGAGTGTCTTCCGCGAAGGCCGGGGCAACTGTCTCGCCTACACGAACCTCTTCGTCGGAATGTCGCGGGCAGTCGGCGTCGAGGCGGTCTACGTGGACGTCACCACCATCGAGAAGGTCACCAAGGAAGCCGAAGTCATCGTCAACAGCGGCCACATCACCGGCGGCATCAAGGACGGCCCCGATCTGATCTTCGTGGACTTCACCTCGAATCCGGAGCGCGAGTACGCGGGCGCCAAGATCATCGACGACTTCGAGGCCATTTCGAACTTCTACAACAACCAGGGTTTCCTCTACGGCTATTTCGCGGAAGCGCTCGCCGACCAGGGGGGCTTCGACCCGCTGGCCCGGGAGATCGAGATGTACGAACTGGCGCTCTCGATCCGGCCCAACTTCAATCGCGCCCGGAACAACCTGGGGGTCGCCTTCAAGCGGCGCGGCCGGGTGAACGACGCGATCGAGCAGTACCAGTTGGCGCTCGACCTCGAACCGGACTTCACCGAAGCCCGCGCCAACCTCGCGAGCGCCTACTACTCCCAGGGAGAAACGGACCAGGCGATCGAGCAGTTCCGGCTCGCGGCGCGGCACGACGACTCCGACGCCTACGTGGTCTATCACCTCGGGGTGCTGCACTACCACGAGGGCAAGTACCGGCAGGCGGCCGACTACTTCCGCAAGGCCATTTCGCGCGACCGGCAGATGGCGGACGCCCGGTTCTTCCTCGGCGAGGCGCTGTTGAAGCTCGGCGACGAGGACAGGGCGATGCGGGAATACGAGCGGGCGATCGAGATCGACCCGAACTACATCTCCGCGCGCGCCAAGCTCGATCTGCTGCGGGATGCTCAGCGGGCGCGGTCCCGCGGCGGGGAATCGCCCGGCGGCGGGCCGATTCGCTGACGACTCCGGAGCCCTGGCAGCCTGTGGTGAAACTCACGCGAGCGCCGAGAGCGGTGAGGCGCTCGCCTGACAAGGCGCGTGAGGGAGGAATACCGGGTGTATTCCGACCGAAACGCGACGATGAGGGCCGCATGGCGGCCCGGTTCAGGCGGGATGCATCGCCGCTCGAACGCCGCGTGAGTTTTGCCACCGGCTGCTAGCTCCCTCCCTTGCGGGTAGAAGGGGAAACGGCGGGCCTCAAGTCCCGCGACCGCAAGGTACTCGAGCGCCTCGGCCAGCGGCGGCTGCCTCCGGCCGCGCTCGTGACCCAGGAGTTCGCCCGGCAGCTCGCGGGGATTTCCCGCGCGATCCGGCGGCAGGTGGGGGCGCTCGTGGACCGGCGCGGACACATCGCCTGGGTCGGGGTGGGAGACGCGCACCGCATCGAACTGCCCGACCTGAAGCGCCAGCGGGTCGCGGGGCGGCGGCTGCGCGGGTTGCGGTTCGTCCACACCCACCTCGCCGACGAACCGCTGACCCGCGACGACCTGGCGGACCTGGTGCTGCTGCGGCTGGATCTCATCGCGGCCGTCACCGTCGGCGAGGATGGTCTGCCCGGCGTCGTCCACGCCGCCCACCTGAGGCCGCCCGGACGTCCCGACCGGGAAGGGTCCGAAGCCGAGACACCCTGGGAGCTGCTGCCGCCGGTTCCGCCGAGCCGGTTGGGCCTCGACTGCACGGCACTCCTCGCCGACCTGGAGCGGGCGTTCGCCCGCTTCGCTCCGGAGCGCCGGGGCCGGAGGTATTCGGGACGCGCGATTCTGGTCGGGGTGGGGGACAAGGCGCTCCCGCTCGGGGACGTGATGGAGGAACTGGCGGAACTGGCGCGCGATGCGGGTCTCGAAGTGGTGGATTCGCTCGTGCAGCGCCGGGCCCGCCTCGATCCGCGCACCCTGGTCGGCCGCGGGAAGCTCGAGGCGCTGGTGATCCGGGCGCTCGACCGCGGCGCCGACCTGATCCTGTTCGCCTGCGACCTGAATCCTTCCCAAACGCGGAACATCTCGCAGGCCACCGATCTCAAGGTTCTCGACCGCACCCAGTTGATCCTCGACATCTTCGCCCGCCGGGCGACGAGCCGCGAAGGGAAACTGCAGGTCGAGCTCGCCCAGTTGCGCTACCGGTTGCCGCGGCTCGTCCAGCGGGACACCTCGCTCTCGCGGCTCGGCGGCGGAATCGGGGGCCGGGGACCGGGAGAGACGCGCCTCGAAGTGGACCGCCGGCGGGTGCGCGAGCGCATCGCCCGGTTGCAGCGCGACCTGGCCCGGGTCGCGGTCAAGCGCGACGTCCGCCGGAAACGCCGCGAGGTGCGCGGTCTTCCGGTGGTGTCCCTCGTCGGTTACACGAACGCCGGCAAGTCAACGCTGCTCAACCGGCTGACGCGCAGCGAGGTGGCTGCCGGCGACCGCATGTTCGAAACCCTCGATCCGACGAACCGGCGGCTTCGGGTGCCGGTCGAGCGCGAGGTTCTGCTCGCGGACACCGTCGGTTTCATCCACGATCTCCCCGAGGACCTCATCGAGGCGTTTCGTGGCACGCTCGAGGAAATCTCGGCGGCGTCGCTGCTGCTGCAGGTGGTGGATGCCTCGAGCTCCCGTCTCGACTCCCGGGCCGCCGCCGTGGAAGGCCTGCTCACCGAGCTCGGGTTCGAGGAGATCCCGCGGATCGTTCTGCTCAACAAGGTGGACCGGCTCGACGAGGCGGCCCGCGCGGCGCTGCCGCAGCGCCTGGCCGGCGCGGAGACCTGGCACGTTTCCGGGATCACCGGGGAAGGGCTCGAGGATCTGGTGGGCGGGATCGCCCGGCTCATTCCGGTGAACGCGGCAGGCCTTGCCCGCCTTCCGGTTCCGGAGCGGGACCCGCTGCCTCTTCGCTGAGACCGGCGGCTTCGCCGGCGAGGCGGTTCAAGGTCGCGTAGCGGTCCGGGTCGGCCTTCCCGCCGGCCACCGCCGCCTGGACCGCACAGTCGGGTTCGGTGCGGTGGGAACAGTCGGGGAAGCGGCAGTCTTCGGCGTACACGGCCAGGTCGGGATGGGCGGCGCGGATCCGGGCTTCGGTCAGCCCGTCGAGGCCCAGCGCCCGGATTCCCGGCGTGTCCACGATTTCGCCGCCGGCGGGGAGACGGATGAGTTCCGCGGCGGTCGTCGTGTGGCGGCCCCGGCCCCGGCGATCGAGCCCGCCGCTCCGCCGTCCGGGTACGCCGAGGGCGGCGAGCAGTTCGGTCTTCCCGACTCCCGAATGGCCGAAGAGCACGGCGCGGCCCCCGGCCACGCTGGCCCGGAACGCGTCGAGTCCCGCTCCGCTGCGCGTGCTCGTGCGGTGCACTTCCAGCTCCAGCGCGCGATAGGGTGCGAGGTTGCGATCGAGGCCCGCGAGGTCGCTTCCCGTCGCGAGGTCGAGCTTGTTGAAGACCAGGACCGGCGTCACGCCGGCGTCGTAGGCGACCACCAGCGAGCGGTCGAGAAAACCGGTCCGGTACGGCGGTTCCGCAAAGGCCGAGACGATGTAGCAGCGGTCCAGATTCGCGGCGAAGACGCGCATCTCGCGCCGCTCCGGCGGTCCGACCGCCCGGCGCAGCGCGTTCTTGCGGGGAAGCACCGCGGTGATGCGCCCGCCGGGTGTCCCGGGCCGGGCAGGCTGCCGTCCCCCCGGCTCGACCTCTTCGACGAGAACCTCGTCTCCTACGACGGCGGCGGTTCCCGCGGGTCGCCGATCCCGCGATCCGAAGAGCCGTCCCCCGAGGGCGCAGCGGAACAGCGACTCCGGCTCCCCGCGCTGGCCGGGAGGGATCAGGACGGTCGCTACCTTGCGGCCGATCCGCACCACGGTTCCGGACCGGCTCATCGGCAGGATGCTATCGGGCGAGACAGGGGAGACGCGGGTGCCGAAATCGGGCGCCACCGGGCCAATCGGCCGGCGGGTTTTGCCGTGCTACCTTTCTGGAGCCGTGCCGAGAGCGTTGGGGGGCCTTGTATCCGTGTCCGCGATAGCGACGCAAACCACCGTGGCCAGGGGCCTTCTGGCGCTGGCGCTGGCGGTCCTGGCCGGCGGGCTCGAAGCGTCCACGGTGCGGCGCCTGACGCTCGACGAGATGGCCGTCCGGGCCGATCAGATCTTCACCGGGCAGGTGGTCGGCATCGCGAGCCAGTTGAACGCGCGGCGCACCGGCATCTACACCTTCGTGACCATCGAGGTGGACGAGTACCTGAAGGGGGGCCGCCGGAACCTGCTCACCCTGCGGTTCCTGGGAGGAGATGCCGAGGGCTATCGATTGGTGGTTCCGGGATCGCCCGCGTTCCACCTCGGTGAGGAGGTTCTCGTGTTCAGCGACGGTGGGGCCGGACGGATCCCGACCGTGCTGGGTATGGCGGCGGGCAAGTTCACGGTGGGCCGCGATCCCGAGACCGGCAACCGGGTGCTCGAGCGGTCCCTGGCCGGTCTGACTCTGGAGGATCCCGGCGGAGTGCCGCCAGCCCCGGGAGCGGCCCTGTCGGCGGGACCGGTGCCGCTCGAAGAAGTGCGCCGCATCGTGCGGGAGGCGCTCGCCCAGTGAGAGAGCCGGGTTCCTTCGCCGCCGGGTCCCGGCGGGCGGTCCGCGTCCTGGCGGTCCTGCTCGCGCTGTCCCTCGGGATCCCGGCAGCCTCGGGATACCAGTTGATCCGCGGTCGCGGCTTCGTCTGGGCCGACGGCCTCCGTCCTGTCGGGTACTGGGTGGCCAACGTGGCGGACGACTCGATGACGGTGGACGAGGTGGTCGCCGAGACCAGGGCGGCCTTCGACACCTGGAGCGCTCCGGAAGAGGTCGGCCTCTCGTTTTCCTACCGCGGCAAGACCAACCAGCGGCCCTTCGAGTTCTTCGACCGGACCAATGCGGTGGGCTTCACCTCGCGCGAACAGTTGGCGCAGTTCGGGCTCTCCGACGTCACGCTGGCGGTGACGAGCTGGCTCACCATCATCGAAACCGGAGTCATTGCCGAGGCGGACATCATCCTCAATCCTGCCTACAACTGGACGGACACCCCCGAGGCGGGAGGCTGGGACTACCGCTCGACGATGATTCACGAAGTCGGCCATTTCCTCGGCCTGGGTCATTCGGGTGTCGGCCGCCAGTCCGAGGGTTCGCTCCTTGCCGGCTCGAGCGTCATGTGGCCGTACGGGTTTGGAAGCGGTACCGCCCTCGGACGGGAGCTCACCGCCGATGACATCACCGGGGCGGCGGTCCTTTACCCCGGCGCGGCAGCTCCCACCGGGACCATCCATGGCATGGTCCGCCGCGTTTCCGGGGAAGCCGTGCGCTATGCCCACGTGGTCGCCTACGAGCCGGTGCTCGACCACACCGTGGGCGGCTGGGCGGACGGGGAGGGTAACTACGAGATCGCGGGACTGCCCGACGGCCGTTACGTGCTGCGCGTGAATCCGATCCCCGAGAGCCACACGGCCAGCACCTATTTCTTCCCCTTCGGCCAGGCCGACACGGATTTCAGCGTCAGCGTGCATCCCCGCCTCGTGGCGGTCTCGGAGGGCGGGACGACCGAGGTCAGCCTCGAGGTCGGCCAGTGACCCCGCGGCAGCTGGTGCCTGCCGCACTGCTGGTCGCGCTGACGGCGGGCCCGGCCGCCGCGGCGCCCCTCGGGACGCGTTCGGGCCCGAACCCCGGCGGGTCGGCCGCCCCGGGCTCGGATGACCGCAAACTCAGCGAGATCCAGCAGAGCCTCCGTGAGGCGGCGGAGCGGGCATCGAGCGTCGTGCAGGCCGCCCCGAGCCGGCAGGGGCCCGTCTTCTCGCAGCCGGGGGACTGGACGCACGCGGAAGCGGCCGTCGTCATCGGCAGCCAATTGGTGAACCAGGACCTGGGGTTCTCCCGGAACATCTTTCAGACCGTGAGCGCCGAGGCCGAGGACGTCGGGTTCGGCCAGCACCTCGGCGCCCGCGGGGCCTTCTTCGTGAATCGCTACCTGGGAGCGGAAGCCGGGTTCACCCGGACCACGACCGATTTCGAGTTCTCGGTGACCGATGAGGAGGCCGGGTTCACCGTCTTCCCGGAGCCCCTGGAACAGGTGAGCCAGGAGGCCTCGGTGTCGGCGGTGTTGCAGTGGCCGCGCGCCGCCGTCACCCCCTACGGAGTCGTCGGTTACGCGTGGCGAACGTCGGAGGTCGAAGGGGCCGAGCCCTTCGAATCCGGCGCGGTCGTCGTCGGTATCGGGATCAAGGTGCCTTTCCCGGGCGCCCCGGTTTTGCTGGCGTTCGACTACCGCCGCATCGAGTTCCGGGATGAGGAAGCCGACGCGCTGCGGCTCGCGGAAGGAGGAGTGGGGAGCCCCACGGTGTCCGCGCTGACCCTGGGGGTCGTCGTCCGCCTGAACGTCAACCGTTGAACCCGCGGTGAAAGTGCCCCCGCGAGCCTTCTGAGCCAAAGTCCCGTGACGGTGAATCGGGTTCGTTTGCGCGGGGACACTTTCCCCACGGGTTGGCGGGCGAGATCGCTGCGCGATTCGCTCCGCCTTCTTTCGTTGGGGGGGGGGGGGGGGGGGGGGGGGGGGGGGGGGGGGGGGGGGGGGG
>JAPPGX010000159.1:17365-46887 GCA_028877265.1 Acidobacteriota bacterium
GGTTTGGTTGGCGGGGGCAAACTTCCCCCCGGGTTGGGGGGGCTAGAGCGCGGCGCTTTGCCCCCCGCGTTTTTGGGGGGGGGGGGCCACCCCCCCCCCACACCCCACCCCCGCGGCGCTGCGCGCCGCGAACGTACACACTCGACTGACCGTCCGCGAACGCCCCTGAGAGCTTCAGGAATCCCGCTGCGCGACCGGCGGCAGTCCACGGGTCGCGACCCGAAACAGGAACCTCAGGGCTGAGTCCCGGCGGGCCGCGACGCTGGTGACGGCAACGACGACGCCCACGCTGACCCGCGACAACCGGACGTTGTGCCCCTGCCGGAACGACGGGTTCCGGTGGATGCGCCGCAGCACGAGCACCGCCAGCCCGACCGCCCACAGGAGATGCCGCCGGATCCCGGCCTCGCGCCTGGGAATCAGCAGGATGAACCGGAGGGCGTTCGAAAGATGGCCGCGCGTGATCGCCACCAGTCGGGAGAGCCCTTCGTCGAATCCTGGAGCGGCCCCGCCCGCGGCGAGAGAGACGAGGTCGAAACCGGCGGCGCGGAACACGTCCTCGGGGAGCCAGCAGGCGCCGTTTTCCCAGTCGTCCCAGACGTCCTTGAGAATGTTGGCCATCTGCAGCCCCTGGGCGTGGGAGACCGCGAGGGCCGTCAGTTCCTTCCGGTGGCTCTCGATCTCGTCGGAGTAATCGCAGAACAGCTCGACGAGCATCTCGCCAACCACTCCGGCGACGAAATAGCAATAGCGGTCGAGCTGACCAAGGTCCTTCAGGCCGACGGAGCCCGGGTCCCGCTGAAACTCCGCCATTCCCCGTGACATCACCCGGATACAGCGTTCGATGGCGGCTCGCTGCGCTGCGCGAAGCCCCGCGGTCACGCGCAGGATGCGGTCCGCGCCCGCCGCGAGTTCCCGCTCCGCCTCCGGCGTCGCCGGCGTCAGCGCGGCGGCCAGATCGAGGCCGAAGGAAGCGGCGTCCCGGCGTCCGGCGACGACCTCGATCAGGCGTTCCCAGAACACCTGTTTCCGGGCCGGCGACAACCCCGGCTCGTCTTCGATCGTGTCCGTGATGCGGCACAGCAGATAGGCGTTGCCCACCACCGGCCGGAGACGATCGGGGAGGGCGGGGATCGTCAGGGCGTAGGTGCGCGAGACGGCCTGGAGGACCCTCGCCTGATAGGCGAGGTCGCCGTCCCTCCCGCTGCCGGGCGACGCGGTCATCAGGCTCCCGACGGCTGCGGGAGGCCACGGGCGCACAGTCTGAAGAGAAGCCGGAGGGCCAGGTTCGAGCGGGCGAAGACGCTGGTGACCACCACGACCGCCCAGACGCTGCGGCGGGACACCTTGACCTCCCCGGCGCTTGCGAACGCCGGCGTCCGCCGGATGCGCCGCAGGGTGAGCATCGCCAGACCCAGGGGCCACAGGCAGAACCGCCGGATGCCCGTCTCGCGGGACGGAATGATGAGCGTGTAACGGAGCGCGGCCTCGAGATGCTGGCGGGTGACGGCGACGAGTTCGAGCAGTCCCGCGGCGAACGCCGGATCGGTCCTTCCGGCGGGCAGCGAATCGATTTCGAGACCCGCGGCGCGGAAGACGTCCCGCGGCAGCCAGCAGGCGCCGCGGTGGTGGTCCTCCCAGATGTCCTTGAGGACGTTGATCATCTGGAGCCCCTGGCCGAAGGAGACCGACAGCGCGAGCAGGTCCTCGCGCCGCTTGCGCATCTCGGCGGAGTACTCGCAGAAGAACGCCGTGAGCGTCTCTCCCACCACCCCGGCGACGTGATAGCAGTAACGGTTCAACGCTTCGAGGTCCCGGAGGCCGCGGATGGTGGCGCCGCGCTGAAACGTCACCATGCCGCGCGTCATGATGCGCACGCAGCGCTCGGCCGCCGCGCGCTGCGCGTCGCTGCACCGGACCGTGACGCTCAGCACCCGCCAGGCGTTGGCGATCAGGTCGCGTTCGCTGGCGGTCGCGGCGGTCAGCCGTTCCCCCAATTCGTGGGAAAAGAGATCGGGGTCCCCCTGGCCCGAGACCAGCTCGACGAGGCGGCTCGAGAAGGTTGCTTTCTCGTCCGGCGAGAGGGCCGGCTCGTCCTCGATCGTGTCCGCGATCCGGCACAGGAGGTAGAGGTTCCCGGTAGCGTCGTACAGATTTCCGGGCAGCGGGCGGATGGTAAGCGCGAACGTCCGCGCCACCCCTTCCAGAATACGCCGCTGATAGGCGAGACCTTCGTCTGTCGCCCGGCGCGGGGGGTTGGGCGGCAAGGTTCTCACCGCTCGAGCCGCGCGAGCGCCGCGAGGAAGTCGCTCCAGGGCACCGGCTCTCCGTGCACGGGGGCCAGCGTCTCCACGTCGAGGCGCAGGCGCTCCACCTGCGTGCGGAGGGCGCGCATCGCCGGCAACTGCGCCGCTCTCGGGGGCTCGTGGGTGTCGAAGAGGTCCGCCTGGAACACGATGCGCTCGGCCGGGAGGTACGCCATCAGCATCCCGGCAACGTGTCCGAGCGGCTGCACGTAGTAGACGCGCAGGATCCGGGAGTTGTCGGTGATGACGTAGTTCTCCTGGACCGCCTCGTAGTTGTAGCCCTCGGCAAGTTCGGTCGGCGGCCACCGGGAAACGATGTCCGGCTTGATCGTCCTCGGCTCGTAGGTGAGCACGTCGTGGTTCAGGAACTCCAGGTTGAGGATGTGGGTGACGACCGTGGACCCGACGTGCAGGTAGGTCCGCAGCCCCCCGATGTGGTCGAAGTGCGGGTGGGAGGCGATCACCCAGCGGATCGGCTTGTCCGGCGCCAGCTCCGTGATCCGGTCGATGACCTGCAGGCTGCGCTCCTCGTCGCCGGGGGCTTCGAACACGGCGACGAAGTCGCGGAACTCCACCAGGTAGCTGCTCGCGGGGCCGCCGCCGAGCCGATGGACGCCGACGGTGAGCTCGTCCACCGTGACCTCGGTGGACCAGTCGGCCCCGGCGACCGAGTCCGGCACCGGCACCGGATCGCCGCACTCGTTGGGACGGATGTCGGCGAACGTCCCGCCGTAAGCGTTGTGCCCGGTGCTCTGCCGGTAGAACTGCCAGTTGTCGTCCCACCCCTGATGGGAATGCCAGTCGGTCGGCCACTCGATGCCGCCGAACGAGACGTGGTTCGTGGACTCGTGCTCGATGTTGAAGTCCCCCAGGGCGGGGATGTTCACCGTTGTCTTGAGCCGCTGAATCCGGTTGCGGGAGTTGATCGTGGCGTCCACCCGGTACTTGCCGAACATGGTGATCGCGACGACGTGCATCTTCTCGGGATTCACGACATTGCCGTCCCGCCCCTTCTCGATCTGCTCCCAGCGCCAGAAGGCGACCGGATCCGCCCCCGGAAGGCGGGCCGCCTTGAGGAATCCGTGCGGGTTGAGCCACATGTCGAGCCGGTACACCTCGGCGATCTCCGGAGGCACCGCGACCGGCGGACCGTCGCCGTCCCGGTGCCAGGAGAACGCGCCGTTCGTGACGTGCGTCTGCCGGGTCTCCTGCTGGGTCGGGGTGCCTCCGCGCCACCCCAGTCCGTACTTCCAGGAGGCCGGCGCCAGGCCCGGCCGCCGGTCGAACGTCTCGACGCTGGTCCCGGCGTCCCAGTCGATGACGCGCGTGTAGTTTCTCAGCGCGTCGATGCGCGGCCAGTCGACGTTCACCGCGTTCTCGAAGGTCTGTCCCACCGCGCCGGCGTAGCCGTTGCCGGAGAACGTGATGCAGCGCAGGTCGGCCTCGCCGATCTGCTCGGCGACGGCGGCGAGCAGGGGCGCCGGATCGACATGGCCCGGCGGAAACTCCTGTGCCGCCAGGGGCTGCACCCCGAGCACGAGCAGCGCGAGGTTGGAGGCAAACCGCTTCGCCATGGTTCCAGACTGGGACGACGCCGCTCCGGGTTCCGGCGCCGGCCTACAATTGCGAAGGCTAGCCGGTGTAGCTCAGGGGTAGAGCAGCTGATTCGTAATCAGCAGGTCGGTGGTTCAAATCCACTCGCCGGCTCAGCCGTCCGCCTGGTCAGGAAACCGAGCGCAGCCAGATCGCCTGAACCAGGAATGCCAGGCCCATGGCGGCCAGAATGGGCGCTCCGCCCAGCAACAGAATGCCGGGCGGTCCGAGCAGGCCACCCAGAACTGTCCCCAAAGCTGAGATCGGGACCGCGGCCATCCACAGCAGGACAGGAATCCGCGGACTCATCCGGAAGCGCCGCAGGGTCCATATGAGTGGCAGGGCGAACAGGCAGCCGGCTCCGTAGGCAAGGACCAGCCCGGACGCCAGGCCGACCGGATGAGGAAGAGAGACGGGTTGCGCATCCTCCATCCACAGGAGTCGCACCGTGGCGACAACCAGGAATACGGCGGAGTAGGCCGCTCCGTACCGGAGACTGGCGCGATACGGGGGTCGTTCGGGAGACGGCGTCCGCGGTTCTGCGGGAAGGCCACCGTGGCGGGTCTCCACGGGCGGCCCCTCAGTGCGCATCCACGTGGAATTCCTCGAGTGCGGCTCCCAGCTTCTTCAGGTCCTCCGTATCTCCGATGAGCATGAGCCGGTCACCGCGCTCGATCCGCCGATCGCCTCTGGGCGCGACGAGGAGGTCCCGTCCTTCCCGCCGGATCGCCAGGACGAGGATGTTCGCTTCCCGGCCCAGGGCGGAATCGGCGATCGTTCTTCCCGCGAGTCCGGACCGGGAGGTGACGGCGAGTTCGCCGGACCCGAAACCCGGATGGGCCATGTCGGAGATGCCGTGCAGCAGGTGGTGGGTTTCCGAACCGCAGAGGTTGCGGAGCACGGCGCGGCTGGCGGTGAGGTGGGGGGAGATGACGTCCCGGGTGGCGGCGCCCGCCCGCTCCAGGTTCGCGCGGGAACGGTCTTCCTCGGACCGTGCGATGACGCGGATCCCGGGACGGAGTGCGGCGGCGGTCATGGTGATCGACAGGTTGTCGCTGTCGTTCGGGAGGAGGGCGACGATGGTGAGGGCGCGCCGTACCCCGGCCCGTTCGAGCGTCTCTTCAGAAGAGGCATCCCCGCGGATCACGGTGACTCCCTGCCGGATCGCCGCTTCGACGACGTCCGGGGACTCCTCGATCACGCACACGTCGTTCCCGTGCCTCAGGAGACCGGCCGTCACTCGCCGGCCCATCCTCCCGAAGCCGCAGACGATGATGTGGTCCTTCATGCGTCGAACTCTCCTTTCCTGCCGCTGCAGCGGCGCCTCGGTGACCCACTGGGCCAGCGCCCCGAACGAGTACCCGAGAGTGGCCACTCCGCCCGCGATGAGCAACACGGCGAAGAGCCGGCCGGCCGGCGAGAGCGGCTGCACCTCGCCGTAACCCACCGTCGAGACCGTGATGATCGTCATGTAGAACGCGTCCGCCAGATCCCACGACTCGATCCACATGAACCCGAACGTGCCGGTGACGACGACCCCGGCGGCCACCATGGCGGCGGCGCCGAAGCCGAAGTGCCACTGGGCGCGCTGCCAGGGCCTGAAAACGCTCACGAAATGCTCCCGGCGGGACGCTCTGCCGAGGAAGACCCGGGGCGGTGATGCGACTTGTCTGGCCGTGCTTGCCCGGGGAGGGGAAGGCTCATGGAACCGGTTGGGGCCGGATGGGGCGTCTTCGCGCCAGAACGGGGCCGCCCGTTTCGCGGCCCGAACCCCAATCCGGTGGCGGGGGCGGGATTTGAACCCGCGACCTTCGGGTTATGAGCCCGACGAGCTGACCAGACTGCTCCACCCCGCGTCCGGATTTGTGGGGGAGCGGACTCTACATTCCGGCCGCCAAGTCTGTCAAAGCCTCGCCTCCCGGCGCTCTCGCTGGCCGGGTCGCGAGTTACTATGAAAGGGAGATCCGGCGGGACCTCGGCAGTGCTGTCGGCGCTCCTTCTCGTCCGCCGACCCGCCTGTTTCCCGAGTGCGTTTGTGACCGTTTCCAACCCGGACTCCCTGCTTGCTCCGGAGGAGGTTGCGCACGCGATCGCGGCGCTTCGGGGCCTCAGCGAGGAGCGGGACGTGGATGCGTGGCGTACACAGCACCTTGGGCGAAAGTCGCGCCTCATGGGGTCGCTGCGGGCGCTCGGGGGGCTCGACCGTTCGCGCCGGGCCGCGGTCGGACGGCACCTGAACGAGGCGAAGGCACAGCTCGGCGAAGCCCTCGCGGACAAGCAGGCAGAGCTCAAGGCGCGCCGGACCCAGGATCTGGCGTCGCTCGACGTCAGTCTTCCGGGACGCCCGCTTCCCCTCGGCGGACTTCATCCCATCACCCGGACCGAGCGAGCCGTCGTCGCCGCCTTCGCCACGATGGGGTTCCACGTGATCGAGGGGCCCGAGGTGGAACTCGAGTACTACAACTTCGAGGCCCTGCGCATCCCGGCCGATCATCCGGCGCGGGACGCCATGGACACGTTCTATCTGGACGGTCCCGACGGCGCCGCCCCGCTCCTCCTCCGCACGCACACCTCACCGAACCAGATCCGCTACATGGAGCGGCACGAACCGCCGATCCGGCTCATCGCTCCGGGGCGCACCTACCGGAACGAGGCGACCGACGCCACCCACGAGTGGATGATCACCCAGACGGAAGTCCTGGCGGTGGACCGCGGGCTTACGCTCGCCCACCTGAAGGGGACGCTCTACGAGTTCGCCCGGCATCTCTTCGGAGAGGATCGTGAGATCCGCTTCCGTTGCGACTACTTCCCGTTCGTCGAGCCCGGGGTCGAGGTCTCGATCAGCAGTCCCGACGGCTGGATCGAGATTCTCGGGGCCGGCATGGTGCATCCCGAGATCCTGGCCAATATGGGGTACGACCCGGAGATCTACACCGGATTCGCGGCGGGACTCGGCGTCGAGCGGATCGCCATGCTCCGGCACGGGATCCGGGACATCCGCCGCTTCTACGAGAACGATCTTCGTTTCCTCCGGCAGTTCTGACAGCCCGTTCCAGGAGCCCGTTCCCATGCGCGTCCCTCTCCGGTGGCTCGAGGCCATGGTGCCGCTCCCGGAGGACGTCGAGGCGCTGGCCCACCGGCTGACCCTGGCCGGCCTCGAGGTTACGGACATCGAAAGAACGGGTGGCGACTGGGACCGGGTGGTCGTCGGGCGGGTGCTGGAAGTGCGCCCCCATCCGGATGCCGACCGCCTCCGGCTGGTCACGGTGGACAAGGGCGGGGAACACCAGACGGTCGTCTGCGGCGCCTCGAACGTGGCCGCCGGTCAGGATATTGCGTTCGCCCCGGAGGGGGCGATGCTCACCGACCCGCGGACGGGAACTCCGCGCAAGCTGAAGAAGTCCCGCATCCGGGGAGTGGTCTCCGGCGGGATGGTGTGTTCGGAAGCGGAACTGGGCCTTTCCGCCGAACACGAGGGGATCCTGGTTCTCGACACCTCCCGCCCGCCGGGGACGCCGCTCCACGATGTCCTCGGCGATCGGGTCTACGTGTTCGATCTCACCCCGAACCGGGCGGACGCGCTGTGCGTGCTGGGGGTGGCGCGCGAGGTCTCGGCGCTCACCGGGGCGCCCCTGACTCCCCCGGAGATCTCGACACCGAGGCCGGGGCCGGCCATCGAGGGGCGCGCCTCGGTCGAGATCGCCGATCCCGACCTCTGCCGGCGCTTCACCCTCGCGCTCATCGAGGACGTCGAGATCGCTCCTTCGCCCGCCTGGATGCAGGAACGCCTGACCGCCGCCGGCATGCGTCCCATCAACAACCTGGTGGACATCACCAACTACGTGATGCTCGAACTGGGTCAGCCGGTCCACGCGTTCGACTACGACACCGTGCGCGACGGGCACATCATCGTGCGGCGGGCGGCGCCGGGGGAAACGCTGACCACGCTGGACGGCAAGACGCGGCAACTCGACCCCGACCGGCTGGTGATCGCGGATCCCGGGGGGGCCATCGCGCTTGCCGGGGTGATGGGGGGACTTGAGACCGAGATCACCGATTCCACCCGGAACGTCCTGCTGGAGGTCGCGAACTTCGAGCCCGCGGGCGTGCGCCGCACCGCCCGGGCTTTCGACCTCCTCTCGGACGCCGCCCGGCGCTTTGCCTGGGGCCTGCCCCCCGAGATGCCGCAAGTCGCCTCCGCCCGCGTCTGCCGGCTGCTCGCGGAGTACGCGGGAGGACGCGTCGCCGCGGGCATGGTGGATTCCTGGCCGATGCGGGAACCGGGGGTCACCATCCGGCTGCGCCGGTCGCGGATCCCCCAGGTCCTCGGCATGGAAATACCGCCGCCGGCGGTGCGGGCGGCGCTGGACGGCCTCGGGTTCGAGGTGGAGGAGGCCGACGGGACGCTGACGGTGGGCGTTCCCTACTGGCGCCGTGACGTGCGCGTCCCGGATGACCTCGTGGAAGAGGTCGCGCGCATCGCCGGGTACGACGATCTGCCGGCGGCGCCGCTGGCCGGCGCCATCCCCCATCATCCGCCGCTCCCCGCCCGCGAACTGCGGGAACGGGTCCGCGACCTTGCGGCGGAAGCCGCGCTCTACGAGGTGCAGACCTACTCGCTCCTGTCGGATGCGGACCTTCGAGCGGTGACCCCTGCCGAATTGCGCGACGCGCCCCTCCTCAAGGTCCGCAACCCCCTGGGGGAGGCGCGCGATACCCTGCGGACGTCCCTTCGTCCCGGGATCCTGCGCGCCGCCGCCCGCAACGTGGCCCGGGGCGCCCGGACTGTGCGGCTGTTCGAAGTCGGAAGGTCCTATCACCCCGCATCCGATAGCGCCGACGGCCGGCCGGAGGAACGGGAGGCGGCGGTCGGGCTCGTCGTGGGGGTCCGTCTGGACCGGTACGGCAGCCCGACCGAGGCCGGACTCGACTTCTTCGACGCCAAGGCGACCCTCGAACACGTCCTTGCCGGCCTGCGGGTCAACCCCGATTTCCGGCCCGCGGCCGCGTTCGGCCTACTCGAGGGACGGACGGCCGAAGTCTCGGTCGCGGGAAGCGCCGTCGGCGTGCTGGGTCAGGTCCACCCCGAAACCGCGGCCGTCTTCGGAGTCGGGCAGGACGCCTTCCTGTGGGAACTGGACCTCTCGGCGCTGCTGGAGGCCGCCCCGGGAATGACGGAGCCGCCGGCCGCCGTCCCCCTGCCGCGCCATCCGTCCGCGATCGAAGACTTCGCCCTGCTGGTGGGGCCGGATGTGCTCGCCCAGAACCTCGTTCGGGAAGCGCTCGGACACCCTCTGGTCGTGGAGGCGCGCGTCTTCGACGACTACCTGCTCGAGGATTCGGATGCTCCGGGAGAAGGTGAAGGGGCGAGGCGATCCCTCGGCATCTCCGTCCGCTACCAGGCCCGCAACCGGACGCTGAACGAGAACGACATTGCCAAGGTGCGGCGCACCATCCTGAAGCGGTTCAAGGCCAACCACGGTGCGGTCGTCCGGGAACGCGCCTGAACCGAAGCATCTCCCGGCCGGCCTGGTGGCCGCGTCGGCACCCATGCGTGCGCTGCTCGAGGAGGCGGCGCGGGTGGCCCGCTTCGACGTGCCGGTGCTGATCGAAGGGGAGACGGGTTCGGGCAAGGAGTTGCTCGCCCGGCATGTGCATGGCCGGAGTCCGCGTCGGGACCGTCCGCTGGTGGCGGTGAACTGCGGCGCGCTGCCCGACGGGCTGCTGGAGGCGGAGTTCTTCGGCCACGCCCGGGGCGCGTTCACGGGGGCCGAATCGGCCCGCCCGGGACTTCTGGAGGCCGCCGGCGGGGGCACCCTGTTCCTGGACGAGGTAGGGGAGCTCTCCCCGCACGGGCAGGCGACCCTGCTCCGGGTGCTTCAGGAGAGGGAGTTCCGGCGGGTCGGAGAGACCCGGGTCCGGCGATCGGACTTCCGCCTGATCGCGGCGACCCACCGTCCGCTCGCCGAGCTCGCCGCCGCGCAGGAGTTCCGCCGGGACCTCTTCTACCGGCTGCGGGTCGTCCGGTTGCGCCTGCCGCCGCTCCGGGAACGGCGCCCGGAGATCCCCGAACTCGCCGCCGCCCTCCTGTCGCGGCTCGCCCGCCGGCATCGTCTCGCGCCCGCCCGGCTGTCGGCGGACGCCCTCGAGGCGCTCGTCCGCCGCGACTGGCCGGGCAACGTCCGCGAACTGGAATCGGTCCTCGCCGAGGCGCTGATGCGGCGGCCGGGAACCCGGGTGATCGGTCCGGAGATGGTGGCCGTAGACGGCCCAGGGACGTCCGGTCCGGCGCCCGCCGTGCCGGACCCGCTCCACGCGGTGATGGAGATCCGCAGGTTGGCCCTCGCCCGGGCGGCCTTCGAGCGGCTCGTCCTGCTGCGGGCGCTTCGCCGTGCCGCCGGGAGCCGCGTCCGCGCGGCCCGGGAGCTGGGCATCTCGCGGCAGAGCCTTTGGCAAAAGCTGAGACGGCACGGAATCGACTAGAGGCGCGCCGGCCAGGAACACCGGCCTCAGCCGGCACGCGGGCCGCAGGCCCGCAAGACGCGCCGCTGTTCCCGGGCGATCAAGGTAGAGAGGGGAGTTGGACGTTCCCATACGCTACCCGGCGCCACCCGCCCGGAGAATCCGCATGACGCACCGCATCCCCCTCCTGTTGGTCCTGAGCCTCGCTCCTGCCACGGTTCCGGCCGTTGCCCAGGACGCCCGGGAAGCCACTCCCGTCATGGACGACCTGCCGCTCCGCTCCATCGGGCCCGCGGTGATGGCCGGGCGGGTCTCGGATCTCGCGGTCGTGCCCGGGCGCCCCTGGGAGTTCTACGCGGCCACCGCCTCGGGAGGCCTGTTCCGGACCCGGAACAACGGCGCCACCTGGGACTCCATCTTCGACCACTTCACGACCACCTCGATCGGCGCGATCGCGCTCTCCCCGTCCGACCCGGCGACCGTCTGGGTGGGCACCGGCGAGCCGGCGAACCGGCAGAGTTCCTCCTTCGGCGACGGGGTGTACGTGTCCTTCGACGGCGGCGACACCTTCCACCACGCCGGCCTCGAGGAGACCGAGCACATCGGGCGCATCGTCGCCGATCCGGACCGGCCGCGGCGCGCCTTCGTGGCCGCGGTGGGGCCGCTCTGGCGCTCCGGCGGCCAGCGCGGCGTCTTCCGCACCGAAGACGCTGGTGCGACCTGGGAGCACGTACTCGACATTTCCGCCGACACCGGGGTGGTGGACCTCGAGATGGATCCCCGCAATCCGGCCATCCTCTACGCCGGCGCCTACACCCGCCGCCGGACTCCGTGGGGCTTCAACGGCGGCGGTCCCGAGGGCGGCATCTTCCGGACGACCGACGGCGGAGACACCTGGGAGCGCCTCAAGGAAGGGCTTCCCGAGGGGCCGCTCGGCCGGATCGGCCTGGAGATCGCCGGTTCCGATCCGCTGAGCGTCTTTGCGCTCGTGGAGCACGCGACGAGGTCGGGGCTCTACGTGTCCGCCGACCGCGGCGCGTCCTGGGAGCGGATTTCGGACCTGAACCCGCGCCCCATGTACTACTCCCACGTCGAGGTGGACCCCACGGATATCCGGCGGGTCTATGTGCTCGGCTCGCAGTTCCATCTCTCCGAAGATGGCGGGCGAACCTTCTCGACCAACCGGGACATGACCCCGACCTACGACATCGGCGTCCACGGCGACCACCACGCGCTCTGGATCGATCCGGAGGCCCCCGAGCACCTGCTCCTGGGCAACGACGGCGGAATCTATGAATCCTGGGACCGGGCCGTGACCTGGAGGAAGATCAACAACATTCCGCTCACCCAGTTCTACGCTATCTCGCTGGACATGGAGACGCCGTACAACATCTACGGCGGGGCGCAGGACACCCACTCGTGGGTAGGCCCCTCCGCCACCCGCAATCAGGCGGGGATCCTGAACAGCGACTGGAGGCAGACCAACTTCGGCGACGGAATGGATCAGGAAGCGATTCCCCGGGAGCCGGGGATCGCCCTGGCGTCCTCGCAGAACGGCAATCCCGTGCGGATCGACACCGCCACGGGGAACCGGACCACGGTCCGGCCCTTCCCCGACGAGGACGAGGATCGCTACCGCTTCCACTGGCTCTCACCGATGGCCTCCTCTCCCCACACGCCGGGGCGCCTCTACTTCGGCGGCAACCGGCTGTTCCTGTCCGACGATCTCGGCAGCGACTGGCGCGCCACCGAGGACCTGACGCTACGCGAGGACCGCAGCGAACTCCCCATCCTGGGAGTGCTCCCCGCCGAGGGGATGCTCTCCATGCACGACGGGGTGAGCGACTGGGGCACCCTCGCCACGCTCGCGGAATCGCCCCTGGTTCCCGGCCTGATCTACGTCGGCTCCGATGACGGGCGGGTGGCCCGCTCCGACGACGACGGCCACACCTGGGAGTTCCTGGAGGCCAACCTGCCGCTCGAGGCGCTCCGCGCCACGATCAGCCGCGTCACCCCGTCCGCCCACGAGGAAGACCGCCTCTACGTGGCCGTGGACCGCCACCACCTCGGCGACTTCGACCCGTACATCTTCGTGTCCGAGGACCGGGGCGCCAGTTTCGCCCCGATCAGCGCGGGACTGCCGCGGGGATGGGTCAACGACGTCGTCGAACACCCCGAGGGCGAGAACCTGCTGGTGGCCGGCACCGAGGTCGGCGCATTCTTTTCCTTCGACCGGGGCGGCTCCTGGGTACGGGTGGGCGGAGGACTCCCCCACGTCCCCGTGGATGACATCGAGATCCATCCGCGCGAGCGCGACCTCGTGTTCGGCACCCACGGGCGCTCCATCTACATCCTGGACGACAGCGCGCCCCTCGCCCGGCACGATCCGGAAACCACCCGGGCCGAACTCTTCGAGCCCCGGCCGGCGTCCGTCTTCCTGCCCTGGAAGCACGAAAGCTACGAGGGGCAGGCGCGCTACGCGGGGGAGAACCCCCCGGCCGGCGCGCTGCTCACCGTGTTCCTCCCCGGTGGCGACGGTCCGGCGGAGCGGACGCTCGAGATCCGGGATTCCTCGGGCGAAGTCGTCGCGCGTCCCGCGGTCGAGGCGCGGTCCGGCTTCCAGCGGATCGTCTGGGATCTCCGGGCGGGCGCCGCGCCGGAAGAAGCGCGGGGCGCCTGCGGTTCACCTCCACCCCGGGTCCCGACCGGAACCTACGAGATCCGCCTGACCGGCGCCGGCGAAGCCCCGCCGGTTCCGCTCGAAGTCCGGCTCGACCCGTCGGTCACGGTGAGCGAGGCCGCGTACGACCAGCGCGCCGCCTTCCTGGCGGAGATTCACGGCGTGATTCGCGAATCGTGCCGGACGGCCGCGGCCGCCGGAGATCCGGAGAGTCTCCCGGACGCCGCCCGTGACGCCCTCCGGCAGCTACGGCCCGGCGGCGGCTTCCGGAATCCCTCCACGCTGGCCCGTCTCGGCCGCCTGTACGGCGAGTTCACCGGCGACGACGTCCGGCAGGGGACGCTGGACGCCCCCACGATCGTCCATCGCCGCCGGTTCGAAGCTCTGCGCACCCGGCTGAACGAGGCCATGGAGACGGTCCGCCGATAGGCGGTCAGAAACCGGCGCCGGCGAGCACCGCCGCCGTGCGCCGGGGGCGTGCTGCCGTGTCCAGCGTCCGGATGGAGGCCGCGAGGCGGGGCAGGTCTTCGGGCCGGTCCACGTCCCAATGGCCGGCCAGTTCGCCGAACCCGAGGCCGGAGCGCCGGGCAGCTTCGGAGGTGGCCTTCCGGACGGCTTCGGTGCCCCACGGAATGCCGGCGAACAGCGATTCGACCGCCGCTGGCGGCGCCCGCTCGAGCGCGAGGCCGATCAGGACGTAGCCGCCGTCCTCGGCGGGGGCGAGGAGCGCGTCCCGGTCCGCCAGGCCGGAGAACGCCGCCTCCACCAGCGGCAGCGGGAGCAGGGGCGCGTCCGAGCCGATGATGACGAGGCGTCCGATTCCGTCCCGCCGCGCTTCCCGGGCGGCGCGCGCGAGCCGCTCGCCCAGGTCCCCGGGGCCCTGGCTGGTGACGGCCCAACGCCTGGGGACCTCCAGGGCTCCGGACGCGAGCCGTCCGTCGTAGCGGATTTCCACCGAGAGCGGCGGGACTTCCGAAACCGCGGCGCCGAAGGTGCGATCCAGCCGCTCCAGCAGGTCCTCCGTCATGGCGCGTTGGAGCGCCGCCGCCTGGTCCGCGCTGAGCGGGGGGATCAACCGGGTCTTGGCCTGGCCGGGTTGGGGAATGCGCGTGAAGACGGACAGGCGGTGCGGAGAACGGGGACCGACCGGGATGTGGGGAGCGTCCGTCACGGCTGATGGGCGACCCAAGTCGTCCACGTCGTGACGTTGGGTGGGGTTGTGACGTGCGCCATCAGGGGGGAAAGCGTGAAAGGGGGGCACGCCCCCCCTTTCACAAGAAAAACAGCGCGAACGGGAACTCGCCCGCCGTTCCTGATTGCATTGCATTGACGGGATCGACGTGCGCCTCCGATACGCGAGTTCCCATTCGGAGGCACGAAGTGCCGCCCGTGCCGGTCTGGAGACCGGCGTTCCAAGCCGGCCGCGCCACCGTGGCTAACTCCCTACCCGGGCCTCCGCCGCACCCGCGTTTCCCATGTCGTCCTCCACCTTCACCACGACGGTGCCGGCTCCCGCCGGGAAATCATCCAGGCGCGCGTCGTAGTCCTCGCTCGGGGAGTCGGCGATCCCGTCCACGGGCCGGACCACCCGCGCGGGGCCGCCGTCCACGGAGACGGAGGCGCGCCGGATCGGGCTGCCGGCGTCGCTCGCGCGGAAGCGGATGGCGCCGTCTGCGGTAACGGTGAGATCCGAGATCACGGGCGGCGTGTTGTCCACCGTGAAGGGCCGGCTGGTCCGGCTTCCGGCGAGCGTCTCGCCGGGGGGATTGTCGGGAGAGTCCTCGGCCTCGACCCGGAGTTCGTAGCGGCCGTCGGGCATCGTGGAGGTGTCCCAGGCGACGATGGTCTCCGACAGTCCGGACCGCAGGGGTTGCCAGGGCACATCACCCTGGCGGCGAACCGAAATCCGGTAGCGCAGCCGGTCGCCATTGGGGTCGTCCGCCCGGAACGTGGCGGTGCGCACCCCGTGGAGAAAGAGCTGGCGCCCACTCCCCGCGGGGAGCCCCGAACCCGATTGCCCCCGGCGGGCGGCGTCGGTCAGCTCCGGCCGGCGCTCCATCCCCTGAAGGCGGGGCGCCGAAGTGTTCAACATTTCCTCGAAAGCGAGTCCGGGAGGGTGGAGGGTGATCCGGGTCACGCGGGGAGCCAGGTTCACGGGGAGATACGCCGCTTCGAGCGACCCCAGCTCCGGAGAGGAACTGCCGTCCGAGCGCAGGGTTGCCCGCCACTGCAGAAAGCGCGCGGCGGGGCTCGCGATGGCGACGTCCGCCGCGGCGGACATCCAGTCGCTCCAGGTGTCGTCCGGCTCCGCCGAGTTCCCGGTTCTGGTCTCGACGCTCACCGCGGAACCGGGAGGCGTCCGGACCTCCCAGGAGATGCGGCCGAAGCTGGCCGCGCCGCCGGCGTCCAGAACGCGCGAGCGATAGGCGCCCTCGGTGCGGGGGGAAGCGGAGAGTTCGAGCACCCTCCCCGGATTCGACGCGCCGAGCAGGGTGACCCCTCCCTCCGAGACCGCCGCGGTGACCTGTTCCGAGTCCACGCGGAACAGGAGTGTGACGTCGCCGTCGCGCGTGACCCGATACACCCGCCCGCGGTCGCCGGTGCCGAGGAGGAGACGTTCGTCGCGGAGCATCGCGAGGGACAGCGGCCGGTCGCGGGACGACTCCCAGATGGTCTGGGCCGCCCCGCTCGGCGCGATGCGGTAGAGCGCGCCCATCAGTCCGTTCGCCGGCGCTGCCCCCGGTCCGGACGACGGGACCGGACCCGCGGCCGCGAGCACCCGGAAGGATGTCGTGGCCACCACTCCCGCGCTCGCCGGAGGGGCTTCGGGGGCCGCCGGCGCCGCCCCGGAGCTCGCCGCCGCGCCACCCGGGGATGCCGCGACCGCCGCGGCGAAGACCTCACCCGCGGCGTTCAGCGCCAGGGCGCGGATCTCCCCGAGGGGACTGTCGTAGAGCGCCATCGACCCCGACTCGCTGTCGATCCGGAAGACGATGCCGGAAGGTTCCGTCCCGAGGTAGACCGTTCCGTCCGGCGCGCGGTGGAGCGCCGTCACGTTTTCCTCGCTCGTGGTGAAGATGGTCTCCGCGCTTCCCGACGGTTGCACGCGGATCACGGAGCCGGGCATTCCGGTAGCCACCAGCAGGCTGCCTCCCGGTTCGGGGACGATCGCCCAGATGTAACGCGCCTCCGGCTGGTGGAAGACCCCGCGCTCGCCCCCGGGCAGGATGCGCTGCACGCTCCCTCCCGGCGCGGTCGCGAAATAGACGGCGCCGTCGGCGCCTACCGCCACCGCGTGGATTCCGACTTCTCCGGTTTCGGCCAGTACCTCGGAGGCGCCCTGCCGGATCCGGATCAGGGCGCCCTGGGCTCCCCCGCCGGCGATGACTCCCCCGGAACCGTCGGGACCCACCGACCAGATGAAGGGCTGTTCGGACTCGTGCAGGCTCCTGAGGGCCGGAGCCAGCCGGACCTGGCCCTCCGGGCCGATGCTCACGCCCTCGCTCTCTCCGGTGAGGAAATCTCCCGAGGTCTCGAAGCGCCAGAAATCCCGACTCCCGGCAAAGGCCAGACCCGCGGCCGATGCCAGGAGCAGGGTTGCCAGGACGTGGCGCCGGGATCCGGTCTGGACGGTCACCGGGCTTCCACCTGCAGGGTCAGTTGCCGCGATCCGCTCACCGTGGCGTCGAAGTCAAGGTGGCCTTCCCAGAGGACCGACGCCGGCAGCTCCCGGGTCATCCCGCCGGAGGAATCCCGCGAGATCACCGAGCGTACGCTCGGCGGCAGCGACGGGAGGTACTCGCCGCCCACCACCGCGGCGCTGCGGCCCGATCCCACGAGCCGCACGTAGAGACGGCTCTGCCGGCGGTGCCGGCTGATGGCCCGATAGATCTGCTCCACCCGGGCCGGCGTCCCCGTGACGCCCTGGCGCTGGTCGGCGAGGGCCACCGAGAGGGCGTCCGCCACCAGCAGCGTCAGGCGGCTCCCGGCGGCGCTCCGGGGGATCGGCACCTCCAGTTCCCGGGTCGCTTCCGCCCCCCGGAAGTCCCTCAGGGCGACCCGGAGGGTGGCCGTGCCTCCCGGGCGGACCCGCGAGGACCGGAGCCAGGCGCGGCTGAGGGTGGCCGCCTGCGCCTCCTCGCTGGCGGAGATGTCCACCTCGATGTCCCGCACCGGGATCCGTTCCACCGGGTTGCCGAGCAGCAGGGCCACCGGCGCCGCCACGAGCGCCGCGGCGCCGGTCAGGATCCCGGTGCTGCCGGAGGCGAAGACATCCTCGACCGCGAGCGTGCGCCCGTCCCCGACGCCGATGCGGGCGCCGAGCCGGATGGTCTGCGTTCCCGCGGGCCGCTCTTCCTGGGAAAGGACCGCCACCAGGGCGGAGAAGGCCAGCACCGGACTGTAGAGGTCGTGATCCACGATTTCGAGGTCGTAATCACGCCGGCCGCCGCGGCTCCCTTCAACCTGTATCCGTAGCGGGATGGTCCGGGCGCGGGCGCCCAGGCGTCCCCGCACTCCGGTGGCCCGGTCCTGCTGCCACACCCCGATCGGACTCCCCGCGCTCGTGATGCGGAACGAGTTGGAGAGCGAAGCCACGTTGGCTTCCACCCGCGCCGCCTGCATCGGGATGGAAATGGTGCCGAGACCGGTGAAGGGATGGCCGAAGGCGAACACCTCGCCGGTGGCCTCGTCCACGTGGGTGACCGTCCCGCTCGCCATCAGCACCAGGTCGCCCCCGATGAGGGTGGCGCCCACCGGGCTGCCGGGCTTCAGCGGCGAATTCCCCGTCTGCGCGGCGCCAGTGGGCACGGTTGCTCCGGTGAAGCCCCCGGGAGACAGCTCCATCCCGAGCTGGCGGAACAGGGGGGCCACGATCCGGTGCGCGGCGGGACTCAGACCGCTGGCCGCGACCGGCGTCCGGATGGGCAGCAACTGCCGGCCGTCGCGCTCGATGCCGATCTCCGGGACGGGCCCCGGGTCGAAGGAGGGCTCTCCCGCGGGCGAGAACCGGAGCGCCGGCGTGCCGGCGCCCGGAGTGGCTACCGCGCCCAGCGGCATCTCGGTGAACCGGACCATTTCCTCGAAGGGCGTGATGCCGCAGATGGGGTCCTTGGCGAACGGGAAGGCATACGCCACGGCGCCGAGGAGCTGTCCATCCACGTAGACCGGGCTGCCGCTCATCCCCTGCATGACGCCCGTGTGGGCGAGGGGACCGCCGGACAGGTTGGCAAGCACGATGCTCCGGCCCGGCATCGCGCCGTCGAGCACCCCGACGATCTCCACCCCGAAACTCTCGACTTCTTCGCCGGCAAAGACGGTGCGGCCCTCTCCGACCATTCCCGGCCGCACTTCGTCGAGCGGCAGGATCGCGGTCTGGGCGGCGGTCTGGAGTGCGCCACCCGCCAGTGCGGCGAGCACCCCCAGGATCACAAGATGGATTCTCAAGACAAGATCTCGGAAGGGCGGAATGCTACCGCCCGCATCCGGTCCCGCCCGTGAGGCGCCGCGGGGACGCACCGCGGAAAACGCGGCCATGTGCTCCCTGCTGACCGGAGGGTGGGGCCTACGGACTGTCCCGGGCGACCGACAGCGGCCGCACGACCCGGTAGCAGCGATCCATCCACTCATCGTAGCGGGCGCTCATTCCCGCGCCGTCAAGCGCGTTCTCGTATCCGCGCTCGGGGTTGAGCAGGAAGCTGAACGCCCGGTAGTGCTCGTCACAGGTGTCGGCCAGGTACTGGGATTCGGCTCCGGCAAGCCGGCCGCGGACGCGGTCCACGCCGTCCTGGGTGGTGTCGCCGTCCACCATCGCCACCGACACCAGGACCACCAGGACCTGCACGCACTCCTGGTACGCGATCAGTTCGACCGACTGGCGGAGCTGGTCCCGATACTGGATGGGGATCTGCTGCCCCGCGGTGTTGGCGAGCACCGTGCAGGTGGCCCGCAGCGGGACCTCGCCGCCGGGAAGGTCCGTCGGATGAGGGACGTTGTCGTCCGGAAGCATCGTCTGGATGGTCGCGCAGCCGAACCCGGCCAGCAGGAACAGGGCGAAGGTGAGTCTCAGAATCCGTCCCTCCAGTAGCTTGTGGATAAAGTGACGTGAGCACCGAGAACGGGGAGGCGCCCGTCTGACAAGGCGCGTGAGGGAGGAATACCGAGTGTATTCCGACCGAAACGCAACGATGAGGGCCGCAGCGCGGCCCGGTTCAGCCGGGATGCATCCCCGTTCGCGTCGTTAGCGGGACGCGAGCCCCGCGCAGACCCCGGAGCGAGAGGGACAGGGGACGGGTTCACCCGGCCCCTATTCCTCTTGGCTCGGGAATGCCGCGTGACTTTGTCCACAGGCTGCTCGCGTCTCGGCGAAGCGCAAGCATTCGACGTGCCAGCGGGCACCCCGGGTGCCGCGGCAGTCCCGAGTCCTACACTTTCCGCTGTCCCGCACCATGTCCGACCGCTACTCCCGCCAGACCCTCTTCGCCGGTATCGGTCCGGAGGGGCAGGACCGCCTGGCGCGGGGACGCGTGCTCGTGGTCGGGGCGGGGGCGCTCGGTTCCGCCGCGTTGGACATGCTGGTGCGGGCCGGCGTCGGGACCGTGCGGTTCGTGGATCGGGACACGGTGGAGACTTCCAACCTGCAGCGGCAGTCACTGTACGACGAAGAGGACGCCCGGGAGGGGATCCCGAAAGCGGAGGGAGCGCGCCGGAGGCTGGCGGCCGTGAACCCCGAGGTGGCGCTCGAACCGCTGGCGCTCGATCTCCACGCCGGGAACATCCGGGAGGTCATGGCCGGGACCGACCTCGTTCTCGACGCCACCGACAACTTCGAGACGCGATACCTCATCAACGACGCCGCCGTCTCCACCGCGACTCCCTGGATCTACGCCGCCTGCGTCGGCAGCTACGGGATGACGCTCACCGTGCTTCCGGGGCGCACCGGATGCCTGCGGTGCGTGGTTCCCGACGTCCCGCCCCCCGGCGCGTCTCCGACCTGCGACACCGCAGGGGTGATCGCGCCGGCGGTGCAGGCGGTGGCGTCCTACGCGGTCACGGAGGCCTTGAAGCTGCTGGCCGGGCGGGAGGAGGACCTCGCGACCGGCATCTGGCACCTCGACGTCTGGGAGCGGACGGCCTACCGCATGGACATCGGGGAGCCGGACCCCGACTGCCCGGCCTGCGGCCGGCAGGAGTTTCCCTTCCTCGAAGGGGACGCGAGCGGAGCGCTGCTGACGCTCTGCGGGCGGAACGCGGTGCAGGTGCGGCCCGCCGCTTCGCCGGACCCGAACGGCGCCGGCCCGGACTTTCTCGAGCAGTTGGGTGGCCGGCTCGCCGAACTGCCGGAGGTGCGCGATTCGTTGCGGTTCACGAGCCATCTGCTGCAGTTCGAAGTCGCCGGCCGCCGCCTGGTCGTCTTCCCGGACGGGAGGACGATCGTGCACGGAAGCGGCGACCCGGCCGAGGCCAGAACATTGGTTTCACGCTACATCGGCAATTGATCATGACTTCCAGTGATTCTTTGCTTCGCGCCCCTTCGGGGGCGATCACCCACGTGGGGGACGCGGCGCGCCGCCGCCGGCGGGTCGAAGAGACCGCCGCGCGGGTGTTTCGCGGCTGGGGATACGAGGAGGTCCTGCTGCCGCTCTTCGACCACGCGGAGGTCTTCGCCCGCGGCGGCGGACGCTGGTCGGAGCGGTCCAGCTACCGGTTCACCGAGGGCGGGGACCTGCTCGCCCTCCGCGCCGACTTCACGGCGCTGGCGGCGCGGGCTGCCGTCACCCGGTTGCCGCGGGAGGCCAAGCGGCTCTTCTACCGCGGTGAGGTCGTGCGCAGGCCGGGCCGGGGACTCGGCCCGTCGGCGTTCCGGGAGGTGGGCGTCGAGCACTTCGCGGCGGGGACCGGAGCCGACCTGGAGGTCCTGCTGGTGGCCCTCGAGGTTCTCGAACGCCTGGGGGTGGACGGCTTCGTGTTCACCCTCGGCCACGCCGGTTTCCCGCTGGGGCTGCTCGACGAAGCGCTTCCGGAGGGTTCCGATCGGGACGAACGGCGCGCCGAGGCGCTCCGGGGCCTCTGGCGGCGCGATCCGTCCCGGGTCCGGGCCGCGCTCGGCGGGCGGGCGGGACCGCTGGTCGACGCGCTGGAACTGTTCGGCGGGCCGGGAGTCCTGGAGGAGGCGGGAAACCGCCCGCTTCCCGACGGGGCCCGGGAGGCGGTGGAGCGGCTTGGTGCGATCGTGCGCGTGCTGGAGGACCTGGAACTCGCCGACCGGTTCCGGTTCGACCTGGCCGAACTCCGGGGCTTCGACTACTACACCGGGCTCATCTTCGAGGTGCACGCTCCCGGCGCCGGGCAGGAGATCGGAGGAGGGGGCCGCTACAACGACCTGCTCGCCAACTTCGGCGACCCGCGTCCCGCCGTGGGGTTCTCGCTCTCGGTGGACCGGATCGCCGGAATCCTCCCGGAATCGTCGGATGCCGACCACGGCGCGACCGAATCCGTCACCCGTGGACCCGACACCCGGAGCGGGCTGGCGGAGCGGTTCCGGGCCGCCCGGGCCGCCCGCGCGAGTGGCGCGGCCGTCCGCTTCGAACCTTCCTCCTGACCGGCGCGGGCCGCGCCCCCGGCGCCGCGCGCACCACTCACCCGGTCGCGGCGCCGCTGGCGCATCATCCTAGAATCCCCGCTCGCTCATGGACCCGCCGCTCGTCGCCGCCCTGCCCACGGGGCGGCTGCTGCGGGCGGTGACCGGGCTGCTCGACCGCGCCGGCGTTCCGTTGCCCGAGGGGAGCGCCGACCGCCGACTGCGCCTCAGGGCGGGCGGGATGGAGGTGCTGTTCGCCAAGGACGGCGACGTCCCCATCTACGTGGAGCACGGGGTGGCTGACTTCGGGGTGGTTGGCCGGGACATCCTGGAAGAGCAGCCCGCGCACATCTACGAGCCGCTCGACCTCGGGGTGGGCCGCTGCCGGATGGTGGTCGCCCGTCCCGTGGCCCGCCCGCTTCCCGAGCCGCCGCTGAGGGTGGCGACGAAGTATCCGTCGGTGACGGCCCGCCACTTTGGCGCGCGCGGCGTGCCCATCGAGCTGATCCGGCTCTCCGGCGCGATCGAACTGGCGCCCGCGATGGATCTCGCCGACGCCGTGGTGGACCTGGTCGAGACGGGCGCGACGCTCCGCGACAACGGCCTGGTGGAGGAGGAGACGCTCTTCGAGAGCACCGCGCGCGTGGTGGTGAACCGCGCCTCCTTCCGGCTTCGCGGATCGGCGCTCCAGGGATGGCTCCAGCGTCTCGAAACCGCCACGGAGGAAGGATGAGCGGCGGGGACCCCGGCTCCCCCTTCGCGGTCCCGCTCTTCGAGGGCGCGGCCGCCTGGCGGGCCGACCCGCGGCGGCGCGGACCCCCGGGAAACGGCTCCGGCGAGGGAGTCCGCGCAACGACCGCGGCCATCCTCGAGCGGGTGCGGCGCGAAGGCGACGATGCCCTCGTCGATCTGGCGCGGCGGTTCGACGCGCCCGATTTCGATCCATCCCGGATCCGGGTGTCCCGGGAGGAACTCGAAGAGCGGGCGCGCGGCGCCGGGCAGGAAGAGCAGGCGCTGCTGCGGCGGACCCGGGAGCGCATCGCCGCCTACCACGAGCGCCAGCGGGAAACCTCGTTCCGGATGGACATCGGAAACGGTTCGCGCCTCGAGTGGAGATCGCTCCCGATCGCGGCCGCCGGGGTGTATGTCCCCGGCGGGGCCGCGGTCTATCCGTCCACCGTGTTGATGAACACGGTGCCGGCCGCCGTCGCCGGGGTTCCCCGGATTGCACTCGCCACTCCTCCCGGTGCTCTCGAACGGAGTCCGGTCCTCGCGGCCGCGGTCCTCGCGTCCGGCGTCCACGAGGTGTACCGCGTCGGCGGCGCGCAGGCCATTGCCGCCTTCGCGTTCGGAACGGCTTCCGTCCGTCGGGTGAACAAGGTCGTGGGTCCGGGGAACGCCTACGTCGCGGAAGCCAAGCGCCATCTAGGCCAGCTCATTGGAACGGATGCGTTTGCGGGACCCTCCGAGGTCGTGGTGCTCACCGACGAGACCGCCCGGGCCGACTGGGTGGCCGCGGATCTCCTCGCCCAGGCCGAGCACGGCTCCGGCGAGGAACGGGCCATCCTCGTCACCACCTCCCGTGAGCTCGCCGAGGCGGCGATCACCGAACTCGTCCGCCAGGCCGAAGGGCAACCGAATGCCGAAACGATCGCCCGCGCGCTCGCCCGTCACGGAGCGGCGGTGGTCGTCGAGGATCTGGAGGAGGCCGTCGAGGTCGCGGAGGAGATCGCGCCGGAGCATCTCGAAGTGATGACGCGGGACCCCGAGGCGCTTGCCGGTCGCTTTCCGAGCGCCGGAGCGGTCCTCCTGGGCGGCCACTCGCCCGTTGCCGCCGGCGACTACGGAGCGGGCCCCAATCATGTGCTGCCGACCGGCGGCGCCGCCCGCTTCGCCTCGCCGCTCTCGGTCGGCGACTTCCTCAAGCGGCAGAGCGTCCTCCGCTACGGGGAACGAACTCTGGCGTCGCTCCGGGGGGATTTCGAGCGCTTCGCCCGCGTCGAGGGTTTCGAGGCCCACGCCCGGTCCGTCGCCATCCGCTTCGAGGCGGAGGACTCCCGGGGAACCGCTGCCGGCGGCGCTCCGGAACTCTCCACCAAAGAGCGCTAGGGACCCGTTTGGTTAGATTGCGCGCATGAAACCCGTTCCACTGGACGCGATCCGTCCCGAGGTGCTCGAACTCGCCCCCGACATCGGGTCGCGTCCGGACGTCCCGATCTACCTCGACTGGAACGAGAGCCGCTGGCCGCTGCCCGAAGGCGTCCTCGGCGGGATGGCGGAGGCGGTCGCCGGCACCGACGCCCGGCCGTACCCGGACCGGGGCTATCCGGCCGTCCGCGAGGCCATCGCCCGTCTCGCCGGCTGGACCCCGGACGGCGTGGTCTTCGGCAACGGCGGGGACGACATGCTCGCGTTGACCGGGCTCGCCACGACGGGCGCCGGGCGGCGGGCGCTCTATCCGTCCCCCGGGTTCTCCATGTATCCCTGGGCGGTCCGGCTCGCGGGCGGCGACCCGTCTCCGGTGTCCCTCCGCGACGACCTCTCCTACGACGTCCCGGAGTTCCTGCGGCGGATCGAGGCCGAGCGGCCCTCGCTCGTCTTCATCACGAATCCGCACAACCCGACAGGACAACTGCTGCCGCTCGGCGCGCTCCGCGAACTGGCCGCGGTGGCGCCCGGCTTCCTGCTGGTGGACGAGGCGTACCACGAGTTCAGCGGACAGACCGCCCGGCCGCTCCTCGACGAGTTCGGAAACGTCATCCTCCTCCGGACCTTCTCGAAGGCGATGGCGATGGCGGGGGCCCGCCTCGGCTACCTGCTCGGCGCCCCGGAGGCGATCTCGGGCTTCCGCCGGGCCCAGCCGCCGTTTCCCGTCGGGGTCTATACCTGCCGGGCGGCCGCCGCGGTCATGCGGCAGCGGGAGGCGCTGCTCGAAATCACCGCCAGGATCACCGCGGAGCGGGAGTCGCTGGCAGCCCGGCTCGGCGCCGTGCCGGACGTTTCCGTCTGGCCGTCGCACACGAACTTCCTTCTCTTCCGGACGCCGATGGAGAGCACGGTCCTGGCGCGCCGGCTCCTCGACCGGGGCGTCGCGCTGCGCGACTTCTCCCGGCATCCGCTGCTCCAGGGAACGCTCCGCGTGACCGTGGGGACTCCCGAAGAGAACGTGATCTTCCTCGACGCGCTCGCCGATTCGCTGTCTTCCGCGGTCCACGACTCGGAACTCCAGGTCGCGGGAATGCCGGAGTCTCCCGTCGCATGAGCGTCTCCGTCCCGGCGGGCGTCCCCGCGCGGCGCCGGCAGGCCTCCCGCCTCCGGGAAACGCGCGAGACCCGGGTTCGGGTCGCCGTCGACCTCGATCCGGCGGAGCCGTCCGTGGAGATCTCCACGGGCATTGGCTTCTTCGATCACATGCTCGAGGCGTTTGCGCGTCATTCCGGCATCTCCCTGACCGTGGATGCCGAGGGCGACCTGCACGTGGACGCCCACCACACCATGGAGGACGTGGGTCTGACCCTCGGCGAGTGCCTCGCGGACGCGCTCGGCGACCTCAAGGGGGTCCGCCGCTTCGGCGCCGCCCACGTTCCCCTGGACGAGGCGCTGTCGCGGGTGGTGGTGGATCTCTGCGGGCGGCCCTTCCTGGGCTGGCGGGTGGCGTTCCTCGCCGAACGGGTCGGAGAGACGCCCACCGAACTCTTCGAGGACTTCTTTCGCGCCCTCACCGACCGGGGCCGGCTCACGGTGCACGTGGACGGGCTCACCGGCCGGAACGCCCATCACGTGGCCGAAACGGTCTTCAAGGCCTTCGCCCGGGCCTTCGCCGACGCGAAGGAAGTGGTGGGCGGCGCCGTTCCCTCGACGAAGGGCACCCTCTCCGACTAGCCGCCCGTGGGCGCCGAAGCTGTCGTGGTGGACCACGGCGCCGGGAACCTGGGGAGTGTGGTGCGCGCGCTCGCGCGACAGGGGGCCGAGGTGGAACTCACCTCCGATCCCGGGCGCGTTGCCGCCGCGAAACGGCTGGTTCTGCCGGGGGACGGACACTTCGGCGAGGCGATGCGGGCTCTCCGGGAGCGCGGGCTGGAAGCACCCCTCGGGAGCGCCCTCGATTCGGGAGCCTGGCTGCTCGGAATCTGCGTCGGCCTGCAGATGCTCTTCGACGGCAGCGATGAGGCGCCCGGAGTCCGCGGGCTCGGCCTGCTGCCGGGACGCGTCCGCCGTTTCGGCGGTGAGCTCCGCGTGCCGCACATCGGCTGGAACCAACTGGAGGAGTTCGGCGACGCCTCGCTCTTTCGCGGCATTCCCGAGGGCGGCTACGCCTATTTCCTCCACTCGTTCTACGCGGATCCCGCGGAGGGGCGCCACTGGCTGGCCGCCACCGAGTACGGCGCCCGGTTCGCGTCCGCGGCGGGGAACGGCCGGGTCTTCGGGATTCAGTTCCACCCCGAAAAGAGCGGGCGCCTCGGCGCCCGGGTGCTCTCCAATTTTCTTGGACTCGACGGGGAGGAGAACTGAGGCGTGTCCTCCGGGGCGCTCGAACCCATTCCCGCGGTGGACCTCTCCGGCGGGCGGGTCGTGCGCCTTCTCCGGGGAGCGCGGGAGTGCGAGACGGTGTACGGCGACGACCCGCTCCGGACCGCAAGCGAGTTCGCCGCCGCCGGGGCGCGCTGGCTGCACGTGGTGGATCTCGACGCGGCCTTCGGGGACGGTGGGAACCGGGAGGCGATCCTGCGGCTCCTCAACGAGTCGCCGCTCCGGGTGCAGGTCGCCGGCGGCGTCCGGACGGTGGAGTCCTACGCGGCGCTCCGCAAGGCGGGCGCCGCCCGGGTCGTGTTCGGAACCGTCGCCGTCGAAGCCCCGCAGGTGGTGGAGGAGGCGATCCGGATCGACGGGGCGGGGGTCGCGGTGGCGCTCGACGTGCGCGGCGGCCGGCTGCAGACCCGGGGCTGGGTCGAACCGGCCGCCGGTGGCGCCGCCCGGGCGAGCATGTCACCGGAAGCCGCGGCGCGTCACTGGGGAGAGTGCGGCGCCTCCGCCATCGTGTACACGAGCGTCGAGCGCGACGGCACTATGGAAGGGCCGGATGCGGAGGCCGCCCTGCGGGTGGCGGCCGCCTCCGGACTGCCGACGGTGGTGGCGGGCGGCGTCGGGGCGCTCTCGCATCTGCGGGCGGCGCGCACCGCCGCCCGGGAGCATGAACTCACCGGCCGCCGTTCGATGAAGGGCCGCCTCGCGGGCGTGATTCTGGGGCGGGCGCTCTACGAGGGGCGTTTCACGCTTCCGGAGGCCCAGCAGGCGCTCCGGTAGGGGTCCGGATCGGTTCAGGAACCCTTGGCCGGGAACCGGCGGGTGATCTCGGCCGCCACCTCCCGCCCGTCGATTCCGAGGGCCTCGAGCAGGACGAGCAGGTGGTAGACGAGATCCACGGACTCGTTCACGACCTCGCGGGCTGACCCGGAGACGGCGGCGAGCGACACTTCGACGGCTTCCTCACCCACCTTCTGGGCGATCCGCGGGATGCCCGCCTTGAGCAGGGCCGCCGTGTAGGAGCCCTCGGGCCGGCTCGCCGCGCGCTCCCGGACGATCCGGGTGAGCGCGCTCAGCGCGGTTCCCAGGTCCGGGTCGGGCGCCGGTTCCGGAGTCCCGCCTCCCTCCGTCACCCGCTCGAAGAAACACGACGTCCGGCCCGTGTGGCAGGCCGGACCGGTGGGGTCCGCCTGCACCAGGAGGACGTCGCCGTCACAGTCGGCGGTCAGCGAGCGGAGATGGAGTTCGTTGCCCGAGGTTTCGCCCTTTTTCCAGAGGGTCCGGCGGCTCCGTGACCAGAAATGGACCCGGCCGCTCTCGATCGTCCGGGACAGGGCCTCTTCGTTCATCCAGGCCAGCATGAGGACCCGGCCGCTCGCCGCGTCCTGGACCACGGCGGGAACCAGGCCGGCCTCGTTCCACTGGATCTGCGCCTTCATGGAACGACGGCGAGTTCGGGAACGGTGAACAAATCGGCCTCCGGTGGACGGACCGGGATCCCCCGTCGCGCGAGGAAACGCTTCACCTCGGCAACCGGATGAATGCCGCGATGGAAGATGGACGCGGCCAGCGCCGCGCTCGCGCCGGTCGCTTCGAAGACCTCCGCCAGGTGTGAGGGGCGGCCGGCGCCCCCGGAGGCGATCACGGGCACGGAAACGGCCTCGGTCGCTTCCCGGAGTTGCTCGATGTCATAGCCGTCCGCGGTTCCGTCCCGGTCCATGCTGGTGAGCAGGATCTCCCCGGCGCCGAGTTCCTCGCCGCGCCGGAGCCATTCGATGGCGTCCCGTCCGGTGGGAATCCGTCCCCCTGCCACCACCACCTCGAACCCACCTCCCGGGGCGCGGCGGGCGTCCACCGCGAGCACGAGGCACTGGGACCCGAACCGGCGGCTGCACTCGGCGAGGAGTTCCGGCCGCTCTACCGCCGCGCTGTTCAGGGAGACCTTGTCGGCGCCGGCCCGGAGCAGGTTGTCCATGTCGGCGACCGAGCGCACCCCACCTCCGACCGTGAAGGGAATGGTGAGGGCCTCCGCCACCCGCCGGACGGTACTCAGCGCGGTCCCGCGCGCCTCCCAGGTGGCCGTGATGTCGAGCAGACACAACTCGTCCGCCTCGGCGGCGTCGTACGCCACGGCGCATTCCACCGGATCCCCCTCGTCGGTGAGGTCCCTGAAGCGCACGCCCTTGACCACCCGGCCGTTCTTGACGTCGAGACAGGGAATGATCCGGCGGGCCAGCACCGGGCGATTCTAGGTCGGCCGGCCTGGAACGCCGGTCTCCAGACCGGCACGCACGGCGCTCCGCGCCGCGCACGGCGCCACCCCACCCGGAAGAGGCGGCTCCCACCTCGGCGTCGAACTCCACAGCGCGGACGGCGCGCCGAAACCCGCGACAGACCGGGCACAGACTCCTACACTTCCCGGATGAGCGAAGCCCTGCCGCTCCATCCGGGCGCGGGGACGCCGCGCCCGCAGGGACCGGGACAGGAAATCCGCGCGCGGCGCGACCGGATTCGGGAAGAGGCAGGGAGCGAACGGTGGCGTTCCGGCCGGGAGGCGCTGGTGGTGGAGGCGGCCCGGGCGACGCTGCAACTGACCGGGACGGCCCTCACCGATGAGGAGATTCAGGCGGCGCGCCGGGGGGCTCCCACCCCGGTGTTTGGTCCTGCTCTCGGGGCGCTCGGCCTTGTCGGGAGAGCCGCCGCTGACCGGGATCCCACCGAGGAGGTGATCGCGGAGGTTCACGCGGTCTCCGCCGGCCTCACCGGAGCAAGCCCCTTCCGCACCGTTCAAATCGAGCCGCAGTTTCAGGGGGCCGGCCTTTCGCCCCCGCAGACCGTGGCGCTCCGGCTCGGCAATCTCCTGGAGTGGGTCTCCGGCGCCAGCGGGCGCGACCTCGAGACCGCGCCGCGCGCGGCCCTCTTCTTCGCCCGGTTCCTGGAGATCTCACCCTTCGAGCGTGCGAACTTCCGGGTGGCGCACCTGATGCTGACCTTCTTCGCCCTTGCCGACGACCAGCCGCCCATCTGGTTCGAGGTGGGGGATGCACCCGGCATCCGGGAAGACGTTTCTCGCGCCTTCCGCTTCGACACGGCGCCGCTGACCGAGCGCATCGAACGGTCCCTCCACCGTTCGCTGGAACGGGTAGCCGGTCCTGGTGCGGTATCCGGGTAGTCACGCGGCAACCGACCAGCGACGCATCAAGGCTGAACCACTTTGTTCGGCGTTCCGAATCAGGCGCGCCGCGAGAGGGGTGAAGTTACGACGTGGGGGGGGGGGGGGGGCCCCCGGGCCCGGCCCGCCCCCCCAAAAAAAAAAAAAAAACCACGGCGGGCCCGCGCGACAAACCCCCGGCACCCCCCGGGGGGGGGCGCGCCCGGG
>JAPPGX010000159.1:46897-59445 GCA_028877265.1 Acidobacteriota bacterium
CCCCGCGCAAACCCACCCGCTACGAATCACGCCTCAACAATTTTTTGGGGGTTCCCTAATCTGGCGCGCGGCGAGAGGGGTGAAGTTACGACGTGCGCGGTGCGGGGCACCGCGCGTGCCGGTCTCGAGCAGCCTGTGAACGAAGTCACGCGGCGTTCGGCCGGCGATCCATCCCGGCGGAACCGCGTCGCTTCGCGACGCTCGTCGTTGCGCATCGATCGGAATACGCTCGGTATTCCTCCCTCGCGCGCCTTGTCAGCCGGGCGCCTCGCCGGCCTCGGCGCTCACGTCACTTCGTCCACAGGCTGCTGACCGGCGTTCCAGGCGCCCGCTACAATCCGAAACATCGGGTGATCGAGGGCGCTGCCCGGCGGCGCCGGCCCGATGTCCGGAATGATCCAGCCGTTCGGCTTTCTCGGCTCCCTTGCTTCTTGGGCCATGCTCCAGCAGCGGCAGGTGGTCGAGTACGTCACGCTTCCGAGCGAGGAACCGGAGCGCGGGATCCTGACGCTCATTCTGGAGTCCTTCGCCCTGGCCGGAACGCTGCTCCTGGGTACCGTGCTGATCGGGCTCGGCGTGGGGCTCTTCCGCGTCTGGCTGCTTCGCCGGTATCCGGAGAACAGCTTCAACGGAAGCGGACGGGACACCCCCAGGCTCGATCTCAGTTGAGTTCGGGCGCTCCCCGGCCGGACGCCCGTTTCGCGGATGGGGTTCCCGTCGTCATCTATGACGGCGGTTGAGGGTTCTGCACGCGCGCCGCGGTCGCGGCGGCCCGCTTCGCGGAAGACCGGCCGGTCCGTTTCGCCGCGCATCAGGAACTGACCGACGACCAGCTGGGGCAACTGGGCGTTTCGCGGAGCGCGTGCGAGAAGCGGGTCCGTTTCCGGGACGCCCGCGGCACGTTCCACGGCGGCGCCTTCGCGGTCAACCGGTTCGTGCTTCACGCCGCCCCACCCGGCTGGACGGGCCTTCCCGCCCGTTTCCTGGTGATGGCTGCCTATGTCCTTCCCCCTCTCCTGCTGGCCGAGCTCGCCGCGTACGAGATCGTCGCCCGCAACCGGCACTGCCGTCTGCTCAATCCATGACCGCTAGCAGGTATCCTGCTCCACCGGTACGCCCGAGGAGGATTCCCGTGTCCAGAACCCTGTTCCTGACCCTCATCGCTGTCTTGCTCCTGCTCGGTTGCGGGGCCCCACCCGTGGAAGAGCCCATGGAGCCCGCCATGGTCGCCGTGGACGACCAGCCGGCCGGCGAATACGTCCGGTTTGCGGATACCTCGGGCGCGGCGGCCTGGGGGCGGGTCGAGGGCGGCGAGATCGTGGTCCTCCACGCGGCGCCCTGGGCGGGTGGCGCGCCCACGGGAGACCGGGTGACGCGGGACGGAGCGAGCCTGCTGGCGCCGGCCGAACCCGGCAAGGTCATCGCCATCGGCCTCAACTACGCATCGCACCTGGGCGGGCGCGAACCGGCGCCCTATCCCGGCGTCTTCGCCAAGCTGCCGGGCAGCATCGTCGGCCCGGGCGACGCCATCGAGATGACGGAGGACGCTGGAAACGTCCACTACGAGGGCGAACTGGTGTTGGTGGTTGGGAAAGAAGCCCGGGACGTGCCCATGGAGCAGGCCCAGGACTACATCTTCGGCGTGACCGCCGGGAACGACGTGAGCGAGCGCGACTGGCAGAGCGCCGATCTCCAGTGGTTCCGCGCCAAGGCGTCGGACACCTACGGCCCCATCGGTCCGGTGATTTCACGCGGCGTCAACTACGACGACCTCGAACTCACCACCCGCCTGAACGGGGAGGTCGTGCAGCAGCAGCGGACCAGCGATCTGATCTTCGACACCAGCTACATCGTGAGCTACCTGAGCCGCTACGTGGCCCTGATGCCCGGGGATCTGATCTTCACCGGAACCCCCGGGACCACTCAGGCGATGAACGAGGGAGACATGGTCTCGGTCGAGGTCGAGACGGTCGGCGTGCTGGAAAATCCCGTCGCCCGCCGCTGAACGGACCCAGCGCTCGCGGGGCGGGCCGGGGGCCAGCCTCAGGCGCCGGCGGCGGCCTTGCTGAGGCGCCGCCCCAGGTGTTCCTCGATCGCCGAGCAAGGGACGAACATCGGCTTCTCGTCCACTTCGATGTGGACCGCGCAGACACCCGGGGCGTCGCTTGAGACCTCGTAGGTTCCGGAAAACGTCCCGAGCGGCGTGGGGAGCGAGAACTCTCCGAACCCGGGGCCCTCGTCACCGCTGACCGTGCCCCCGAAGCGGGCGAAATCGGCCCGCAGCGCCCTGAGGAGACTTGAGACCTCGGCCGGCAGACTGAAATCGAAGTGACAGGCGGACATGGCGGCGTCCCCCTAGTTCGCGGCTTCGAAGCCGGCCTCGGCCAGCACGAGCAGCAGCGCCTTCTGGATTCCCAGGTGCCCGTCCCGGTTGGCCCACCACTCGTGGAGCGAGTGGGCGCCGAAGCCCTCACCCCCGCTGCCGATCGTGGTGGCCGGGATTCCGAGCGAGATCGGGACGTTCGAGTCGGTGGAACCCATGCTGAGCTCCGGCTCCTCCCCCACGGCGCGGGTGGCGGCGAGAGCCCGCTGGATCAAGGGGGTATCGATCGCGACCATCCCGGAGGGACGGTCACCGATCATCTCGATGTCCACCGTCAGCTCCTCACCGTCGCGCCGCAGCTCGTTCTGCTCGGCGAGCGCCTCCGTCATCGCGGCCTGGAAGATGGCGTCGATTTCCCCGAGCCGTCCGGGTTCCATGGACCGCATGTCCACCTCCATCCAGTTCTCGAACGGGATCGAGTTCACCGAGGTCCCGCCGCCGATGCGGCCGATGTTGTAGGTCGTCTTGGCGCCCGCGGTGACGTACTCCCCGGCCCGGTCGTCGAAGAGCTTGATGGCCCGGGCCATGGCGTGGGCGGGGTTCCCGAGGCCGAAAGCGCCCCACGAATGCCCCCCCGGACCCAGGAAGCGGACCCGGTAGCGATGGGAACCGATCGCGTGATTCAGCACGCGCGTGTTGCTCGTGCCGTCGATCGCGATGAACGCGTCGATCTTCGGTCCGCCCTCCCGGAACAGGTGCTTCACCCCGCGGAGATCCCCGATGCCCTCCTCGCCGACGGATCCGACGAACAGCACGTCGTCCTGCGTATCCAGACCGTGCCGGTCCATGAGCTTGACCATGGTGAGCATGGTCACCAGGCCGCGCGTGTCGTCCGCGATTCCGGGGGCCATCAGCTTGTCGCCATCCCTCCGGACCGTGACGTCGGTTCCTTCCGGAAACACGGTGTCGAGATGGGCCACCACGGCAACCGTCCGGCCTCCGCCCCGGCCTTCCCGGCGCGCGACGACGTTGCCGATCTCATCCAGTTCCGCGTCGAGCCCCGCTTCCCGCACGAGCCCGCGGTAGTGAGCAGCCCGTTTCTCTTCCTTGAAAGGCGGCGCCTCGATCTCCGTCAACTCGATGAGCAGGCGTTCGTTCTCCTCGTCCATCGCGAGGACGTCGTCGAGCGCGGCCGCGACCCGGGGGTCGGCCGTGATCGCCGCCATCTCGGTCTCGTACTCGGGGAGCACCTCGAGTTCCTGGGCCCGTGCACCGAGCGCCGGAAGGAGAAGAGCGACGGTCAGGACGGTTGGAAGTTGCGGTCGGAAACGCGAAAACGGCATAACCGCCCAATGCTACCCGAGTCGATGCCGCGTACAACCGCTTCCCTTTCGAAGCTCGGGACGTAGGTGAAACCGCCGGTCCCCGGCGGTAGGCTCCCGGCGCCAATGCCGAATCGCACCTCTCCGGCGCGGTGGCGACCCCGGGTACGCGCCGTCGCTCGCCGCCGGGGCGCGGCGCTCCTTGCCGCCGCGTTCTTTCTCGGTGGGTGGGCGGGAGATGGAGCCGCGCAGCCGCCGGAGCGGGTGGTCGTGCTGGGTTTCGACGGAGCGGACCCGGACGCCATCGAAGAGTTGATCGCCGAGGGTGACCTGCCGCACCTGGCGCGGCTCGCCCGCGAGGGGACCTTCGCTCCCCTGGCCACCACGAAGCCGTCGGAGTCGCCGGTTGCGTGGGCGACGTTCGCAACCGGCATGAACCCGGGCCGCACCCGGATCTTCGACTTTCTGGAAAAGCGCGAGGACAGCTACGTGCCGCAGATCGCCCTGGTGCGGCAGGCATCGATCGAACTCCCGGGGACGCCCTTCCGGGTGGGTCTCGTCCTGCTCCTCGCGCTCGGCGCCGGAATCGCCGCCGCCTGGCTGCTCCAGCGGGTTCGCGCGAGCGCCCGGGTTCGTTGGGCGTCCCTGGTGGTGCTGACGGCGGTTCCCGCCGCCGCGGCCGCCCTGGTTGCGGCGTGGGTGCCGACCGCCGTTCCGCAGGCGATCCGGGCGCGGGAGGGAGACGCCTTCTGGAAGATCGCGGGCGGGGCAGGGGTGCCCACGGTCGCGCTCCAGGCACCCATGGAGTTTCCGGTGGAGGAGTCGCCCGGCACTCGGATCCTTGCCGGATTCGGGGTCCCCGACGTCCGCAAGTCCTTCGGTCTCTGGTCCTTGTACACGACGGATCTCCTCGAGGAGGAATCGACCGAGACCGGGGGGACCCGCTTCCCGCTCCGTTTCGACGAAGGCGTGGCCCATAGCGTGGTCCGCGGGCCTCGCAATTTCACCGTGGCGGGCGCCGAGGCGGACCAACCGGAGGTCGAGATACCGGTCACCTTCCGGAAGGCCGGAGATGTCCTCGAGATCGAGACCGCGGGCGCCGCGCGGAGCCTCGCCGCCGGCGAGTGGTCCGACTTCGTCCCGGTGCGTTTCCCGCTCAACCCGCTCATCCGGCTGGCCGGTCTGGTCCGTTTCCGGGTGTTGTCGCTCGAACCGAACGTCACGGTGTACATGGAGCCGATCAACTTCGATCCGGAGCGTCTCCCGCCCATCGTGAATCTCTCCCATCCGCGGAACTTCGCGGGCGAGTTGGCCCGGCGCGCCGGCCCTTACGAAACGATCGGCTGGAAGATCATCACGAATCCGCTCCGCGACGAGGCCGTGGACTTCGACGCCTTTCTCGAGGACGCCCGGTTCGCCCGGGAGTCGAACGAGCGCCTGCTGATGGAGTCGCTGGAGGATGACTCGTGGCGCCTGCTCATGGCCGTCTTCCTGTTCCCGGACCGCATCCAGCACATGCTCTACCGGTTCGCCGATCCCGAGCATCCGAACCACGACCCGGAACTCGCCGAGCGCTACGGCGAAGGAATCGCCGACGCCTACCGGGACATCGACCGCATCGTCGGGGCGGCGATGGCGGCCGCGCCGCCGGACACGCGCCTCCTGGTCGTTTCCGATCACGGTTTTCATTCCTTCCGCAAGCAGTTCAACGTGAACACCTGGCTCGCCGAGAACGGGTACCTGCGGGCGGCCGGGGACTCGGGAGAGCGCCGTCTCGAGGACCTGTTCGATCCCGAGGCGCTGTTCTTCCCCGGAGTGGACTGGAGCCGGACGAGCGCTTTCGCGCTGGGTCTTTCCGGGATCTACCTGAATCAGGAAGGACGCGAGCCGGAAGGCACGGTCGCACCCGGCGCCGAGCGCGAGCAACTCATCCTTCAGCTCATCGCGGGTCTGAAGGCGTTCCGGGACCCGGAGACCGGGGACCCGGTCGTCCGGGCGGTCTACCGGCGCGAGGAGATCTACGAGGGCCCCTTTGTGGAGGAGGCTCCCGACCTTATCCTCGGTCTCGAACCCGGATACCGCATCGGCTGGCAGAGCACTCTCGGCGGGATGCCGCCGTCCTCGATCACCCCGAACCTGGACAACTGGAGCGGCGACCACTGCTCGATGGAAGACACCGCCGGGGTGCTGCTCTCGAACCTCTCCCTCGGGGAGCCCGCGTCGCTCCAGGACATCGCGCCGACGGTTCTCGACCTGCTCGGAGTCACTCCTCCGGAGGCGATGGACGGAACCTCGCTGCTGTCCCGCTGAATCGGGAGGCGGGACCGGGTTGGACCCTCAGCGGGTCCGGTTCTGGAAGATCCAGAGTCCCGCCGCGACGAAGATGCCGGCAACGACCAGGGAGCCGGCGTTGACCGGCCCCAGCGTGCCGGACCACAGGATCGCGTAGCCGAGCGCTCCGGGCAGCAGGGCGTAGTAGACGAACGGCACCAGCGTGCGCCGGATCACGGCGCCCTCCCGGCCGACCAGCCCGACCACTGCCGAGGCGGCCACCACGTTGTGGACGCAGATCATGTTCCCCGCCGCTCCACCGACGGCCTGGAGCGCGACCACCCATCCGGGATCCACCGCGAGCCGCTCGCCGACCCCGAACTGGAAGAGCGAGAACATCATGTTGCTTACGGTGTTGCTGCCGGCGACGAAGGCCCCGAGACCCCCGATGAAGGGAGCGAAGAACGGCCACGCCGACCCCGCGACCTGCGCGGCGCCCTCGGCGAGTGCGATCGGCATCGAGGCCAGTCCCGCCGCTCCGCCGCCGGTGTTCAGGAACACCTGGACCATGGGCACGGTGAACACCAGCGCGACCGAAGCCAGGCCGGTACTCCGGAGCGAAGCGGTGAGCGCCCGGGTCGCCTGTCCGCGATCCATGCGGTGCGCCACCACGGCGAACAGGGAAGCCGCGACGAAGACGGTCCCGGGAAGGAAGAGCGGGGCGGCGCTGGCGCTGATGCCGCTCCCGAGGATGTCCGGCCAGCGGAGCACCACTCCGGACAGGAAGTCCCGGAGGGGCAGGGAGGGGAGACGGGTCAGCAGCAGTAGCCCGGCGACCACGCCATAGGGCGCCCACGCGGACACGGCGCCGATCGTTCGGCCCGCTGCGGGCTCGGTCGTGGACACCGACTTGTCCCCCGTCCAGTCGGCTTCCCAGGCCGAACGCGCCGGGAACTCGAAATGCTCCTCCGGAGGGGGGACGAAGAGGCCCTTCCGGGCGGCGGTGACCACGATCCCGAGGCCGACCAGGCCGCCGAACAGCGCCGGGAACTCGGGCCCGAGCAGCCAGGCGGTGAGCATGTAGGGCACCGTCATCGCCAGCGCGGCGAACAGCGCGAACTTCCAGACTGCCAGACCCTCGCGGAAGCTCCGGTTGGCGCCGAAGAAGCGGGTCATGGTGGCAACCACGATGAGCGGGACCAGCGTTCCCGCCACGGTGTGGAGCACCGCCACCCGGACGCCGATGAAGGCCATGAAGTCGGTCCATTCGGCAAGGCCGAGGCTGGCCGCGTAGGCGGTCACCGCCTCCGATCCCGAAAGCCCGGTGGACACCCCGACCAGAATCGGGGTTCCGGCGGAGCCGAAAGAGACGGGGGTGCTCTGGATCAGCATGCCCGCGACCACTGCGGCGAGCGGCGGGAATCCGAGCCCCACCAGGAGCGGCACCGCGACCGCCGCCGGAGTGCCGAAACCGGCCGAACCCTCGATGAACGCCCCGAACAGCCAGGCGATCACCAGGACCTGGATGCGCCGGTCCGGGGTGATCCCCACGAAACCGCGGCGGATCACCGCGAGGGCGCCGCTTTCCTGCAGGGTGTGCAGGAGCAGGATGGCGCCGAAGATGATGTAGAGCAGGGTCGCCGCCACCACCAGGCCGTTGATGGATGCGGCGGCGATCCGGATGCCCGAGATGTCCCACACCAGCCAGGCGAGCCCGGCGGCGGCGAGCCAGCTCAGCGGCATCGCCCGCGACGCGGGCCAGCGCAGCACCACGAGAAAGAGCGCCACCACGGCGATCGGGACGAGCGCCACCGCGGCAAGACCGAGAGTTCCCATGACCGTTACCCGTTACCGGCCTCCCAGCCCTCGGGCGCTGCCTCCGGAGGGCTGACCAAGAGGGCCGAACTCCGCGTGACCTCGTTCACAGGCTGTTAGTCTGCCGCCCGTGCCACGGGCTTCGTTCACTTCGCTGGGGTGTCGTCTCAATCACACGGAGGCGGCGAACTGGGCAGGGCAGTTCGCGGGCAAAGGCTACACGATCGTTCCCTGGGGGGATCCGACCGATCTCGTGGTGATCAACACCTGCTCGGTGACGCACCGGGCGGAGGCGCACTGCCGGAACACCGTGCGCCGCGCGCTACGCCAGTCGCCGGAGGCCTTCGTGGTGGTGGCGGGCTGCTACGCCCAGTCGGGTCTCGACGCGCTCCGCGAGATCCCGGGCGTGGACATGATCGTCGGGACGGAGTTCAAGGAGAGCTTCCCCGACTACCTCGACCGGCCCCGGAAACTCCCGGAGCCGGTCGTGCTGCACTCCGCCCGGATTTCCCGGCACGAGTTCGAGGTTCCCTCCACCGGGCGCTACGACTCCACCCGCGCCAACCTCAAGGTGCAGGACGGCTGCGACTTCTTCTGCTCGTTCTGCATCATCCCCTACACGCGCGGCCGGGAGCGCAGCCGGCGCTTCGACGACCTGGTCCGCGAGGCGGGGGAGCTGGCCGAGGCCGGCTACCGGGAACTGGTACTCACCGGGGTGAACATCGGGCGCTACCGGAGCGGGGGGCGGACGCTCGCCGATGTTGCGGACCGGCTGGAGGAGGTTCCCGGGGTGCGGAGAATCCGGATCACCTCGATCGAACCCACCACCGTCGAGGACCGCCTGCTCGAACGCATGGCGGAGCGCGGCAGGCTCTGCCGCTACCTCCACCTCCCCGTGCAGAGCGGCGACGACGGCGTACTGGACGGAATGGGCCGCCGCTACACCTTCCGGGACTATCGCGAGTTCGCGGACCGGGCCGTGGAGACGGTGCCCGGGCTCGGGCTCGGGACCGACGTGATCGTCGGGTTCCCCGGCGAGACGGACGACGCGTTCCGGCGCACCTGCGACCGCCTCGAAGCGATGCCGTTCGCCTACTACCATGTGTTCAGCTACTCGTCACGCGCCGGGACCCGGGCCGCGGGCCTTCCCGGACACCTTCCCCCCGGGATCGTCGCCGAGCGGAGCCGCACGCTGCGGGAACTCTCCGACGGGCGCCGGGACGCGTTCGCCCGCCGCCACCTGGGCCAGCGGGTGGAGGTCCTCTTTGAGCAGCAGGACCGTTCGGGCCGCTGGACCGGCCTGACCGATTCCTACCTGCGGGTCGGGGTGGTCTCGGCGGAGCCGCTCGAGAACTGCATTCGGGAGGTTCAGGTCACCCGGGTCGCGAGCGACGTGCCGGGTTTGGCAGTGGGAACGCTCGTTCGCCCGGACTGAGAGAGCGTTCCCGGCCCTATTCGCCGTGCGGGCGGGTGGAGTCGCGCCGTGCGCGTCGCGGAGCGACGCGCGTGCCGGTCTCGAGCAGCCTGCGAACGAAGTCACGCGGCGTTTGGCCGGCGATCCATCCCGGCTGAACCGCGTCGCTTGGCGACGCTCGTCGTTGCACATCGGTCGGAATACGCTCGGTATTCCTCCCTCGTGCGCCTTGTCAGCCGGGCGCCTTGCCGACCTCGGCGCTCACGTCACTTCGTCCGCAGGCTGCTGACCGGCGTTCCAAGCCGTTCCTAGGAGCAGCCGGAGGTGGCGCCGCAGTTCAGGCACTTGAAGCAGGTGCCGCTCCGCACCATCAGCGCACCGCACGTCGAACAGGGGGGCGCGTCCGCGAAGACGGCCGCCGACTCCAGGACGGTCCCGCGACGGCGCGTGCGCCGCTTCTCGGGAGAAGCCGCGGCGGGTTGGGGCGGCTCATCGCCCTCGGCGCTCAACTCGTCGGCATCCGTCAGGAAGCGGTGCCCCAGCCAGCGGAAGATGTAGTCGGTGATCGAGTCCGCGTGGGGGATGTCCGGGTTGCCGGTGTACCCCGACGGTTCGAAGCGCGTGTGCGAGAACTTGTCCACCAGGACCTTGAGCGGAACTCCGTGCTGGAGGTTGTAGGAAACCGCCCGCGCAAAGGCGTCCATCAGGCCGGAAACGAACGAGCCCTCCTTGGCCATCCGCAGGAAGATCTCGCAGGGAGAGCCGTCCTCACGCAGTCCGACGGTGAGGTACCCCTTGTGTCCTCCGATGTCGAACTTGTGGATGATCGCGTCGCGCTCCGGCGGCAGGTGCTCCTTCTCGGCGGAGTCAGCGGTATCCGCCGTTTCGGTGGCCGACTCGCCGCGGTTCAGCGGCTGCGACCGCTTGCTGCCGTCCCGGTAGATGGCAACCGCCTTGAGGCCGAGCTTCCAGGATGCGAGGTAGGTCTCCTCGATGTCCTCGACGGTGCTCTCCTCCGGCATGTTGACTGTCTTCGAGATAGCGCCCGAGAGGAAGGGCTGGACCGCGTGCATCATCTTGACGTGGCCCATGTAGTGGATGGAACGCTTTCCGCCGAAGGGTTCGAGAGCGCAGTCGAAGACCGGGAGATGCTCCTCCTCGAGGCCGGGCGCCCCCTCGACGTGACCGTGCTCGTCCACGTAGTCCCAGATCCGCTGGAGGGCTTCGCCCTCGTAGCCGAGCCGCTCCAGCGCCGAGCGCACCGTCTGGTTGACGATGCGGATGATCCCGCCGCCGCTGAGCTTCTTGTGCTTGATGAGTGACAGATCGGGTTCCACCCCGGTCGTGTCGCAGTCCATCATGAGACCGATGGTGCCCGTCGGGGCCAGCACCGAGGCCTGGCCGTTCCGGAAGCCGTGTTCCTCACCGAGCACGATGGCCTCGTCCCAGACCTGCTGCGCCCGCGAGAGGACTTCGTCCGGGACGCCCTCGGCATCGATCTCCGTCGCCGCGTCCCGATGCATGCGCATCACCTCGAGGAACGGCTGCTCGTTCCCCGGGTAGCCCTGGAACGGTCCGGTGACCCCGGCGACCCGGGCCGACTGGCGGTATGCGCGGCCCGTCATCAGCGAAGTCAAGGCGGCCGCGATCGAGCGGCCGACGTCGCTGTCGTAGGGAACCCCGCGATGCATCAGGAGCGCCCCGAGGTTCGCGTAGCCGAGACCGAGCGGCCGATACACGTGCGAGTTCTTTTCGATGCGCGGCGTCGGATAGCTGGCGTTCCCGACGATGATCTCCATGCCGGTCAGCACCACATCGACTGCGTGCTCGAAGCCGTCGGTGTCGAAAACGCCCTCCTCGTCAACGAACTTCATGAGGTTCAGCGACGCGAGGTTGCAGGCGCTGTCGTCGAGGTACATGTACTCGGAACACGGATTCGAAGCGTTGATCCGCCCGCTGTTCTTCGACGTGTGCCAGCGGTTCACGGTGTCGTCGAACTGCATCCCGGGATCGCCGCACTGGTGTGCCGATTCGGCGATCTGCCGGAACAGGTCCCGGGCCCGCATGGTGTCCATGGGTTCGCCGCTGGTAATCGCGCGAGTGGACCAGTCTTCGTCGTTTTCGACCGCCTGCATGAAGGTGTCGCTGACGCGAACGCTGTGGTTCGCGTTCTGATACTGAATCGACGCGTACGCCTCGCCGTTGAGGGAGCCGTCATAGCCGGCTTCGATCAGGGCGTGGGCCTTTTGTTCTTCGCGGGACTTGCAGTCGACGAATTCGAGGATGTCCGGATGATCCACGTTGAGAATCACCATCTTGGCGGCTCGCCGGGTCTTGCCTCCACTCCGGATGACGCCGGCGAAGGAGTCGTACCCCTTCATGAAGGAAACCGGCCCGGAGGCTCTGCCGCCGCTGGACAACTGCTCCCGGGAACTGCGGATCGTGGAGAGGTTGGTACCGGTGCCGGATCCCCACTTGAAGAGCATTCCCTCGGTCTTGGCGAGCGTCAGGATGGAATCCATGGTGTCCTCGACCGAGTTGATGAAACACGCCGAGCACTGCGGATGCTCCTCTACGCCGCAGTTGAACCAGACCGGCGAGTTGAACGCGGCGAACTGGTTCAGCAACAGGAAGGTGAGCTCGTCACGGAACGTGTCCGCGGCCTCCTGGTCCGCGAAGTAGCCGTCCTTCACGCCCCAGGCCGCAATCTGGTCGGCGACCCGTCCGACGAGTTGCCGGACGCTCGATTCGCGCTCTCCCTTCTCGAGCGATCCGTGGAAGTACTTCGACGCCACGATCGTGGTCGCCATCATGGACCACGACTTCGGGAACTCCACGCCGTGCTGGGCGAAGATCGTCTCGCCGTGTTCGTCGGTGATGACGGCGTCGCGCTTCTCCCACTCCACCTGGTCGTAGGGTGAGACGCCGCGTTCGCTGAACCGGCGCCGGAACTCGAGCCCGCCGCCGCGACCGTTCTTTTGCCTCTTGAGGGTCTTCTGTGTTTCGGAACGGGACCCCACGGTGGTGGGCTCTACGGCTACCTGCATATCGAACAACTATCCCCTGGTTGAAGAAAACTCGGGGCCGGCGCAACGCGACCCCTCCGAGAATGCAAGAAAGAGCATTGGATTCAAACTAGAACACAACATCTTGCGGTATGCAACCGGCAAGACCACAACGGGTTGTGGATGGGTCTCGGACGAACCCCCGCGGGACATCCCCGGATTCCAGCTGGTTTTTGGGGCGTTGCCGCCGGTCCTGCGGCAACGGGACGCCGCCCGTAGCGGCAGCCGGACGGCTCTTCGAGTCCGCTGCGCGCGCGGCCTCCGCGCCGGGAAAGGAAAACCCCCGGCGGCCATGACCGCCGGGGGTCCGCACTGATGGCCGGAGAGCCCTCAGTTGT
>JAPPGX010000159.1:59455-59686 GCA_028877265.1 Acidobacteriota bacterium
CCCCCCATCCGGGCCGGCGGGCGGGTTTGCCGCGCGGGGGCCGGGCGGGCCCCGGGCGCGTTAAAACAACCCCCCGGGGCCCCCTCCCCCGGGGGGGGTCCGCACTGATGGCCGGAGAGCCCTCAGTTGTTGTTCGGGCGCCGGCTGCCGCTGCTGCTGCCGCGGCTGCCCCCGCTGCCGCCGCCGCTACGACTCGCCGCGGCGCCGCCACCACCGCCGCCGCTACGGCTG
>JAPPGX010000149.1 GCA_028877265.1 Acidobacteriota bacterium
TCAGGTGTCGGCGAATTCGCCAGAATTCGGTAGTGAGTTACCTCTTTTACTCCGCAAAATTGGTATAGACTCGGGGTGCTGTGAGTACCCAGGTCGTTCGGATGGCGCGTGTCGGGGGTGCTGGTGGTGGGCTCGGCAAGCACATCGACGGCGAGACCCGACCCGAGTCCGCCGCCCCTCGAGAGCTCGACGTCGAGGGCGGCGAGAAGGTGGCGCTCGAGCCGGTGGTCCTGCTCGACGGGGAGGGTGAGCAGATCGACCAGGAGACGGCGAAGGAGCGCGTCGGGGCGGCTCAGGGCTACATGCGGGAGTGCCGTCGGAAGAAGACTCGGGGCCGGCAACCGATGGGGGCGACAACCTGGGTCTTCGCCGGACCGCCCCGCTACGACGGCGAGAAGGAGGCGCCCTGGTCGGCCGAGAAGGTGCGGGCCTGGTCGAAGGACTGCGTGGAGTGGCTGGTCGATCGGGCGGGTCCGGGGTCGCGTCTGGCCCATTGCGCGCTGCATCAGGACGAGGGCGCCCCCCATCTGCACGCGACGCTGATCGTGGCCGACGAGCAGGGGCGCTTGGGATGGAACCGGGTCCGCAACCGGTTCACGGTGAAGGGGAAGACCGGCCAGCTGCTGATGTCGGGATTGCAGGACAACTTCCACGCGGCGGTCGGCCGGAAGTACGACCTCGAGCGCGGCGAGGTGGGTTCCGCCCGCGAGCACGCACCTGTTGACCGCGAGCTCGGGATCCGGATCCGGGTCGAGGAAGAGCGGAATCGGACGCGTGCCGCCAAGGTTCAAGCCGGCCAGCGGATCGCCCAGGTTCTGGAGCGGGCGGACGGGGAGGCGGCGCAGAGGTACCGGGGCCGCCTCGACGATGCAACCCGGGCGACCGCGGATGCCGAAGGGCGGGCGACCCTGGCAACGGAGGAACGGGACGAGGCCCGTCGGGAGCGGGACAGAGCCGCGGAGCAACGGGACAGGGCGAGGGCGACGGGGGAGTTCACGAGCGAGCTGGTGGTCCATCTCCAGCGGGACAACGAGCGCCTGAAGCGCGCCGAACAGGTGTGGGAGAAGCGCGCCGCAGCGCAAGTTGCGGCGGCGAAGCAGGCGTCGGCCGACGAGTTGACCAGAGTTCAGCAGGACGTGATGGCGGTGCGCAGGGAACGCACCGAAGCCATCGAGCAGGTCGGTACGTTGACGGCCGAGCGGGACCAGGCCCGACGCGAGCGCGGCCAGGCCGCGCAGGAGGTCAAGACGGTGTCGGCCGAGCGGGACCAGGCCCGCGAGGACTTGGCGAAGCGAACGGCCGAGGTCGAGGATGTGAAGACCGATCGGAACGAGTGGATCGATTGTTTCGTGCGGGTGGTGCGGTCCCTCGACCCTGGGCGCACGGAACTGGAGAAGGCTGCGGCTCGCGGCGGCATCAAGCCGGAGTGGTTGGTGCAGGAAGTCCAGCGCGGCCGTGGCGGAATCGACCGCTGATGGGCTCCCCCCCTCCCCCCCCGCGGGCAGGACCTCCCCCCCTGTGCCGTGAACGCCATCGAAGGCCCAGGGGTACCGCGAAGACCGCGCGGGTGCGGATCCACGGCTGGGGGGAGGGGGCTAGACTGGGGGAGACGGACGAACATGGCCACTCTCGACACCTCTCGACACCCTCGCCATCGCTCGCACCCTGACCGACGCCGGCGACCACGTGACGCCCGACCAGTTCAAGGCCGGGCTCGCCGAGCTCGACGCCCGGATCGCCAACGCCGAGACCCGGCTGACGTGGCGCATGCTCGGCATCGCCGGGCTCGTGGTGGCCGTGCTGCGACTGCTCGGCTGAATGGGGTGCTACAGGTCGACCCGCCCCGAGAAATCGCCGTACAGGCCATCCTCGCGGGTCGATCCGGCCGGATCCGGGTCCCGAATCCCGGATCGGCCCCCTGAGAGGCCCTGAGAGGCCCTGTACGGCGATTCCGGGTCGCCGGGTGCTGAGGCCCGCGCCAGGTCGAGATCGTCCAACCTGCGCGACGTGGCGCAACGATTGATGCCATTTCCGGCCCGAGCCGATAGGTCCGTGCATGCCGCACTACCACGCATGGCTCCGGACGGGTCGGATCTTCACGATGTCGCCGCGGCGGTTCGAGGAACGGTCGACGGGGCACCGGTGGGCAGCGAAGCGGCGGCCCGCCGCGGCCGATCGGCGGGTCCTCGCCTGCACCGACTGCCCGACGTCGCGGCCGTCTCGCCGGCGTTCGCCGCGGCCGGCGGTCGTCGCCCGGGCGATCGCCGAGGCTGTCGGCGCCCCGGTGGCCCAGGTGCGCCAGGCCCTCGACGCCGTGAACGCGGCCGAGCGCGGCCGCGACGTCCCGGCCGGGGCGCCGAACCCATAAAGCGGGTTATGGGATCAGCCGACCGTTACGTAACGACTATTATGGGACAGCCCGCGGCCCGGCTCGCGGGAAGCGCACACGGCCATCGAGCAGCTCGGCGGGTTCCGGGCCAGGGGCCTCGGGGGGAGGCTGGTCGGCGCCAAGCCCTCGTACTCGGCCTGCAGGGGTGCGGAGGCTCCTCGACGGCGGCGGCTCACCCCGGCGCGGCCGCGACCAGCGGTCCACGCGGGGAGCGCTGGAAGCCCACCCCGCGCATCGCCGTCGAGCGCACCGCGAGACTACACCCGTCTTAGCGGCTCGATACCTGCGTCATCGTCCATCTGACACCGGTCGAGTCCTGGATCTGCAACGACCCGCACGGACGATTCCGGCGCGTGCTGTACTCGCCAGTGTTCAGATGCACGCCGGAGTAGGACGTGGAGCCAAATGCGGTTCCGAGGAGCTCGTTCACCACCAAGCCGGACGCTGTGCCGGCGCCGAGTCCACAGACCACGATGAAGTTCGAGGAGCTGCCTGAGTAGCTCCCCGTGATGCGGAAACGGAGAACGTCGTCCGGGATGTCGACGATGTCGTTGCCTGACCCGCTCGCCGTCCAGTTCGCCGTCGTGGGCGGGTCCGTTCCGCCGCTCTCTCCCGCGATGCGCTTCAGCGCGGCGCTGTAGCGGATTGGCGGCGGGGTCCTCGCACCGGCTACGTTCGGGTTCTCCACGAAGACTCGGAAGCCCATCTCGTCTCCGACGAGAGTGCCTGTCCTGAACGTCAGGGTCCCGCCGGCACCCCACGCTTCGCTCACGGCGGTCACCCACCGTCCAGCGATTTCGTACTGGAGCCCGCCGCGGATGACCTCGGTCGTCGGCGTGTAGGTGAAGGTCATCTCGTACGTGTGGACCTCGTATCCGGTCTCCCCGTCCCGTTCGATTCCGCCGGTCTTGGTGATGAACAGGACCGTGTTCGGCCGTAGCGTTCCGGCCACTTCGCTCTGAGCGGCGTCCATCAGCTCCGCCCGCGCCCAGTTGCGCTCCACTGCGTCCTCGAACCCGAGAGCCGACAGACGGGCCTCGACCTCGCCCGGATTGACCTCGACGCCGATCGGGAACTCCCGGTGCTCGTAGTCCTGCCCGAATGCCGGTACCGCCGCCAACGCCAATACCGCCGCCGCGATGCGAGTCCGCATGGTGGCTCCCCCCCCTCGCCCCTACGACGAGGGTTTCCGGTCCGCGAGCAGGATGTTGTCGATGCGGACGTTCAGCGCCCGGATGTCCGCCTTCAGGTCCCGGTGGATCCACAGCAGCACGCCGACCACCGCCAGCGCCGCGCCGAGCACTTCGTAGTCCATGGACCCCGATCCTACACCCCGGTGGCGGTCAGCCGGGTCGATCTCGAGATCCTGCCCGACGGCTCGGCGCAGTCGGTGCGGGAGCGGCCCGCGAGAACCGTCGGCCGCGTCGGAATGGCTGGCTCCCGACCCTGAGGAGATGGGCCTTTTGCCGTGATACCATCGCGGCATCGGTTTTGCGCCAGCCGCCCGGCAGGTGCTACCGTAGCGGCTGACATGGTCGCGCCTCTGACAGCGTTCGCGCCGCCGTCCCCGGTTTGGCCACCGGAGCGGCGGCGCACCCGTGTACGGGCGCTGGGCGCGGCTCCCACCACGACTCGGTCTTCTGTCAGAGGACAACATCATGTCGGCAACATCCGCCCACCGGGCGGACGGGGGGACCCGTCCAGCTGATTCCCAACTGACTCTCCGGTTCTTCGCCCTCGTCGATGGCATGCGGCGCAAGCCCCCTGAGCGAGGGCTGTGGCGCGAACTCCTGAACCTGGCGCTTGGCGACGTGCGGGCCTTCGTGCATGGTTCGCGGCCCGTCGCGGCGGCGGCCGTCTGGTCGGTGGGGTGGACTCTCTACGGCCGGGCTGATGAGGCGGGCATCGTCGAGGGTTTCTCCGTCCCTATCATCGCGGCGGATTCTCGGCTGGGCGAGCGGACCGTGAGGGGAGCCGTCGCGCTGCTCCGGCAATGGCGGATCCTGAAGATGGAGCGGCCCTCGCGGCGGGCTCCGGCGCGGTGGCGGATGAACCTCGGCGGGCTCGATTGGCCGGCCGTCAGAGCGCGGGTGGAGCGCGAGAGAACGGACCCGAGTCCGGTCACCATGACCGGACTCAGTCCGGTCACCATGACCGGACTTAAGTGCTACAACGTAGAGCTACCGATCTCCGATCCTGATCTGGCTGCTGGTACACCACGCGCGCGCAGGGCCGACCAGGAGCGACAAGAGCAGCAGCAGCCTGACTTACCGCCTGGAGATGAGAATCTGCTCCGAGCCATTGCCGGTCGGTCCAGAGAACATGACGTTCCGTTCGCCGAGGCCGCCGTCCGCCGGCGACTCGCGGCTGGCGAGCTCAACACCGTTGACCTGTTCGAGTATCTGAACAACGCCCTGCCACCGAGGATGAACACCCAGGACCCCGAGGCGCAGGCGCGGTTCGATGCGGACGAGGCCGCCGGTCGCGTGGACCGGAACCGGAAGGGTGGATACCCGGCACCGCCCGACGACCCCCGCTTCACCATGGAAGACGAGGGGGCGTAGGGGGACCGGGCAGCCGATGCGGACGGGACCCAGACCCAACCACGTGGAAGGGGTTTCGTCGGAGGGAGGGAGAGCGATGGGGGGAGAGGGGTGTTTCGCCGCGCTGGCAGTCGCGCTGGTAGTCGCAGGTTGCTTTGTGAGCTCTGGGTGCGGCAGCGGCGGCGAGGTGGTCGAGGTGTCGGAAGCGACGTGGACGGATGGCCCGTGGCCGTTGACGGTTGCAAGCGGACAGTTGTCGTGCGAGGGAACGTCAGCGCGGCCGGTGCCGTGGTTCGAGAGTCCTGACGGCCGGATGTGGCCGTTGAACGGGATCGCCATGGGGGAAGCAGCGAGCCGGGGAGGAGTGTTCCAGACGGAGATTACGCCGATTCACGCTCCCAACGCGGAGCTCATGGCAGAAATGCGAGAAGCGGGCGTACCGGATGGCGGGCCGGTTGTGCGCATCTCGGTCGATGCCTTGATGCAACGGGCGTTTGCGCTTTGCGAGTAGGCCTCGCGGACCTGGCCCCCCCGCACGGGCTCCGCGGAGGAGGGCAGCGGCGTTACTGGTAACGGAGTACAATAGGTGGCGATGGCCCTGAGCAATGCCGAGCGCCAGCGCCGATACCGCCAGCGCCGCGCCGCCGGCGAGCCCGTTCGGACACCGCCCGTGCGCCCCAAGGACCGCCGGACGCGGCCGAAGCGGTGGGCGGCCGCTGTCGACGAGCTCCGCACCCTCCAGGCCGAATACGAGGCCTGGCGCGATCAGCTCCCCGAGTCCCTGACCGACTCTCGGACCGCCGAGCTGCTCGAGGGCGTCTGCGACGTCGACCTTGACGCCCTCGACGTTCAGCTTCCCCGAGGCTTCGGACGCGATTGAGCGGGGTGAGGGGGCACAGGAGGGGAGGAGGTTCGATGCTCGACACGCTTGCTGTCGCTCGAGAGATGACCGCTGGTGGCATCGACCGCGACCAGGCCGAGGCCATCGCCAACGCCATGCGGAAGGTCGCCGAGCAGGGCGACCACGTCACGTCCGACCAGTTCAAGGCGGGCCAGGCCGAGGTGAGGGCCGAGCTCGCCGAGGTCCGCACCGAGTTCAAGGCCGAGCTCGCCGCGCTGGAGGCTCGCCTAACGTGGAGGTTCGCCGGAGCCATGCTGGCGCAGACCGGCGTGATCCTCGCCGCCGTGATCGGCGCGGCCGTCGCCATCCTTCGCATGTTCGCCGGCCCTGGAGCCTGACCGGCGATGGCGCCTTTGCCGGGGCCGAAGGGTCCCGGCCTCACCCGGCACCCGTCAGGTGTCGGCGAATTCGCCAGAATTCGGTAGTGAGTTACCTCTTTTACTCCGCAAAATTGGTATAGACTCGGGGTGCTGTGAGTACCCAGGTCGTTCGGATGGCGCGTGTCGGGGGTGCTGGTGGTGGGCTCGGCAAGCACATCGACGGCGAGACCCGACCCGAGTCCGCCGCCCCTCGAGAGCTCGACGTCGAGGGCGGCGAGAAGGTGGCGCTCGAGCCGGTGGTCCTGCTCGACGGGGAGGGTGAGCAGATCGACCAGGAGACGGCGAAGGAGCGCGTCGGGGCGGCTCAGGGCTACATGCGGGAGTGCCGTCGGAAGAAGACTCGGGGCCGGCAACCGATGGGGGCGACAACCTGGGTCTTCGCCGGACCGCCCCGCTACGACGGCGAGAAGGAGGCGCCCTGGTCGGCCGAGAAGGTGCGGGCCTGGTCGAAGGACTGCGTGGAGTGGCTGGTCGATCGGGCGGGTCCGGGGTCGCGTCTGGCCCATTGCGCGCTGCATCAGGACGAGGGCGCCCCCCATCTGCACGCGACGCTGATCGTGGCCGACGAGCAGGGGCGCTTGGGATGGAACCGGGTCCGCAACCGGTTCACGGTGAAGGGGAAGACCGGCCAGCTGCTGATGTCGGGATTGCAGGACAACTTCCACGCGGCGGTCGGCCGGAAGTACGACCTCGAGCGCGGCGAGGTGGGTTCCGCCCGCGAGCACGCACCTGTTGACCGCGAGCTCGGGATCCGGATCCGGGTCGAGGAAGAGCGGAATCGGACGCGTGCCGCCAAGGTTCAAGCCGGCCAGCGGATCGCCCAGGTTCTGGAGCGGGCGGACGGGGAGGCGGCGCAGAGGTACCGGGGCCGCCTCGACGATGCAACCCGGGCGACCGCGGATGCCGAAGGGCGGGCGACCCTGGCAACGGAGGAACGGGACGAGGCCCGTCGGGAGCGGGACAGAGCCGCGGAGCAACGGGACAGGGCGAGGGCGACGGGGGAGTTCACGAGCGAGCTGGTGGTCCATCTCCAGCGGGACAACGAGCGCCTGAAGCGCGCCGAACAGGTGTGGGAGAAGCGCGCCGCAGCGCAAGTTGCGGCGGCGAAGCAGGCGTCGGCCGACGAGTTGACCAGAGTTCAGCAGGACGTGATGGCGGTGCGCAGGGAACGCACCGAAGCCATCGAGCAGGTCGGTACGTTGACGGCCGAGCGGGACCAGGCCCGACGCGAGCGCGGCCAGGCCGCGCAGGAGGTCAAGACGGTGTCGGCCGAGCGGGACCAGGCCCGCGAGGACTTGGCGAAGCGAACGGCCGAGGTCGAGGATGTGAAGACCGATCGGAACGAGTGGATCGATTGTTTCGTGCGGGTGGTGCGGTCCCTCGACCCTGGGCGCACGGAACTGGAGAAGGCTGCGGCTCGCGGCGGCATCAAGCCGGAGTGGTTGGTGCAGGAAGTCCAGCGCGGCCGTGGCGGAATCGACCGCTGA
>JAPPGX010000022.1 GCA_028877265.1 Acidobacteriota bacterium
CGTCGTCCGCGGGCCTCCGGCCCGCTGTGCCGGCTGAAGCCGGCGTTCCAAGCCGTACGCGCCCTCCCGGCGAATCAGCCCTACGCGCTTTGCGGGCCTGCGGCCCGCATGCCGGTCTGAAGACCGGCGGTCCCCCGGTTAGTGCTGGAGGCGGTTGATGACGCGGAAGACCCCGGGCGTGCTGCGGGCGATGGACTCCAGGATCCGCGACTCGATGGGGCTCCGCACCACCCCGGTCAGGGCCACCACGCCCCGCGACACCACGATGTGGATGGGAGGATTGATCTGGTTGGCGCGGTCCGAGAAGCGGGGGTCCCGGTAGATCCGGTAGAAGAGGGCGCGGCGGAGGTCCTGGTCGTTGGGGGAGAGCGGCAGGACCTCGATCTGGTTGTCCACGCGCTTCACGCCGAAGACCCGGGCGACCCGCTTTTCGATCTCCGTCTTCTTGAAGGGCTCGGTGACCGCCCCCCGGAGGATGATCACGTAGGGCTCGTCCATGCCGAAGTTGATGTCGTCGAAAACCGTGTAGTAGGAGTAGCGGAGCACGGCGCTGCGGATCCCGTCGACGAGGTCCTCCATGCTCTCCGGCTCCGCGACCTCGAGGTCCGCATCGACCGCCAGCACTCCCTCGACCTCCTCGGCCCGTTCCACGAGGTCGCTCCACTCCCAGGCGCTGACCACCTGACCGGTCAGCCGCACGACGCCGCCGTTCACGGTGACCCGGGGATCGTTCCCCTCGAGGTCCGCGCGCTCGATCTCCCGGACCACGTCGGCGCGCACCGCGTCATCCGGGCGGATGGCCACTCCCTCGGGACGCGGCGGCGGGGCCGCTGCCGCCTCGTCGTCGGGAACGTCGGCGGCTTCCGGATCGCCGGCGCCCTCCTCCGGGTCCGCGAGGGCCTCCGGTTCGAGGACCGTGATGTCGGTCTCCACGGCGGTGACCCCGTCCACGAAGAGGGCGAGTTCCACCACCCGCGACTGCGTGGTCTCGTTCAGCACCTCGCCGGAGAGGACCGCCACGCCGTCGCGCACGTCCACGTCGAAGAGCCCGATCGGCAGGTTGGCCTCTTCGATCGCGGCCGCGATCTCGTCTCGCAGCAGCGTGTCGGAGCGCGGCTGGGCGGCGAGGGGAGCCGCCAGCACAACGGAAAGAACGATCGAAACGAGGAGGGTCATGAACTTCTGCATCGGATTGTGGCCTGTCACCACCAAAATGCAACCGTCATGCCGCTTCCATCCGAAGCCTTAAGGCTGGGTGGAGTCGCGACGTGCGCGGCGCGGGGCGCCGCGCGTGCCGGCTAAAGCCGGCGTTCCAAGCCCACGCGCTACTCGTCCTGGTAGGCGCCCGCGTAGGTCCGCTCGGCCGGGGCGGCGAGCTGGAAGAACACGAGCTGGAGGATGCGGGCTCCCTCGACAAGTTCGAGCCCGTCCGGGTGGTGCACGGTGAGGAGCGACCCACTGCGGCCGCGGTAGCCCGAGTCCCAGAGCGCGGTGCCGATCGCCGCGCCGCTCCGGAGCAGCGAGGACCGGGTCCGGCCGATGGCGAACACGTCCGGCGGGATGTTGACGACCTCGTTGTAGCGCACCCACCAGGGGCCGGCGGGGAGCCGGTAGACGCCGTCCGGATCGGGGGCGAGCGGCTCCGGCGACGGGATGCGGCGGGTCGAGTTGTCGAAGTCCACGCGGCCCGGGCCCGCGCCGAAGCGGCTCACCTCGGCGAGGGTGAGGTCCACCCCGTTCATCTGGATCTGTGTCTCGGGGTCCACGAGACCGGTGAGGAGCGGGGGATCGTCGTTCAGCCGGCGCCGGAGGGCGGCGCCCGCGATCAGCTCCACGTCAGGTGTCGGAGGACCGGCCGAGGATGGTCGGCAGGGTGATGTGCTCCTGGCCCTGGTACTTCCCCTTCTTGTCCCGGTAGCTGACCTCGCAGTCCTCGTCGCTCTCGAAGAAGAGCACCTGGGCGATCCCCTCGCCCGCGTAGATCCGGCAGGGGAGCGGGGTGGTGTTCGAGATCTCGAGCGTCGCGTTCCCCTCCCACTCGGCGTCGAACCCGGTCACGTTGATGATGATCCCGCAGCGGGCGTAGGTGGACTTGCCGATGCAGATGCCGTAGACGTTCCGCGGCATCCGGAAGTTCTCCACCGTGTTCGACAGCGCGAAGGAGTTGGGCGGAATCACGCAGACCTCGCCTTTGTAGTCCACGAAGCTCTTCTCGTCGAAGTTCTTCGGGTCCACGATCGCGGTGTGGACGTTCGTGAAGATCTTGAACTCGTCCGAGACCCGGATGTCGTAGCCGTAGGCGGAGAGCCCGTAGGAGATGACCCCCTGCCCCACCTGGTGGTCCACGAAGGGATCGATGAGCCGGTGCTCGTGCGCCATCCGGCGGATCCAGTGGTCCGGTTTGATGCTCGGCAGTTTCGGGGTCCTCCCGCGGCGGGCTCAGCTCAGCTCGACGCCCCGGAAAAAGTACCCGAGTTCGAAAGCGGCGGTCTCCGGGGCGTCGGACCCGTGGATCGCGTTCCGCTCGATCGAGGAGGCGAAGCGCGCCCGGATGGTGCCCGGAGCCGCGTCGGCCGGGTTCGTGGCTCCCATCAGGCGCCGCAGCTCGGAGATCGCGTCGTCCCGCTCCAGCGCCATGACGACGGCCGGGCCCGACGACATGAAGTCGGTGAGGCTCGAGAAGAACGGCCGCTCGCGGTGCACGGCGTAGAAGCCTTCGGCCTCGGCCTTGGTCATCCGGACCATCCGCATGGCGACGATGCGGAAACCCGCCGCCTCGAGGGCCACGAGGATGGCCCCGGTGTGCCCGGCCGCCACCGCGTCGGGCTTCACGATGGAAAACGTTCGCATTGCTGGTTCCTGCTATCCCCGGAGCCGGGCTTCCATGGCCGCGCCCATCTCGGCGGGGCTCTCGACGACCGTGCAGCCGGCCGAGCGGAGCGCCTCCATCTTGCCCGCGGCGGTCCCCTGGCCGCCCATCACGATGGCGCCGGCGTGCCCCATCCGCCGTCCCGGCGGAGCGGTCTGGCCGGCGATGAAGGCGACCACCGGCTTCCTCAGCTCGCGGCGGATGAACTCGGCGGCCTCCTCCTCGGCGCCGCCGCCGATCTCACCGATGAGGATCACCGCCTCGGTGTCGTCGTCGGCGGCGAAGAGTTCGAGCACGTCCACGAACTGGGTCCCGATCACCGGGTCGCCGCCGATACCCACGCAGGTGCTCTGGCCGATGCCGCGCTCGGAGAGCTGGTGGACCGCCTCGTAGGTGAGCGTCCCGCTCCGGGAGACGACTCCCACGTGGCCCTCCTTGTGGATGAACCCGGGCATGATGCCGACCTTGGCCTTGCCGGGCGAGATGACGCCGGGGCAGTTCGGGCCCAGGATGCGGGTGCCGCCCGGCGGGACGGTCCGCATGACCCGCACCATGTCGCGGGTCGGAACGCCCTCGGTGATGCTCACCACGAGGTCGAGCCCCGCGTCCACCGCCTCCGCGTAGGCGTCGGCGCAGAACGGGGGCGGGACCAGGACGAACCCGACATTCGCCCCGGTCTTCTCCACCGCCTCGGCCACCGTGTCGAAGACCGGGACGCCGACCGCGGTCTGGCCGCCCTTCCCCGGCACCACGCCGGCGACCAGGTTCGTGCCGTAGTCGCGGCAGGCCTCCGCGTGGAAGGCGCCTTCGCGTCCGGTGATCCCCTGGACGACGAGGCGGGTCTCGTTGCCGACCAGGACGCTCATGCCGCCTCCTGGCCCGCCAGGCGCTTCACCACCTGTTCGGCCGCGTCGCGCATCCCGTCGGCGGTGGTGAAGTCGAGCCCCGACTCCTCGAGCATCCGGCGGGCGAGTTCCACGTTCGTCCCCTCCATGCGGATCACGATCGGGAGCGTCACCCCGAGCTTGCGGACGGCGTCGATCAGCCCCCGCGCGAGGCGGTCGCAGCGGAGGATGCCACCGAAGATGTTGATCAGCACCAACCGGACCTCGGGGTCCGAGGAGAGGATGCGGAAGGCGTTTTCGATCTGGTCCGCGCTGGCGCCGCCCCCGACGTCGAGGAAGTTCGCGGGGGACGCCCCCGCCAGCTTCACGATGTCCATGGTGGCCATGGCCAGCCCGGCCCCGTTCACCATGCAGCCTACCGAGCCGTCGAGCTTGATGTAGCTGAGCCGGTGCTTGCTGGCCTCGACCTCGAACGGCGACTCCTCGTGGATATCACGGAGCGCCGCGACCTGGGGCTGGCGGAAGAGCGCGCTGTCGTCCACCGAGACCTTGGCGTCGAGCGCGAGCACGTCGCCGCCCGCGGTGACCAGCATCGGGTTGATCTCCACCTGGCTGGCGTCGAGCCCCTCGAAGGCGCGGTAGAGCGCGGTGAGGAACTTCGTCCCGTTCCTGAAGACCTGCCCCTCGAACCCGAGCCCGAAGGCGAGCCGGCGGGCCTGGAAGGGCTGCATCCCCATGGCCGGATCCACCGTGACGGTCAGGATCTTCTCGGGGGTCTCCGCCGCCACCTCTTCGATGTCCATGCCCCCGGCGGCGCTCGCGATGCACATCGGGCGGCCGGTCGAACGGTCGATGATGAAGCTGACGTAGAGCTCGCGGGCGATCGCGACGCCCTCCTCGACCAGCAGGCGCCGCACGAGCCGCCCCTCGGGCCCGGTCTGCTTCGTCACCAGGGTGGCGCCCAGGATCGCGTCCGCGGCGGCGCGCACTTCGTCTTCGGTGCGGGCGAGCCGCACCCCGCCGGCCTTGCCGCGGCCGCCGGCGTGGATCTGCGCTTTCACTACCACCGGCAGGCCCAACTCCGAAGCGGCGGCGACCGCCTCGTCCACGCTGAACGCGACCTTGCCGCGGGGGATGGGAACGCCGTACTCGGCGAGGAGCGCCTTGGCCTGGTGCTCGTGGAGGTTCACGGACGCCCTAGACCCCGATCTTCTCGGTGAGTTCGCGCACCGCGGCCGCCGAGCGGTCGAGCGCCGCCTGCTCGTCCGGCGTCAGCTCGATCTGGACGACCCCCTCGATGCCCGCGCGGCCGAGCTTCACCGGGACGCCGAGGTAGAGGCCGTCCACGCCGTACTCGCCCTCGAGATAGGCCGCGCAGGGGAGGATCTTCTTCTTGTCCTTGAGGATGGCGTCCACCATCTCGACGATGGCCGCCGAGGGGGCGTAGTAGGCCGAGCCCGTCTTCAGGTAGGCCACGATCTCGCCGCCGCCCTTCCGGGTGCGCTCGACGATCCGGTCGATCGCCTCCTGCGACATGAAGTCCGGGAGGGGGATTCCGGCGACCGTCGAGTAGCGCGGGAGCGGCACCATGTCGTCGCCGTGCCCGCCGAGCACGAACGCGTGGACGTTCTCGACCGAGACGTTCACTTCCTGGGCGATGAAGGCCCGCATGCGAGCCGAGTCGAGGACGCCGGCCATGCCGACCACGCGGTGCTTCGGCAGCCCGCTGGCGCGGAGCGCCGCCTGCACCATCGCGTCGAGGGGGTTCGAGACCACCACCAGGATGGCGTCCGGCGAGTGCTCCATCGCCTGCCGGGTGACGCTGCTCACGATCGCGTGGTTCTTCCGCAGCAGGTCGTCCCGGCTCATCCCGGCCTTCCGGGGCAGACCGGCGGTGATGACCACCACGTCGGAACCCGCGGTGTCGGCGTAGTCGCAGGTGCCGGTCACCTGGACGTCGCTGCCGGTGACCGGACAGGCCTCCAGCATGTCGAGGCCCTTCCCCTGGGGGATGCCGTCGATGATGTCGATCAGGACGACGTCGGCGAGTTCGGCGTCGGCGAGCCGCTGGGCGGCGGTGGCGCCGACGTTCCCGGCGCCCACCACGGTCACTTTCGGTCGCATTGGCAATCCCCCTTTACGGACAACCGGCTCGCGGATCAGCCCATGTTCCCGATGATCGCGTCGGCGAACTCCGAGGTCTTGAGTTTGGTGGCGCCGTCCATCAGCCGGTGGAAGTCGTAGGTCACCCGCTTCTGGGCGATCGTCGCCTCCATGGACCGCTCGATCAGATCGGCGGCCTCGTTCCAGCGGAGGAACCGGAACATCATCACCCCGGAGAGGATGACCGAGCCCGGGTTCACCTTGTCCTGGTCAGCGTACTTGGGCGCCGTGCCGTGGGTCGCCTCGAAGATGGCGTGGCCGGTGTCGTAGTTGATGTTCCCACCGGGCGCGATGCCGATGCCGCCGATCTGGGCGGCGAGGGCATCCGAGAGGTAGTCGCCGTTCAGGTTCATGGTGGCGATCACGTCGAAGGCGCTCGCCCGGGTGAGGACCTGTTGGAGGGTGATGTCCGCGATCGTGTCCTTGACCAGGATGCGGTCCTTCCACCGGCCGTCCCCGTGGGTATCCCAGAGTTCGGAGATGCAGCTCTCCACCTCGCCGCGCACCACGGCCCGGCGCTCTTCGGGCATCAGGTCGTAGCCGGGCTCGATCGCCTTCGCGTTGTCCACGGTGCTGATCCCGGAGTTGTGCTCCTGGTTCGACAGGATCCAGCTCTCGCGCTCGCTCACCGTCTCGGCCCGGAACTCCCGCGCCGCGAGACCGTAGCCCCAGTCGCGGAAGGCGCCCTCGGTGAACTTCATGATGTTGCCCTTGTGGACGAGGGTCACGCTCCGGCGTCCCTGGTCGAGGGCGTAGCGGATGGCGGCGCGCACCAGGCGCTCGGTTCCCTCGCGGCTGACCGGCTTGATGCCGATGCCCGAGGTCTCCGGGAAGCGGATCTTCCGGACCCCCATCTCGTCGCGCAGGAAGCCGATCAGCTTCTTGACCTCCGCGGTTCCCTCGCGGTACTCGACGCCCGCGTAGATGTCTTCGCTGTTCTCCCGGAAGATCACCATGTCCACCTGGTCCGGACGGTGCACCGGGCTCGGCACGCCCTGGTACCACTTCACCGGCCGCAGGCAGACGTAGAGGTCGAGGAGCTGCCGCAGCGCGACGTTCAGCGAGCGGATGCCGCCGCCGACCGGGGTGGTGAGCGGTCCCTTGATCCCGACCTGATAGTCGCGGAACGTGTTCACCGTCTCCTCGGGCAGCCAGTCGCCGGTCTCGTTGAACGCCTTCTCGCCGGCCAGCACTTCGCGCCACTGGATGGCCCGCCGTCCGCCGTAGGCGTTTTCGACGGCCGCGTCGAAGACGCGGACACTGGCCCGCCAGATGTCCCGCCCGGTGCCGTCGCCCTCGATGAAGGGAATGATGGGGTTGTCGGGGACCTGAAGTCGCCCGTTCTGAATGGAGATGCGGCCGCCCTCGGGCGGCGTCGGGTGGGGTTCGGCGGTCATGAACTCTCTTCGGGAAACGGGTTTTGGGGAATAGCGCGCATCCCGAACCCGATCGGGTTCGGTGGACGGCGCACCGGAGTTGCCGCACGGGAAAGGCCTTGACTCAGCGCCGCCGGATCACCAAAGCGGCAGCGAACCATCCCGCCGGTCGCGGCGGCAATTTTAGGGCGCGGGGGCCGCCAAGGCAATGGAAGAGACGGGGGTCGGGGCTTCCTGTGGACCGCACGGCGTTGATTCGGGAGCCTCACCCCGATACCTTCCCGCGTCGTTTGGAGTGGGTCCACACGGAAGATTCCGTCTTGAAGCGAACGATCGCCGTCCTCGCGCTGTCCGCCCTCGCGGTGGCCGGGCTCGGGCTCGCCCTCTCGGGGTGCGGGAAACCGCCGCCGCCCCCACCGCCCCCCCGGGACC
>JAPPGX010000161.1 GCA_028877265.1 Acidobacteriota bacterium
TATCGCCCCAGGCTTGATCCCGCCGACTCCGTTATCGCCCCAGGCTTGATCCCGCCGACTCCGGTATCGCCCCAGGCTTGGCCCCGCCGACTCCGGTATCGCCCCAGGCTCGGGTCCCGCCGACTCCGGTATCGCCCCAGGTTCGGGTCCCGCCGGCGCCGAAACAGACACATGCCGCCGGCGATCCCGGAACGCCCGCAGGGGGGAAAGTGTGAAAGGGGGGCTTGGCCCCCCTTTCACAAGAAAGACAGCGCGAATGGGAACTCGCCCGCCGTTCGTAGCTGCGGTGAGGGGATGAACAGTAACCCCCCATCGGCGAGTTCCCATTCGGAGGCACGAAGTGCCGTTCGGCCGGGGGACGGGGCCCCCGCCTTTCAGGAATTCATGGTCTCCGCGAAGATCGCTCCGGTGGCCCCGTCTGCCGGCCGATCAGTGCGCGGTGCGGAGCACCGCGCGTGCCGGCTGAAGCCGGCGTTCCAGGCTGGCGGCGCCGTCCGGGCGGTTGAGGGATGCGCGGCCGGCGGTCCCCGTCGGAAGCGCCGTCAGGCCGAGGCGATCAGCGCCTCGATCTCGTCGTCGGTGAGAAGCCGCCGCGCCTCCTTGGCCGCCCGGAAGATCCGGTGCTTCAACTCGTCGGTCGGTTCGTGCCCGTGTTGCTCCAGCCAGTAGATGACGTTCGAGAGGCCGCTCATCGGGCCCACTTCAACTTTCTGGTGCAGCCCGTAGTCCCCGGCCGGGACGCCCGAATAGACGCGGTCGGCGAGCCAGTCGTCGCCCTTGGCCATCGCCTTGATGATGGCGGCGGCGTGCACGCCGGTCCCGGTCCGGAAGGCGTCCTTGCCGACGACGGGATAGCCGACCGGGATGCGAGCCCCCGTGGCCTCGGAAACCGTACGGCAGTAGTCCGCCAGATGCGTGAGGTCGTTGTCGATCCAGCCGAGCAGCCGCAGGTTCACGAGCAACTGGTCCATGGGGGTGTTGCCGCACCGTTCCCCGATGCCGATCGCGGTCCCGTGGACGCAGTCGGCGCCCGCCTCGATCGCGGTGAGGCTGTTCGGGACGGACAGTCCGCGATCCCGGTGCCCGTGCCAGTCGAGCTGCACGTCCTCCCCGGTGTCGGCGATGACCTCCCGGACGAACTGGAGAAGCCGCGTGACGCCGTCGGGGGTGGCATGCCCCACGGTGTCGCAGACCACGACCCGCCGAGCACCGGCCTCGATGGCGACCGTGTAGAGCCGGCGAACGCTCTCGGGCCGGGCCCGCGTGGTGTCCTCGGTCACGTACATCGGGGGCACGCCGTGGGCGACGGCCCACGTCACGGCCTTTTCGGTGTGCCGGAGCAGCAGGTCGAGGTCCCAGTCCTCGGCGTACTGCCGGATCGGGCTCGACCCGATGAACATCGCCACCTCGATCGGCATGCCGACCTGATCGGCCACCCGCGCGATCGGCTCGATGTCCGAGATCACCGTCCGCGCCGCGCAGTTCGGACGGATCTTCATCCGGTTGTCCACGATTTCCCGGGCGAGGTGGAGCACCTGCCGTTCCACATGAGGGCCGGCGCCCGGGAGGCCGATGTCGGCGGAGTCGATGCCGAGCGACTCCATCAGGTGGAGCACCTCGGCCTTCTTTTCGAGCGTCGGGGACACCACCGAAGGACTCTGGAGTCCGTCGCGCAGCGTCTCGTCGTTCAGCTTGACCGGCTTCGGAGGAAACCAGGCGCGGGCGGGATCCGGCCGGTTCCAGTCGTAGATGAGGGCTTCCGTCGTGGGAACGTCGCCGTTCCCCGACGAAAATCGCGGTTCCCCGGGCTCTTCGGGATTGCGGGTCGAATCAGGCATGTGTCGGCTCCTCAGCCTCCCGCACCGAGGCCGGGAATCGTCGCGCCCAGCGCGTGGAACCCGCTGTCCACGTGGAGCACCTCGCCGGTGACGCCCCGCGCCGCGTCGGACAGCAGGAACGCGGCCGCGTCCCCCACCTCCGTGGGATCGGTCCCGGCGCGGAGCGGCGCGTGCTCGCGGTAGTGCTCCACCATCTTGCCGATGCCCGAAACCCCCGAGGCCGCGAGCGTCTTCGCCGGACCCGCCGAGATGGCGTTCACCCGCACCCCCCGCGGGCCCAGATCGGACGCCAGGTAGCGGACCGACGACTCGAGCGCCGCCTTCGCGACCCCCATCACGTTGTAGTGGGGTACGGCGCGCTCACCGCCCAGGTAGCTGAGGGTGAGCGCCGCGCCGCCGCCGTCCGCCTCGAGGAGCGGCGCGAAATGACGGACGAGCGCGGTCAGCGAATAGACCGAGATGTCATGGGCGACCTGGAATCCCTCCCGGGAGGTGGAGACGAAGTCGCCCTCGAGGTCTTCGCGCAGGGCGTAGGCGACGGCGTGGACCAGGAAGTCGAGCCCGCCGAAGCGCCCGCGGACGACCTCCACGGCGCTTTCGAGCTGCTCCTCGCTCGAGACGTCGAGCGGCAGGGTGAGCGTGCCAGGGATCTGCGCCGCCAGCTTGTCCACGTTGCGCTGGAGCCGCTCGTTCTGGAAGCTGAGGGCGAGCGCCGCGCCCTCGCGCGCCGCGGAGCGGGCGATCCCCCACGCGAAGGAGCGGTGGTTCGCGACCCCGACGATCAGTCCTCGTTTGTTCTCAAGCAGCACTGTCCTGCAATTTAGCAGTCATCCCGGGGGCTCGATCGACGGCTGCCGCATCGGGATGGCGCCGCTCGCCTCGAGCCAGGCCGCCAGCCGGATGACGGCGCGATCCCGTCCCGGACCGCCGACGAGTTGGGCCCCGAGCGGCATGCCCAGCCCATCGAATCCCGCCGGTACCGACAGGGCGGGAAGCCCGGTGAAGTTGAAGGGGCCGACCAGGCGGATGAGCCCCGGACGGATGTCCTCCGCGGTCGCGAGCGGCTCTCCCGCCTCCGGTGCGCCGGCCGGGGCGGACGGCGCCACGAGGACGTCCACTTCCTCGAAGAGTCGCTGGAAGGCGTCCGCGACGAGGCGCCGGCCCTTCAGCGCGGCAATGAGGTCGGCGGCCGACAGCACCGTGCCCACATCCAGGAGCCGCCGCACGTCCTCGCTGATGTCGTCCGGCCGGACCGCCAGGCGCTCCCGGTGGACAACCGCCGCTTCCGCGAAGGCCAGCACGTTGCGGCACACCCCGCTCAACTCCACTTCCGGGATCCTCACCTCGACGCGCTCCGCCCCCAGCCGGACGAGCGCCGCGACGATGCCGTCCGCCGCCTCGCGAGCCTCCCGGATGAGATCGGTGTAGAAGAAATCGAGCGGAACCCCGACCCGCACCCCCGCGAGGGGTTTCGGCTCCGCGGCGGGCGGAGGCGCCGGACCCGAGGACCAGCCCGAGAGGACCTCGAAGAGCACGCCGATGTCTCCGGCGCTCCGGGCGATGGGTCCGACGTGGTCCAGGCTCCACGACAGCGGGGTCACTCCCGCCCGGGAGACGGCGCCGTAGGACGGTTTCAGGCCGAAGACCCCGTTGAGCGACGCCGGGATCCGGATGGACCCCCCGGTGTCGGTCCCCACCGAGCCATAACCCATGCCGGTGGCCACCGCCACCGCGGAACCGGACGACGACCCGCCCGGGATGCGCGCCGGGTCGTGCGGGTTCCGGGTCCTCCCGAAGGTGGGGTTGTCGCCGCTGACGCCGAAAGCGAACTCCTGCAGGTTGTTCTTGCCGAGCAGGATCGCCCCGGCCGCGGCGAGCCGCCTCCAGGCGGGAGCGCTCCGGGCCGCCTCGTGCGGGAACTTCGACCCCGACGTGGTGGTCATTCCGGCGACGTCCACGATGTCCTTGACGCTGACCGGGATGCCGAGGAGGGGCCGTCCGCTGCCGCCCCCCTGCCCCGTGGCGTCCGGGGACCCGGTCAGACGCCGCGCCTCCGCGAGCGCCTCTTCTTCCCGGAGCGTCAGGAACGCGCCGAGCTGGCGCTGCGCCCGGGCGCGTTCGAGCGCCTCCTCGACCAGGTCCACGGCCGAGCGGCGTCCCGCGGCGAGGTCGGCGCGCGCGGCGCCGATCGTTCCCGGTGCGGCGTCGGCCGGCGCGGACGGGATTCCGGTCGCCTTCCGGCGGCGCCTGCCGGAGAGGACGCGCGCGGCCAGCTCACCGGCGGTCAGCGGCTCCGGAGGGTCGGCGAGTCGGGCCAACGCCCGGCCGACCTCTTCGAGCTCCTTCCGAAGCGCGCCGGCCCGTTCCTCGGCGACGGCCAGCCGTTGTGTCATCCGGGTGTTCCCTACTTCGGCCCGCCCAGCACCCGCGCCGGCAAGCGGAGCACGGCGCCCAGCAGCGAGAACACGCCGTCCACGGCAATGCCGAGCAGCCGGAACGGCAGCAGCAGCAACCAGACGATCGGATAGATCACGAGCGCCAGCAGCGCGAGCGGCCAGCAGACGATCAGGAGCAGGAGCCAGAGCAGGAAGGAAGCCATGTTCAGAGACTACGTTCCATCGCCGGTTCCGGTTTCCGCTGCCGCGAGCTCGTCGAGGGTGACGTCCCCGGCGGCGAGCCGCCGCAGTTCCTCCTCACCGCCGACCACCACCCCCAGCCCACGCGCCTTCTCCAGCTTGGAACCGGCCCGCTCTCCGGCCACCAACAGCGAGGTACGGCTGCTCACGCTCGAAACCACCCTCCCGCCATGACGCTCGATGAGTTCCCCGGCTTCCTCCCGGGTGAGCCCGGCAAGCGTCCCGGTAAGCACGATCCTGAGGCCCGAAAGCGTGGACTCCCCCGTCGCTTCCCAGGCCGGGGCCACTCCCAGGTTTGCGAGATCCTCGAGTTCGCGACGGTTCGCCTCGTCGGAGAAAAACCCGATGACCGCATCGGCGACCTGCTCGCCGATTTCGTGCACCTCGAGGAGCGCTTCGCGGTTCGCCGCCGCCAGCCCCTCCAGCGAGCCGTAGCGCGCCGCGAGCACCCGCGCCACGTGCTGGCCGACATGGGGGATCCCGAGGGCGAACAGGAACCGGTCGAGCCGCACCGTTCGGCTCTCCTCCAGTTCCCGAAGCAGGTTCGCGGCCGACTTCTCGGCGAACGGGCGGCGGCGCCGCTCCGGCAACGCCAGGAGGTCCGCTGCCGTCAGGCGGAACAGATCCGCCGGGCGCTCCACCCGGCCCGCCTTCGTCAGGTCGGCGGCGATGGCTTCGCTGAGCCTCGGCAGGTCGAGGGCGTTCTTCTCCGCCAGCCGGGCGATCGCCGCGGCAAGGGCATCCGGCGCCCACCGGAAGGACTCCTCCCGACGGCACCCTCCGGGCGCGCCCTCCACCACCCCGGCGTCGACAAGGTCCTCCAGCAGGGCGCGCTTGCCGGGCGAGGCCAGCGCCTTCAACGCCTCGTCGGCGCGCCCCGCCGGCTCCTCGTCAGCCAGGCGTTCCGAGTGCGCCCTGAGGGCCGTCAGATCGAAGTCCCTTGCCATCGCCTCCGCCCGGGTCGGGCCGACTCCGGGCAGGCCCAACGCCACCAGCACCCTCCGGAGCGGCACCTTCCGGGCCGCGCCGAGGCGGCGGACCAGTGCCGCCGCGCCCGCGGGATCGAAGGGCCGGCCGGCCGGCTGCGCCGGCACCGCGAGGAGCTTCTCCCGGGTCAGCCGGTAGAGGTCGGCCGGCGACCTCACGAACCCGCACTCGACGAGGAGCTCCACGAGCTCGTCGCCGAGGGTTTCGATCTCCATGCCGCCCTTGCCGACGAAGTGGACCAGGCGGGCCTTCCGCTGCGCGGGACAGCTCCACCCTCCGGAGCAGAAGTGGTTGGCGCCCTCCGCCAGCACCGGCCTGCCGCATTCGGGACACCCGGACGGCATCGACCAGGGCGCCGCGCCTTCTTCCCGGGTGCGGGAGACGACCTCCACGACCTGCGGGATCACGTCCCCCGCCCGCTGGATGCGGACGCGGTCGCCTGGCCCGGCATCGAGCGACCGGACCATCCCCTCGTTGTGGAGCGTGGCGCGGCTCACCGTCACCCCGGAGACGAGCACCGGATCCAGCCGGGCCACCGGGGTGAGCTTCCCGGTGCGTCCCACCTGCACGTCGATGCCGAGGAGGGCCGTTTTCGCCTGCCCCGGCGGGAACTTGAAGGCGACCGCCCAACGGGGGTTCCGGGACCGCTCGCCCAACTCTTCCTGGTCGGCGATCCGGTCCAGCTTGACCACCGCCCCGTCGAGTTCCACGGCGAACCGGTCCCGCCCCGCGATGAGGAGGCGGTGGTAGGCAAGAACCTGATCGGGGCCGCGTCCCACCTCCCACCAGACGGCCTGCCGGCCCGCTTCTTCCTCGCCGTTCCCGCGCGGCGCGGCTGCCACCCGGAATCCGAACCCGGCAAGGGTGCGGAGCACTCCGGACTGCGTCCCGGGCGCCGCGTGCTCCCCGTCGTCCCAGACCAGGATGTCGTAGGCGTAGAGCGCCAGCGGCCGGGCCGCCGCAACGGCCGGGTCGAGCTGGCGCAGCGAGCCGGCGGCCGCGTTCCTCGGGTTCTTGAAGGTGTCCTTCCCGGCCCGCTCGAGGCTCTCGTTCATGCGTCCGAAGTCCGCCACCGGGAGGACGGCCTCGCCGCGTACCGCGAGCCGCCGCGGCGTTTCGTCCCCGGCGAGCCGGAGGGGCAGCGACCGGATGGTGCGCAGGTTCGCCGTGATGTCCTCCCCGATGGTTCCGTTCCCCCGGGTCGCCCCGCGAACGAACCGGCCATCCTCGTAGACGAGTTCCACCGACAACCCGTCGAACTTCGGCTCGAGGCAATAGTCGAGATCGTCCCGGCCGATCTCCCGCTCCATCCGATCCGTGAACTCGCGCAGTTCGGTCTCGTCCTGGATGCTCTGCAGCGAGAGCATCGGCGCCTCGTGGCGGACTTCCGGAAACCCCTCGGCCACCGCCCCGCCGACGCGCCGGGTCGGCGAGTCGGGGGTGACCAGTTCCGGGTGGTCCCGCTCCAGTCCTTCCAGTTCCCGGAAGAGTGCGTCGTACTCGTGGTCGGCGATCTCCGGAGCGTCGAGCACGTAGTACCGGTGGTCGTGATGGCGGATGGCCTCCACGAGTTCCCGGTGCCGCCCGGCCGGAGATCGTGCGTGCGTCACGACGCTTCCGATCCGGGAGCGGCCTCCTCCCTGCCCCGCTTACGGGCCGCTCGATGCTCCGCCCGCCGTTTCACGAAGCCGGCCAGGCGGTCGGTGATCGCCCGGGACCACGGAAGGTCCTTCCCGAGCACCGCCAGTCCCGCCAGGATCATGAGCACGCCCTGGAGGATCGGGAGGAAGAGCCCGATGATCCCGAGCGCCAGGAGCAGGAACCCGGAGGCGATCCGCAGCACCCGCCAGGGACGGAAACGGCGGCGCGCCGGTTCTCCGGCCGAGGGGGCGGACCCGGGTGCGCCCCCGGCGGACTCCCCGCGGGAGCCGGCCCCCGGCGGGCGGCGATAATCTGCGCTCGGTCCCGCGGCCATTGCCGTCAACAACCCGCGGGAAGAGCGCCCCGCACCATGTCATCAACCACGCGCACGCCAGACTCGGTGGTCCCTGAACGTGCGGGGCACTCTTCCCAAGGGTTGACGGGACCAATCGCTGCACGATTGGCCCCGTCGTTTCTCTCGGGGAGTGAGCGAACGAGACATGGGTAACACTCTGGACCGGTCACATGGGTAAC
>JAPPGX010000059.1 GCA_028877265.1 Acidobacteriota bacterium
CGCGCCGCCCTCGCGAGCGGACGGGCGGAAGAGGGCGCCACAGCTCTGCGGGCGGCCCTCTTCGGTGCTCCCGCGGACGGGAGCGGCCCGCCCGTGCTCACCGTCGCGCTCGCCCGGCTGCTGCTCCGCGCGGGCCAGCCGGACGACGCCGCCGCCGTGCTGGAGAGCGGACCGGCCGCGCTCGCCGCAGACCGCGAGGCGCTGCTGCTGGCGGCGGAGGTCCAGGTGGAGCGCGGTGACCGGGACTCCGCGGAGGCGCTCGTGCTGACGGCGCTCCAGGCCGACCCGCGGGATGCGGAGGCGGCCGCCTGGCTCGCCGAGCTGAGCGTCCGCCGCGGACGGGCGGAGGAAGCGGCGGACCGGGCCGCCGGCATCCTCGCGGAGCGTCCCGGGACCGAGCGGGCGCTCCTGGTCCGCGCGGTCGCGCTCGCGGAACTGGGCCGCACGGCGGCCGCCCGGGAAGCGTTTCAAGCGCTGGTCAGCGAAAGTTCCGGACCCGCCTTCCACTGGGCCAACTTCGCGGCGTTCGAAGCGGCCTCCGGGCGGGCCCCGGAAGCGGTGCGCCTCTACCGGGAAGCGGTGGACCGCGACCCCTCGAACCTCACCGCCTACCGGGGACTCCTCGAGGCCGCGACCCGCGCCGGGGATGACGAGCAGGTCCGGCGGGCCCGGGAGGTGCTGGGCGGGAGGTAGGCGGGCACCCTACCGCCGGTTCCGCGGGTCGGCCAACAGCCCGCATGGTGCGCCGGCTGGGAACGCCGGCGCGCCCACCTCTCCGGGTGGAGGTGCGACGTGCGCGGCCCCGGGGGCCGCGGTGCCGGTCTGAAGACCGGCGGTCCCAGGGCCCTATTCGCTGTAGAGCATGCCCGCGAGGACGCCGGCGAGGGCCAGCTCCACGCCGGTCCAGACCAGCATGAGCGGCAGGCCGTCCGGCGCCATACCCATGTTCCACATGCCGCCCGCAGGAAGCAGCGTGTGGAGGGCCCACACGAGCAACCCGGCGCAGACGCCGGTCTTGGGCCCGGCGCCGCAACGGGGACGGATCAGGGCGTACAGGTAGGCGGTCAGCAATCCCATCACGAAGGCGTAGACGACCCAGAACCCGATGGATCCGCCCGCGCCTTCCGGCACGGGGATCACCATCATGTTCAGCACGAACTCGCTGACGTTGATGAGGAGGCCGGCGACGAGGCCGCCCTTGATGATTCCCGACATGTTCATGGAGTTGCTCCTCTCCTCCGGTCCGAAGCGGCCGGAGCGGACCGGCCATCTTGCCGGACGGCGGCCGTGGGATTCAACCCCACGGCATCCGGTTCAGCGGCCGCCGATGATGCGGAAGAGGTTCCGGACCGGGTCGTAGAAGCGGTCTACCACCCGCTCCTTGAGCGGGATGATCGCGTTGTCGGTGATCGTGATGTGCTCGGGGCAGACCTTGGTGCAGCACTTGGTGATGTTGCAGTAGCCGACGCCCTGCGCCTCCTTCAGCTCCTCGAGCCGGTCCTCGGTGTCCAGCGGATGCATCTCGAGGGCGGCGGCGTGGACGAAGAAACGCGGCCCGACGAACTCGTCGTGCTTGTGGGAGTCGCGGAGGACGTGACAGACGTCCTGGCAGAGGAAGCACTCGATGCACTTCCGGAACTCCTGCACCCGGTCCACGTCGCGCTGGTCCATGCGCCAGGTCCCGTCTTCGGCGTCGGGGGCCCGGGGCTTGAACTTCCTGATCCGCTTCTTGACCTCGAAGTTCCAGCTCACGTCGGTGACCAGGTCCTTCAGCAGCGGGAAGGTGCGCATCGGTTCGATCGTGACGGGGAGGTCCTCCGGCAGATCGCTCATCCGGGTCATGCACATGAGCCGCGGGTTGCCGTTCACCTCGGCGCTGCACGAGCCGCACTTGCCGGCCTTGCAGTTCCAGCGGACCGCGAGATCGCCCGCCGACTCCGCCTGGATCTGATGGACGGCGTCGAGGACCACCATGCCCTCGGTGATGTCGGTGGTGTATTCGGCGAACTGCCCGTCGCCGTCCTGCTCGCCCCGCCAGATGCGGAAGGTTCGGCTCGCCATCAGCGGTTCTCCTCGATGATCTGCTGGAGTTCTTCCCGGGGCGGCGTCACCGCCTCCTCCTCGATCTCCATCTCGCCGTCCGCGCCCTTCCGCACCACCAGCGTGGTCCGGCCCCAGCGCTCGTCCTTGGCCGTGTGGTCCTCGCGGAAGTGGGCCCCGCGGCTCTCCTTGCGGAGCGCGGCCGCCCGCGCCACCGCCTCGGAGACGAGCAGCAGGTTCGGCAGGTCGAGCGCGGTGTGCCAGCCGGGGTTGTAGGCGCGGTTTCCGGCGACGCTGACGTTCCGGGAGCGCTCCTTCAGGGCCAGCACGTCCTCGAGCCCGGACTCCAGTTCCGCCTGGCTGCGGACGATGCCGACTTTCGCCTGCATGAGGTCCTGCAGCTCGCTCTGGATGGCGTAGGAGCCGACCCCGTCCCCGCCGCCGTCCTGCCGCTCGAGCGGGGCGAGCGCGTCCCGGGTCGCGGCCTCGACCTGCTCGTCTTCCGACCCCGAAGCCCCGCCGCGCGGATTCGCGCCCGCGAACCTCGCGGCGTGCTCGCCGGCCCGTTTGCCGAAGACCAGCAGGTCGGAGAGCGAGTTCCCGCCGAGTCGGTTCGCGCCGTGGAGACCACCGGCGCATTCGCCGGCGGCGAAGAGGCCCGGCACCCGGGACATCTGGGTCTCCCCGTCCACCTTGACCCCGCCCATCACGTAGTGGATGGTGGGGCCGACCTCCATCGCCTCGCTGGTGATGTCGATACCGGCCAGCTCCTTGAACTGGTGGTACATGCTGGGGAGCTTGCGGCGGATGTGGGCCTCGCTGTCCTTCAGCTTCTCCTTGATCCAGGCGATGTCGAGGAAGACGCCCCCGTGCGGGCTGCCCCGGCCCTCCTTGATCTCCCGCACGATGCAGCGGGCGACGTGGTCGCGGGTCAGCAGTTCGGGCGGCCGGCGGGCCTCCTTGTCGCCCTGGGTGTAGCGCCAGCCCTCCTCCGGGTCGCCCGCCGTCGATCCCTTGTAGAGGTCGGGGATGTCGTCGAACATGAACCGCTGGCCTTCGCTGTTGCGGAGGACGCCGCCCTCCCCGCGCACGCCCTCGGTCACCAGGATGCCGCGGACGCTCGGCGGCCAGACCATCCCGGTGGGATGGAACTGGACGTACTCCATGTCGATGAGCTCGGCCCCCGCCTCGTAGGCGAGCGCGTGCCCGTCGCCGGTGTACTCCCAACTGTTGGAGGTGACGCGGTAGGCCCGGCCGATCCCGCCGGTGGCGAGCACCACCGCGGCGGCGCGGAAGACCTGGAAGCGGCCCTTCTCGCGGTCGTAGCCGAAAGCGCCGACCACCCGGCCGCCGTCCACGATCAGCCGGGTCACCGTCCACTCCATGTGGACGTCGATCCCCAGGTGGATGCCGTGGTCCTGGAGGGTGCGGATCATCTCGAGGCCGGTCCGGTCGCCGACATGCGCGAGCCGCGGGTACTTGTGGCCGCCGAAGTTGCGCTGGAGGATCTTCTGGTCGTTCGTCCGGTCGAACACCGCCCCCCAGGCCTCGAGCTCGCGGACCCGGTCCGGGGCCTCCCTGGCGTGGAGCTCGGCCATCGTCGGGTTGTTCACGTACTGCCCGCCCCGCATGGTATCGGCGAAGTGCGTCCGCCAGTCGTCGCGGCCGTCCACGTTCGCGAGGGCGGCGGCGATCCCGCCCTCCGCCATCACGGTGTGCGCCTTGCCGAGGAGCGACTTGGTGACGAGCCCGACGCTCACCCCTGCTGCCGAAGCCTCAATGGCGGCCCGGAGGCCGGCGCCCCCGGCGCCGATGACGAGGACGTCGTGCTCCGCGACCTGCATCTAGAGAATCCGGTAGTCGGTCCAGATGCCCATGGAGCAGAGCCGGACGTAGACGTCGGAGAAGGCCACCCAGAACAGGCTGGTCCAGGCGAACTTCATGTGCCGCACGTTCAGCCAGCTCGAGCACTGGTAGGCGCACTGGCGGGCCGGTTTGCCCGAGATCCGGTTGAGGAAGCCCCCCGCGAGATGGCGGAAGGAGTGGCAGCCGAAGGTGTAGCCGCCGAGCAGGATCACGTTGGTGGTGAGGACCAGGGTGCCGACCCCGATGCCGAACTGTTCCGTCCCGGTCGCCGGGTCCACGAACCACATCGCCATCCAGGCGTCCCAGGAAAGGATGCCGATGAACGCCACCGCGAGGTAGAGGAAGTAGCGGTGGACGTTTTGGAGGATCAGCGGCAGGCTGTTCTCGCCGCGGTAGGTCTTCCACGGCTTCCCGACGGTGCAGTTCATGGGACTCGCCCAGAACGCCTTGTAGTAGGAGCCGCGGTAGTAGTAGCAGGTGAGCCGGAACCCCGCCGGGGCCCAGAGGATCAGGAGCGCCGGCGACCAGGGCAGGAAAGCCGGCCAGATGCTGGGCTTTCCGCCGAACCAGGCGTGGTGCGAGTCGCCGAAGAGGACCGGCGAGTACATCGGCGAGAGGTAGTTGCCGAACTCGTAGTGGGCGTTCTGGAACGCGGCCCACGTCGAATAGACGATGAATCCGGAGAGGACCGCGAAGGTTGCGGCAGGAACGACCCACCAGTTGTCACGCCGGCGCGTGACCCCGAATCCCTGTTGCTCGGGAAGGGCTCCAGCGACTGTCGGCACGGCGGCGCAGTGTACCGCCGAAGGGTGTGGACGCCGTCTCTAGAACGCGCACCGGAAGCCGGTGTGGTCCCAGGCGGAGTCGGCGGTGGCCCGGTTCTCCCAGGCGATCCGGTACCCCTGGCAGGAGTTCTCCGCGCAGAGGAACGACCCGCCCTTGAGGCGCCGGTCATCGGGTCCGCCGCCGTCCACCCACTCCCAGACGTTCCCGGCCATGTCCGAGAGCCCGTAGGGGTTCGGAGGGAACAGTCCGACGGGGGCGAGGCCGGCGAAGCTGTCCCCGGGACCCGGATGCGTGGGAAAGAGGCCGTCGAACAGGTTCGCGACCGGCTCGCCGGCGAACGGCGAGCGGTCGCCCCAAGGGAAGGGACTGTCTTCCCGGCCGCCCCGCGCGGCGTGCGCCCACTCGGCGCCGGTGGGCAGGCGGCCGCCCGCGGCGGCACAGAACGCCGCCGCGTCGTTCCAGCTCACCTGGGTGACGGGATGGTCGTCCTCCGCAGGCGGGTGTTCCGGGCCCCGGGGCCGGCGCCAGTCCGCCCCGTCCACCCGGATCCACCAGGGCGTGGCGGCCACCACCTGCGCATCGGGGGGCTCGGTCCCGGGCTCGTGGAACACCAGCGACCAGCCGTAGCGTTCGGCGTCGGTTTCGTGGCCCGTCTCCGCAACGAAGGCGGCGAACCGGGCCGTGGTGACCTCCTCCCGATCGAGGAAGAAGCCTGGGATCTCTTCACTCGGCGGAATCCGGACCGTTCCAGGCGGCCCCGCAGGCCCGCCGCAGGCCCCGAGGGCCAACATGAGCGGGACCGCGGCCGGCCGCACCTGTCCGGCCCTCAGAAACCGAAGACGAACAGGAACTGGGGCAGGAACTCGTGCGCCCCTTCGACCCCGAACTTGTTGCGCCACACCTGCAGCTCGGTCCCGATCAGCACCCGGTTCTCCACCCCTGACATGGCCTTCCCGAGGTCGTAGCGGATCTGGGGCTGGAGGAGGACCTGGTACGGCTGGCGCCCGACTTCGTTGTCCGCGGGGCTCTGCCACTCGCCGTGCCCTTCGATCGAAAAAGAAGCCTCCCCGATCTGGAAGGGGTAGGCCCAGTTGAAGTCCACTCCGAGCATGGGGTCCGCCTTGGGAACCCCGCCCCCGTCGAGCCCGGCGCCGACGTCCACCAGGTAGACGAAATCCAGGTTCGCGAATGCGAACCCGGGCAGGTCGAGCTGGAGCTGGACTCCGGGGGTCAGCTTGGCGAAGCGGGACTGCGACCCCCAGTTGACCCCTCCGATGAGGTTGATGTCGCGGACCGGGCCGAAGGAGATTTCCTTGCCGCTCAACGCGCCGAGGCTCAGCCGGGAGTACCACTCCAGGTAGGCGTCCCGGTTGGACACCGGGTCGTCGCAGCAGACCATGTCCACGAAGAAGAAGTTGGACCCGTGGCTCCAGGCGCTCGCGTGCTGGAGCGTGAAGACATGCTGGAAACCGGGGGGACTGACAACGCCGTCCACCCAGGCCGACCCGCCCTGGTACTGGAACTCGGTGCGGCTGAAACCCTGGGCGCCGGCGGACAGGGGCAGCGCCAACCCGGCCAGCACGGCCCACCAGCAGACCTTTCGCACCCGTTCCACGCCCGATCATTCCATCACACTCCAGCCGGGGAACGCGGCTCGGAGCGCCGGCCTCCGGCCGGCATCGCGGCCGCCGGCCGCGAAACTGCACCACCTCACCCATCCTGACGACAGAAGCAGCTGGGACCGCCGGTCTTCAGACCGGCACGCGGGCCGCAGGCCCGCCAAGCGCGGCTGGCTGATCCGCGTGGAGTCGCACGCCTGGGAACCCGGCTCCACCGTCTGTTTAGACTTGCCGCATCGGGAGGAATCTCCATGAGGAGCGGTTCGCGAACGGCTGCCCTCGCGGCCCTTGTTCTCTTCTCGGCGACCTGCGGCAGCGACGAAGCCACCGGCAACCGGGAACAGGAAGACGCCTTCCGGGCGGAACGGATCCTCATGGTGCGAAGCCAGATCGAGCGCCGGGGCATCCGCGACGAAGCGGTGCTTCGCGCCATGCAGACGGTGCCGCGGGAAGAGTTCGTTCCGGCTTCGGAGCGCCGCCGTGCGTACTCCGACCGCCCCCTCCCGATCGGCGAGGGACAGACGATCTCCCAGCCGTACATCGTTGCCCTCATGAGCTCGCTGGCGCGGATCACGCCGGGGCAGCGCGTGCTGGAAATCGGGACCGGGTCCGGCTACCAGGCAGCAGTGCTCGCCGAACTCGAGGCCGAGGTGTACTCGATCGAACTGCTGCCGGGGATCGGCGCCCGCGCCGAAACAACCCTCCGCGGGCTCGGCTACGGCCGAATCAACCTTCGCGTCGGAGACGGCTACCTCGGCTGGCCGGAAGCCGCACCGTTCGACAGGATCGTGGTCACCGCGGCGCCCCCCGAAATTCCGCAGGCGCTCCTCGACCAGCTTGCGCCCGGCGGACGCCTGGTGGCGCCGGTGGGGCCGGATCCGTGGAGTCAGCGCCTGGTGGTTGCGACGCGGGACGAAGACGGGCGAATCGATGTCCAGGACCACGGGGGCGTGGCGTTCGTCCCGATGGTTCCTGGGAAGCGCTGAACGGGCGGAAAGGCCCCGACGCAGATCGGCGATACGCCGTTCCGCTGCGCTCCGCGCAGCGGGTGCCGGCTAAAGCCGGCGTTCCAAGCCGCGGGTGTCACCTTCGCTCTCGGGCTCCACGCCGAGGCGGGAGCGATCTCTTCCGAGTGGGCTGGCGCCGTGGGGGGGGGGGGGGGGGGGGGGGGGGGGGGGGGGGGGGGGGGGGCGCGGCCCCGCGGGCGTGCCGCCGCGGCGACGACGGATCCTCTCGACCACTCCAC
>JAPPGX010000158.1:0-7054 GCA_028877265.1 Acidobacteriota bacterium
CCGTCGCGGCCCGCTTCGACCCAGGGATGCCCGCCGTTCTGGATGTCCTGCCTGATGTGGTAGCTACTTTTGGATATCCTCTGCAAACCAAAGAGCAATCTATCGGTTACAAGACACGTATGGCGGTGCTCCGCACCGCGCACGTCGCAACCCTACCCGGGAAAAATGGCTCCCATCTCGGCGTAAGGCTCAACAGCAGAGGTGACACCCAGGGCTTGGAACGCCGGCTTCAGCCGGCACGCGGGCCGCAGGCCCGCAGGCGGCGCAGGGCTGCTCGTCCCCGATGGCGCCGCCCGCCTGCGTCACTCCCATGAGTACGATTGCTCCGTGCTCCGCAACCTGCTCCTGACGCTTCTGCTTCTTCTGTCGGTGGCGGTTCTCCCGGCTGTGGCCCAGGAAGAACTCCCTCCCGAAGAGACCGTCTTCCACACGTTCTCGATCGCGGCCGTCGACCCCGAGACCGGTGAGTCCGGCGTTGCCGTAACCACCCGGAATCCCTGCGTCGCGAACGGGGTCCCCTGGGTACGGGTCGGCGTGGGCGCCGTCGCCACCCAGGCGCGGACGCGCACCCAGTACGGCGAGGAACTGCTCGGCCGGCTGGAGGCCGGGATGTCGGCGGAGGAAGCTCTCACGGAGCGCCTCGCCGAGGACGAGGGCGCTCCCTATCGCCAGGTCGGCGTCGTCGGCCTGGCCGGCGGGGTGGCCCAGCACACCGGCTCCGAGGCGCGCTACTGGGCGGGACACCGGTCCGGGCCGGACTACGCGGCGCAGGGGAACCTGCTCGTCGGTCCCGAGGTGGTGGACGCGGTGGCCGAGGACTTCGAGGGGACGCGCGGAAGCGGGCTCTCCCTTGCTGACCGCCTGATCTCCGCCCTCGAGGCCGGTCAGGCGGCGGGTGGCGACGCCCGCCGCGGCCGCCGCCAGTCGGCCGGCGTGCTGGTGGCGGATCCCCGCGAGGGCGGATCGCGGCGTGACGACGGAATCTCCACGCACATCAACGTCTGCGAGCACGAGACGCCGGTCGCCGAACTCCGGCGCATCCACGACGCGGTGAGCCAGAAGGTCGGGTATCGGACCCTCACCATGTTCGCGGGCAGCGACGTGGTGCAGCTCCGGGTCCTGATCTCGGAAGGCGGCTGCGCTGCGGATACCGACCTGGTCGGGGAAGACGGGGACCTCGGCAGTCCCGGCCTCCGGATCTTCGACGCGGACCTTGCCGGCGCGGTGGACGCCTGCCGGGAGGAGTTCGGACTTTCGACTCCCGAGAGCGGCGGGTCCCCCGCCGGGTTCGCCGACCGCGAGTTCGTGGACCGCCTCTGGGAGCTGGTGGAGTCCCGGGGCGTCGGCGACGCCGTGCGGCGCCGCCTTGCTCCGCTCCGCCGCATCACCCGCTGAGGGGGAGGAAGCCGAATGCCCCAGACCGCCGCCGGACGCCCGGTCCGGATCGACCTTCGCAGCGACACCGTCTCGCTCCCGACCCGGGAGATGCGGGCGGCGATGGCCGCCGCCGAAGTCGGAGACGACGTGTACGGCGATGACCCCTCGGTCCGCCGGCTCGAGGAGCGCACCGCCGAGGTCCTGGGCAAGGACGCCGCGGTCTTCACGCCCACGGGCACGATGAGCAACCAGATCGCGATCCGCTGCCAGACCGAGCCGGGGGACCTGGTCCTCGCCGAACGCCGGGCCCACGCGTACCTGGTCGAGAGCGGCGGTCCCGCCGCGCTGTCCGGAGCGACCGTCGTGGGACTCGAGAGCGAACGCGGGGTCTTTTCGGCCGGGCAGGTCCGGGCCGCGGTGCGGACGCCGCACCCCATGGTTCCGGACGCCTGCTATCCGGTGGCCCGGTTGCTCGCCGCCGAGAACACGCACAACGGCGCGGGCGGCGCGGTCTGGCCGCTCGATGTCCTGCAGGACGTCGCGGACACCGCGCGCGGGCTCGGACTGGGAACCCACCTCGACGGGGCGCGCCTCTGGCACGCCACCGCGGCCACCGGGATTCCCGAGAGCCGCTATGCCGAGGGGTTCGACACCGTGAGCGTCTGTTTCTCCAAGGGGCTCGGTGCGCCGATGGGTTCCTGCCTCGCGGGTCCCGCGCCCCTGATCCGGCGGGCGCGCCGCTTCCGCCAGCTCTTCGGCGGCGGTTTCCGCCAGGCCGGGATCGTCGCGGCCGGCGCCCTCCACGCCCTCGAACACCACCGGGAGCGGCTCCCCGAGGACCACCGCCGGGCGCGCCGGCTCGCCGGGGGCCTCGACGAACTGCCCGGGATCGCGGTGGACCTCGACGGCGTGGAGACGAACATCGTCCGTTTCCGGACTCCGGGGATGAACGCCTTCCGGCTCGCCGAAGGGTTGCTCGACCGCGGCGTGGCGGTGCTGCCGGCCTCGCCGGACGCGATGCGCGTCATCCCGCATCTGGGGATCTCCGACGAGCACGTCGAGGAGGCCCTCGGCGCCTTCGCCGAGGTCCTCAGCGCCGTCCCGGCGTAGAAGTCTCGGCCCGGAAAACGGGACCGGCCTTCGCCGGGTTCAGGGGGCCAAAACGCGCCTCGAACGTGCTACCGTCCGGCGCTTCTTGCCAGGCCCCGCCCCGCTTCGCCGCCCGTTCGACGAGGTCGACGCGCAGGCGATCGCCGCCATCCGCGGGCTCGGCATCGACGCGGTCGAGAAGGCGAATTCCGGACATCCGGGCCTACCCATGGGCGCGGCACCCATGGCCTGGGTGCTCTGGAGCCGCCATCTCCGGACCTGTCCCGGCGATCCGGATTGGCCGGACCGGGACCGCTTCGTCCTCTCCGCGGGCCACGGCTCGATGCTGCTCTACGCCCTGCTGCATCTCGCGGGCTATCCGGTGAGCCTCGACGACATCCGCGACTTCCGGCAGTGGGAGAGCCGCACCCCGGGCCATCCCGAGACCTTCGCGACCCCGGGCGTCGAAGCGACGACCGGGCCGCTCGGGCAGGGGGCCGGGAACTCGGTCGGCATGGCCATCGCCGAACGGACGCTCCGCGCGCGGTTCCCGGGGCTGGTGGACCACCGGGTGTTCGCGCTGGTTTCCGACGGGGACCTGATGGAGGGGGTGGCGTGCGAAGCGGCTTCGCTCGCCGGACAGCTCGGACTCGGGCGGCTCGTGTGGATCTACGACCAGAACGACGTCACCCTCGACGGACCGGCGTCGCTCTCCTTCTCGGTGGAGGACGTGGCGGCCCGCCACCGCGCGCTCGGCTGGCACGTTCAGACGGTTGCCGACGGTGACCATGATCTGGAAGCGATCGACGCCGCGATCGAGCGTGCCGTTGCCGAAACGGGGCAGCCTTCGCTCATCGTGGTGAACACGACCATCGGCTACGGCGCGCCGAACAAGGCGGGCACCTCGGCCGCCCACGGGGCTCCGCTGGGCGGGGACGAAGCGGCGGCCGCCAAGGCGGCGCTCGGGCTCGACCCGAAGACGGCCTTCGCCGTTCCGGAGGCGGTCCGGGAGCGGTGCGCCGAGCGGGCGCGACAGGGAGAGGCGGCGCGCGACGCCTGGTACGGCGCCCTCGACCGGGCTCGCACGGAGACGCCGGAACCGGCTGCCGAATTGGAGCGCCGCCTCCGGAACGGGCTGCCGGAGGGGTGGGATCAGGGGCTTCCGGCCTTCGGTCCCGAGGACCGGCTCGCCACCCGGGACGCGTCGGGCAAGACCATGAACGCCCTGGCGGCGCGGGTCCCGGAGTTCTTCGGCGGCGACGCGGACCTCTCCTGTTCCACCAAGACGGCGCTGAACGGTCTCGGCTCCCAGTCCGCCTCCGAGGCGAACGGCCGCAACCTCCACTACGGCGTCCGCGAGCACGCGATGGGCGCCGCGGCGAACGGAATCGCCTATCACGGCGGGTTCCGCACCTTCGCTTCCACGTTCTTCTGTTTCGCCGACTACATGCGGCCTTCGGTGCGGCTGGCGGCGCTCTCGGGACTGCCGGTGGTCTACGTCTGGACGCACGATTCGGTGGGGGTGGGCGAGGACGGCCCGACGCATCAGCCCGTCGAGCACCTCATGTCGCTGCGCGCGATGCCGAACCTCCATGTGGTGCGTCCCGCTGACGCGAACGAGACGGTGGAGGCGTGGCGTCACGCGCTCGGCCGCACCGAGGGGCCGACCGCACTGGTCCTGACCCGCCAGAAGGTGCCGACCCTGACCACCCCGGAACGCGCCGCGGGCCTGCAGTGGGGCGGCTACGTGCTCCGGAACCCGCAGTCGGCGCTCCGGGCGGTGGTCATCGCCACCGGTTCCGAGGTCTCGCTCGCGGTCGCCGCCGCCGAGCGGCTCGATTCCGAGGGCGTGGGGATCCGGGTGGTTTCCCTGCCGTGCTGGGAGCTCTTCGAGGCGCAGAGTGCGGCGTACCGGGCGAGCGTGCTGCCTGCGGGGATCCCGCGAGTCGCGGTGGAAGCCGGAGCGACGCTCGGCTGGGAGCGCTACGTGGGCAACGGCCCGGTGGTCGGCGTGGACCGCTTCGGCGCGTCGGCCCCCGGCGCCGAGGTCGCGGCGCGGCTCGGCTTGACGGAAGACGCGGTCTCCGCCGCCGTACGGTCGGTGGTCGGGCGAGCGGAGGGCGCGGACCTCCAGTTGCTCGCCGAGTGGATCCGCGAGCGCAACGTGAACGAAGTTGCAATCAGCGGAATCATTCGGAGACCCGCCCTCCTCGGCCATATCGGCGAGTACATTGCCGCCCGAATCTTCGACATCGAGTTAGAGCGAGCCAACAATCCAGTAATCGATGGGTATTTTCGGTCGGGTCCTCTGGCCCAGAAATCGGTCGACATCAAGACGTACGCCAAGCGCGAAGGCATCCTAGATATCAACCCGAAGGGAGTTCCCGACTTCTACCTGGTGCTGGCCGGACCCAAGACAACGGCGGCCGGTTCCAAGGGTGTCACGCGGCCCTGGGGAATCAAGGAAGTGTTTCTGTTCGAGTCACGATCGCTGATTGCACGTCTGCGGGAGCGGAAGGTCAAGATCGGAATCGCGACGGGCGTTAGGCAGGATGAATGGGAGCGTGCCCGGATTTTTCCGTCTTCGGCCGGCGACCCGGGTGAGGCACCGAGACTTCAGATAAGCAAAGCGCAGGAAAGATTGCTTTGCCTCTTCGATTCGTCCAATCCTGCCGAGGTAGCTTTTGGAGGGTAGGACACATGGCCGACACCGCGATTCATGATGAGGTCGAGACGTGGATTCGGGAGAAGTGGCTTCAGCCACGCTTCGGTCGGGAGTTCACGAAGAAGAACGCCCGCTTGAAATCTGGCGGAGAGTTCGAATTCGACGCCGTAAGTGAGGACGGCAAGGTCGTCGCGAATATCTCCACGAGCAGCCTGAAGACGGCATCCGGCAACCGCGGCTCTGGGAAGATCAACAAGGTCCGGTCCGACATCTACTTTCTTCTCCTAGCGGAAATCGCCGAGAAGAGGATGCTGGTATTGACGGAGAGTGACATGTACGAGGCATGGCTCAAGCAGATCGACCGCGGTCGTGTTCCGGACTCAATCCAGATTCGCTGCGTGGAGATTCCGGGTCCTCTCCGGGAGAAGCTCGAAGCCGCTCAGAAGAACGCGTCCGAAGAGGTGACCCCACCGTGGAACCGCGACAGTGCATCAATCTGAATTCCAAGAGGAGAAATCTGTGAAGCGAACACTCGCAATCATCGTCGTGGCGACGCTCGCCGCTTCCATCCTCGGGTGCTCGGCTTCGGTGAAGCCGGTAACGCAACCCGGAATCACAGAAACCGACCTCTACATGAAGGCGTCTTGCGCAACCCTACACTTGGAATTCAGCAAGCATGACCTAGAGGCTCGCCGTCTGAATGACAACCTTGGCAACAACAAGGCGAAGAATGCCGCAAAGGTCTTGTCCTTCGGCATTTTGGCGCTAGCCGATGGCGACTTGTCGGGAGACGAACGGCGCGGTGCTCGTGATGCTCACATTGACCATTTGGAGATCATCAACTCTGCAGCAGTGTCGAACGAATGCGAAGGCTTCCCCCGTGATGTTCTCACTCACGAAGAGCTGAACGACGACTAGAAGCAACCACCACGGTTTTCGCACGAACGCACTACCGTAAACCGCTCACAGGTTCCGAGACTTCAGCCTCCCCGCACCAGCAGGTGGCTCTGCCAGCGCGAGAGCGGGCTCTTCCCCGTCGCGTGGAAGTGGGTCCATGCCTCGATCGCGGTCATGGGCGTCTCGGGGTTTCGGGGATTCCGGAACGCGTAGGTGAGACCGCCCCGCTCTTCTTCCCGGGCATAGGTTTCGACGTCCCGCCGCAGGTCCGGGCGCGTCATGTCGAAGGGAACCAGGTCCGTGGAGGCGCCCACCCCGTCGTGCCGGAATCCCGGGGTCTCGCGCAGCAGCTCCGCCACCCGTCCCTCGCCGTATTGGTACGAAACGCTCAGCAGGAGCAGCCCTCCCGGCCTCAGGTAGCGGACCGCGCCCCGGACCACCACCCGCCGCATTCCGAACCCGTCCCCGACCGGGCTCGATGACGGAGGGTTCGCGATCATGAAGTCGGTTGAGCCTTCGAAACCGGCGAGCGCCCGGCGGCCTTCCTCCGAGACCGGGTCGTAGGCATCCGATTCGATGAACCGCACCTTGTCCGCTGCTCCGTTCCGGCGGGCGTTCTCTCGAGCCGCCGCCACCCCGCGGGGGTCGAGTTCCAGCCCGAGCACCTCCTCCACCCCGGCGAGCCGCGCGGCGGCGATGGCGAGCAGACCGGATCCGCTGCCCCAGTCGAGCCCGCGTCCCCGAAAGCGGGCGGCGTGGGCCGCGATCGCTTTTAGCGCGATCCGGCTCGCGGGTGTCGGAACGAAGGCGCCCTGGGGGTGGCGGATGCGGATGGGGTCCGGGCCGAGCGCGGGTGGGACCGGGATCTCCGTGAGGTCCTGCGCCATCACGGGGGAATCTACTGTCGAGCAGGCGCGGTCCCGGAGGGTTGGCGTTGCGACGTGGGCGGCGCGGGGGGCCCCCCGGGGCCGGGCGGGGGCCCCCCCCCCCACAAACACCCCCCCCCAACCCCCCCCGCCCCCCCCA
>JAPPGX010000158.1:7064-7401 GCA_028877265.1 Acidobacteriota bacterium
GGGGGGGGGGGGGGGGGGGGGGGGGGGGGGGGGGGGGCGGGGGGGGGGGGGGGCCCCCCCCCCCGTGCCGGTCTGGAGGCCGCTACCGCGAGAACCGGCCGGCGTTCCCGGCCGGCGCGCCATCCTGCGGATCCGCGGTTTCGCCCGCCTGCGGCGGACGATGCCGGCCGGAGGCCGGCGCTCCGAGCCACGTTCCCTCCTAGAATGTCCGGCCCCGGCCCCGTCATGTCCGAAGCCCGCCACCCCTACGCCGCCTTCCTCCACGAGGTGGAGAGTCCGGCCCGCTACGGCGGGGGCGAGCGCTTCCAGGTGGTGAAGGAGTCGGACGAGGGGATCG
>JAPPGX010000109.1 GCA_028877265.1 Acidobacteriota bacterium
CGTACGTAGTGCCGTGGCGCCTCCAGATCGGCCACTCGCGGATCGAGGTTGCGTAACGTGTCCGCATGCTCTCCGAGGAATTTACGCCACCACGCCATGCGCGTTTCCTCGACCGCGGCGGCCAGCGAAGCCGCTGCGCGGTGCGGGAGGCCCGACACCACGGTGTCGCCGCGGGCGGTGCGGATGCGAACGCCGCCCCAGGCCCATTGCCGTTCCAGCGAGACGGTATGGATGTCCCGCATCAGGATCTCCTGTGTCCCGGAGGACATCGTCAGCCCGAGGGTCGTCCGTCCGAGCGTTGCGGCTTTCGCGTCCCGCGGTCGTGTGACCGCGAACAGCCAAGACGCCAGACCGACACGCTCGAAAGCCGGCCGAATGTGCCGCGGACCGAATGTGAGAATCCCGAGCATTCCGTACTTGGAGGTGCGCTTACAGGCTCGCGTACGCTCGCCGAGCGAGTCAATACGCCTACCAGTCGACATCCGCGGGCGGTTCGCCGCACTGACATCTCCCGCCGTCTGGTCGTCGATGCGGACAAGGGCGTCAAGCCAGCGCGCCCCGAGGCCGCTGACGACGTCTTGGGCCAGCTCTCCGACGTTGGGGAGTCGGAGGGCTCCGACCGGGCCGACGGCGGCCCGGTCCGACCGTGGGACGCCGGCGACCACACTGGGTGCCGCTGCGCCAAGAGCGCACCGGTGCGGGGGTTCGGTGGCGGAGCCCTGAGCGGAGCCCCCGTTCGTCCGGTGCTCCGGCGATGCTATCGCGGTCATTTGGGTCGGACCGCACGTTCGACCGCCGACGGGCCCGGTGTCACCCGTGGCCGGTGTGGCGGACTGGTACCGCCGCTCATCCCCCACGACCGAACGCTCACGAACGGTCGAACGGTTGGTCGAAGCGTCAGGGGTCGTCAGAGTCGCTCAGACGCGTGGCAAAGTGGATGGTGTACCGGTCGAATCGTGCCTCGACGCCCTCCGAAAGACCGCACGACGGTCGTCCGGTGTTTCTGGTATGGCGTTGGCTTGGCCAAGGACCAGTAGATCGACGTCGTTGTGACCGGTTGGCTGCCGCCATGGCGGGTCGATGGGCGACCCGACGGCGGGGTGGTGGTACAGCGCTCAGAATCCGTGCGAGCCGTTTTGCGGGAAAACGCATCGCAGCGCGTCCACATCCTCGTAGGTGACGCCAAGTTCCCGAGGGGTGCGATAACCAAGAGCTGTCGTCAGATGAACGGACATGGGAACCCCCACTCCGGGCGGCGTCTGATTGGGATGCAACGACAATGGGTGATGCGTAAAGCCAAAAAGATGCCATATCTCGTGCGCCATGACCCCATCAAGCGTCGTATCGATGTCGCTGCTGGTCCAAAAGAGCACCGCGCAGTGGGACTTCGTCCCCGCCCCCACGAACCCCGCGGAGTCCTTCTGTATCCGAGGAACCACCGTTGCCACGATCCCGCCTGGGCGTACGCCCGAGCAGTCTCGTATGTCCGGGTGAGCTATCCGGAATCCTCGGGCTTCCTCCGGAATCCAGCCTGCCACCTCTAGGATCGGGTACCCGATCTGATCCTCGATCCGCTCTGCCAGCCGCTCTACCACATCAAAGTAGTGTTCCGCGTCCGTGCGCTCGCTCTCAGGCACTCCCCCGGCATCCCAATAGAATCGGAACGGAGTACCGTCCCATTCCTCCAGAAGAGGAGGCGCTCCACGGTCTTCGCGGCCGTAGGCACGAGCCATTTCCCTCTCGTCGCTGCAGACCCTCGGTTCCTGTCTCGCAAGCACCCGATGAGTGCCAAGATTCGTTCCGGGTTCGCTCTGCACACCCGAACGGGTATCCGTGACGGAAACAACCTCGACCTCGACCGGCGCTCCTTCCGTGTTCAGGAGCGCCCCGTCGGCGAGGTCGAATGCGTCGGCACCGATGCTGAAGCCATCATCGTCCCGATCTTCCCAGTGAACCATGTAGTCAAACCGCTGCTTGAACGATAAGCGCTCGGGAGGAAAGTCGTCTTCCACCCACGGAGAGAAAACGGCATGCCGATCCGTCTCTCCGATCCCGATCGTCAGCCGGGGAGAGCCTTCCACACTGACCGGATCCTTGAACTGCGCAATCAGGCGGATTGTGTTGCCTTCCACATACCCGTCGTAGCCGTCCCATTCGTAGTTCCACCCGGCCGGACGAGTCGAGACAACCGTTACGTCAACCCCCACAGGGGTACGGGGGGCGGGTGCCGGAGGGGTGGTGGTTGGTGCGAGAGTGGCCTGCGGAGAGGTCGGCTTTCCATCCACGCCCCCACCACACCCGACAGCTAGAGCGAGCAGCACGATGGAAGCCGAAGGCACTCTCATCATCTGGGGACTCCCGAAGAGCGAGACTCTTGGAACGTGGCGCATCGGACAATGGGAACCCGCTTGGTCGCGAGGAACATGGTATCCGCCTGTCAATGGCAACCGGCTTTCCGTACAGCGTCCTGAAAGTCGCGAATGATCTCGCGCTTGGCGATCGAACTCCATCCTCTCCCTGAAGGGTGCCGCGCCAAACACACTTCCAGATCCGCGAGGACGGGCTCGGTTTGTACGAGGTGGTAGCCGACTCTCCTGCTGAGCACCAACACCACCTTCGGTTTCAGCTCGTCCAAAACCGTGCGGAAAGGCCCCTCAGCTTCACGCCACTGCTGAGCCGTTGGCGGCACGCGCGGGGTGTCACCGACAAAGCTCTGGAAGTAGTTGTAGAAGGCGACGTGGTCCCAAATCTCCTTGCGCTCAGACCACTGCAAGTTGTCCGCAGTGTGGACTCCTAGAAGAATCAAGGCTGCTCCCGTGTAGAAGCGATGTGGACGGTCACGAAACCATCGGACGGTCTCCACCGTGTTGTAATCTGGGCTGTAATCGGTGCCGTAGAGCGACTCACCCACAACCAAGACCGCAACGCCGAAGCGGCTGCGAGCCCCGTACGATTCGCCTATCCATGGAGCGAATCGGTCGCTCCTGCGATTGTGCGTCCTAGTCACGCAGCCTCACCGCACTGCTCGACGGGGCCGGCAACTCCGTTATGTCTTCATCTCCACAGTTGGCCGCAATGTGCCGATACAGTTCAACTAGGTAGACGCTTTCCCGGACAGCTGTTTCGGTGCTCAAACCTGCCGTATTGAAGGCCTCGACCAGAGCCTTTCCCTTCTTGGTGCGGTGCCCACCAACCTCATTCAGCTCGGTTGAGAGTTGCAGGACACGTAGCGCCGTATAGACCCGGCCAGCCCATGAGTCTCTTGACCCCTTCGGGACAAAGGTGCCATATGTCCGCCAGTACGCAGTGGGAGAACCCAGCATCCGCACGAGCCGGGTTGCCACGTCGGCGTCAGGCTCGGAGATTTGACCAGCCACGCGACATTCCACCAGGACGATTTCGGCCACATCGCGCAGTTCTCGCTGGCGGCGCACTGCCTCATGCTCGAGTATCTCACCGGGTTTGCCGAACGTATCCGAGATCTGCTCCGCTTCCATTTCTTGCTCATAGTCGAGAATTGGGATTCCCGCCAAGAACGAAGACCCGCCTTCAAGAAGGCTGGCCAACTCCGCGTCGTAACTGGTGAGAACGGATTGACCCGGTGGCGACGGGGGTGGTTGCACCGCCCCACCAGACCCGGCGGGGAGCGCCGGGAGAGCAATGAGAACAAAGAGAAGACGGGTCATGGAGGCCTCCTTACCCGAGCCAGCATCAGCGCGTTTGCTGTGGAACCTTTGGGGGAATGTCAGAGAAGCCCGATCCGAGGATCAAGGAGCTTCAATGATTGATCGAACTCTTGGGGGACGAGGGGGTGCTTGACGAGGAGGCCAGAAGCGCCGCGGCGGCGCTCCTCGGGCGGCTCGGCGGTCGGAAGGGTGGGCTTGCCCGAGCCCGGAATCTGAGCCCGGAGCGCCGGTCAGAGATAGCCCGGATGGCGGCGGAGGCGCGGTGGAGGAAGAGCCGAGGGCCAGCGGAACCGCCTGCCTAAGCATAGGCGGGCAAGCCTATCGACACCCGAGCGGGTGTCAAGCGTAGGCCGGTGACGACCTCGAGGCCGGTTTCCCCACGTTGTTGAACGGAGCGACCGCGAGAGGCGCGTGTCGCCTCAAGCCGCTACTCGGCTTCTCCACCGCGTCGGTAGACTTCAGACGACCCGCCGCCCGGCAAGAATCCGCATGCCAAAGTTGGTCAACCTCGGTTCGCTGTGCGTCGATCATGTCTACCGGGTTCCGGCTTTCACGCGCGCCGGGGAGTCGGTGGCCAGTCCGACCCATGAGACCTTCCCCGGCGGCAAGGGCCTGAACCAGTCGATCGCGGCGGCGCGCTCGGGGGTCGAAGTCGTTCACGTCGGGTGCGTCGGTGAGGACGGCGGTTGGCTGAAGCACATGCTGGCGGACGAGGGCGTCGACGTGACGGATCTGAGGATGATCGAGGGCTCCTCCGGGCACGCGGTGATCCAGGTGAACGAGGTGGGCGAGAACGCCATGGTCTTTTTCGGCGGAACGAACTGGGCGCTTGCCGAGGAGGACATACGAGGCGCGGTGGCGCGCGTCGGAAGTGACGACTGGCTGCTACTGCAGAACGAGATCAACGATATCGAGCTCGTACTCCGTGAGGCGGCCGACCGCGAATGCCGGGTGGCGTTCAATGTTGCTCCCGTGGATGGGCGGGAGGCTGGATACGACCTCTCCTGCGTCCGGCTGCTGGTCGTCAACGAAATCGAGGCTTCGGCCCTGGCGGGCACCGATGCGGTCTCGGGCGACTGGTCCGGAGTCGTGGCGAGGCTGGCGAGGCGCGCTCCCGAGGCGGCCATCGCGCTGACCCTCGGGTCGGCAGGCTTGGTGTATTCGGACCGAGGGTCGGGACTGGTGCGGCTTCCAGCCCACGCCGTGCCTGTCGTGGACGAAACTGCGGCGGGCGATGCATTCGTCGGCTTCCTGATTGGGTCGCTGATCCGTGGCGAGACGATGGAAGAGGCTGTTCGGATGGGGTCGGCTGCCGGAGCGTTGGCGGTCACGCGGGCCGGTGCCGCGAGTTCGATCCCCACCTTGGCCGACGTGCGGTCGTTGGTGCAAGCAGGCGAGGCCTTGGGGAGCCGGAGGGCCTCCGCCAAGCCGTAGGCGACCAGCTCCGCGTCTGTGACGCGGGCGACCACGCGGTGCGCCGCTGCGCGGCGAGAGCGCACCGGTGCGGGGGTTCGGGGGCTGCACCCCCGTCCGTCCGCTGCTCCGGCAGCGGCGCGGGAGCCGGGGGTTCGAAGGGGGGCGCAGCATCCCTCGCCAGAGCCCAGTGTGTACACACTGGGTAGGCTGGCTCTCGGGCCTTACTGGTCATCAGGAAGGCGCGGAGCCTGCCCCGAAAACCGCGAAGGGTGTTAGAAGCCTATCGGCAGGCTTCAAACTGATGGTGCGCCACCGGCGCGCCATTGCCTACCGGCCCGCCGCCGGACGCGGGAGCGGCGCTCCCTCAGTTGCCCTCGGGGAAGCTCAGGAGACCCGGCGCGGGACGGAAACGCACCTCCCGTCCCGGAGGGATGGCCACCGGCTCGTTGGTCCGGGGATTCCGGGCCACGCCGGTCCTGCGGGGGGCGGCGTGGAACAGGCCGAACCGCCGCAGCACCACACGGTCGCCGCGCTCCAGCGCGGAGCCGATGCCCTCAAACAACACGTCCACCGCGTCGCGGATCACCCACCGCTCCAGGCCGGTCGCTGCCTCCGCCCGGTTGAGGAGGTCGTCCTTCACCATGATGAGCCCATCATAGGCGACCGGCAGCACAGGGGCAGGTGCTGTCCCGGAACTGGCGCCGGTCACGGCACGAAGGGCCAGTCTCCCCAGTTGCCCCCGCCATCGAATAACCTCTCCAAGCACAGGATCGGGAGAGCCGGACTCCCGTTACCTCCTCGACCCATCCCCAGCTGCTGGCGGCTCCGGCGGCGGTTGCCGCCGCCAGTGGCACCCCCGGCCTCGGTCAGGACGTAGTGTCTCAGGCTGAAAAGGGAAGGAACCGGCAGGTGCCCACGAGGAAAGCGAGTGCGACAAGCGCGCTGACCGCCAGGAAGCCGAGGATCGCGTCCGTCCGTCTCATCGTCGGCGCTGGAACAGCAGGAGGGCGAACCCCACGAGCCCGGCGACCACGAGGCAGATCGTGAGAGCGAGCACGCGGGAGAGCGCTGGGAAGAACCGGTTTTGCGCCGTTACGGGTTGTAACTCCGGCCCGGCTGGATGCGGCTTGCGTCCTCCCAACGGGCAAATCGTAACGCGCCCGCGCCAGCACATTCGTGTTCGAATCTGCTTCGGATTTCAGAGCCGGGACGGCTCAGACTACCAGCGGTCACGGTTCTTCAGGAACTCCCGCCACAGCCAGCTCAGTCCGAGCCCGACGTTGATCCCGATGTATCTCACGACAACCCCGAGGAGGAACCACAGCGTGTTCCTCAGCGGTAGCGGCGATCCCGAACCGCGGCGCCCCAATTGCCGCTCACTTGCCAGTCGGAAAGAACTGGCGCGGTGTTCGGTCCGGCACAGGCCACTCCCGCGGTGCTGCGTCAACCGCCAAACGCGGATCGGTGCGGTTCATGGATGTCTATGACGGCGACCGTGACAGACAGGGCAGTGTTCGACGACCACACGCGGAACGATTCCGAAATCGCCAACCCGGCGGCGCCTTCGTCGGCGTAGGACTTCCCGACGTGCTCCCGGCGGACGAAGCCCTTGGGGCTGATGTCGGCCACCCGGACGGCTCCGTCCGCCGTTCGTTCGATAAAGGCGGTGATTCTCCATCCGGCCGGCGGCCGCCCTCCAGGGTCACGAATCAGATCCAACTCCCGCCGCCGCATGGCTCGTGCCGACCAGATGCTAGCAACCGGTCCCGGCAACGAACGCGGCCCACTGCTCCATGAGCGCCCGCCGCCGCTCGAACAGGTCGGTGCGCCGATAGGCCGCCTCGATGGCGTTCGTGTTCACGTGCGCCAGCGCCAACTCGCACACCTCGCGGGGCGCGTCCGAACACTCCGCCGCCCAGTCGCGGAAGCTCGAACGGAACCCGTGAGGGACCGCGCCGATTCCGAGCTTCCGGACCATCGCCGGCATCGCCACCTCGGAGAGTGGGCGGTTTCTCGCCGACGGGAACACCAGCCCCGAGCCGTCCGAGAGTCCGCGCGCCTGGCGGAGCACCGCCAGCGCCCCCGTGGACAGCGGAACCCGGTGCTCCCGCTTCGTCTTCATCCGCTCCGCCGGAATGCGCCACTCGCGGGCCTCAAGGTCGATCTCCTTCCACAGGGCACCGCGCACCTCGCCGCTCCGGCACGCCGTCAGCACCAGGAACTCGAACGCCAGCA
>JAPPGX010000028.1:0-6067 GCA_028877265.1 Acidobacteriota bacterium
GGGGCGCGGCGCGGCGCGCCGCGCGTGCCGGTCTGAAGACCGGCGGTCCCAGCCGGCGCGCCGTCCGGGCGGTCTGGAGCCCGGTGGTCCCGGCCGGGGCGCTACTTCGTGCTGACGACGTCGTCGAGGGGGAGGCGTCGGATGTCCGGGACGCGGGCGCCGGGCTTCGGGTAGCCGGCCACCAGGAGCAGGAACGGAACCTCGTTCGCGGGGCGGTCGAGGAGCTCGTTCAGGAATCCCATCGGGCTCGGCGTGTGGGTGAGGATGGCGAGTCCGGCGTGGTGGAGCGCCGCGATCAGGAACCCGGCGGCGATTCCCACCGACTCGGAGTGGTAGTAGTTCCGGACCCGCTTCCCGTCGGCGCCCACGATGTACCGCTGCATGAAGATGGCGATCAGCACCGGCGCCTCGACGAGGAACGGCTTGTTGGTGTCGGTGCCCAGGGGTGCGAGGGCGGCGAGCCACTCCGGCGGCGCCTTGCCGCCGTAGAACTCCCGCTCCTCGGCCTCCGCCGCCTCGCGGAGCCGCGCCCGGACCGCGGCGTCCTGGACCACCACGAAGCGCCAGGGCTGGAGGTTCGCCCCGCTCGGGGCCGAGGCCGCGGTGCGGAGCGCCGCCTCGATCACGCGCTCGGGCACCGGACGGGAGTCGAAGTCCCGGACCGTCCGGCGCCGGACCATGTGCTCGGCGAACCGCCGGGCCCGCTCGACCATCTCCTCCGCGGGAAACCCCGGGAAGTCGAGCTCGACGGCGGTCCACGGGTTGTCCGCCATGCCGGCCTCAGCGTGTCGCGCAGATGTGGCGGACGATGGCTTCCCCGTGGAAGCGGCCGTTCTCGATGAAGACCATGTTGGTGCGTCGGCCGGCGACCACTCCGCCGGCGAGGTAGAGCCCGGGCACCTCGGTGGCGAACGTCTCCGGATCGGTGACCGGCCGCCCGTCCGCTCCCTCGCTCCGGACGCCGAGCGATTCCAGGAACCGGTAGGGCGGCCGGTAGCCGAGGAGCGCCAGCACGAAGTCGTTCGGGATCTCGTGCGTCTTGCCCTCGCGGTCCCGCAGGACCAGGGAGTCCATCCGGATCTCCTCGACCACGCAACCGAGCCAGCCGGCGATCTCGCGCCGCGCCAGCCGGTTCTCGATGTCGGGCCGCACCCAGTACTTCAGATGCGAGGAGAGCGTCTCGCCCCGGTGGATGAGCGTGACCTCCACCCCCGCCCGGAAGAGCTCCAGCGCCGCTTCCGCCGCCGAGTTGCCGCCCCCGATGACGGCGACTTTCGACCCGAAGTAGGGATGGGTCTCCACGTACCGGTAGGAGACCTTGTCGAGCTCCGCCCCCGGGACGTCGAGCCGGTTCGGGTTCTCGTAGTAGCCGATCGCCAGCACCACGTTCCGCGCCCGGACCGGGCCCGGGTCGGGAATCCCCTCCCGCTCGCTCTTCAGGTGGAGCGTGAAGACGTTCCCGTCCGGGGCCCCGTCGCGCTCGACCCGCGCGACCCGCGTGAAGAGCCACGGCTGCAGGCCGTATCGCTGCGCGACCTTCCGGTAGTAGACGAGCGCCTCGTAGCGCGACGGTTTCTCCCGGTGGCAGACGAGCGGCATCCCGCCGATCTCGAGCAGTTCCGGGGTGGTGAAGAAGATCATGTTGACCGGAAAACGGCGGATCGAGTCCACGAGGCTGCCCTTTTCGATGACCTCGTAGCTCAGGCCCGCCCGCTGGCACTCGATCGCGGTCGCGAGTCCGGAGGGCCCTCCCCCGACGATCGCCACGTCGAGCACGGCCCCGGCGCTCACTCGTTCGGCTCCACGCGCGCGCGGAGGATCTCCACGCGCTCGAAGGGCGCCTCGTCCTCGCCGGCGGGCAGAGCCTCGATCGTCTCCACGACTTCGTATCCGGAAACGACCCGCCCAAACACCGAGTATTCGCCATCGAGTTCCGAAGCCCGTCCGGTCACGATGAAGAAGGAGGTCATGGCGCTGTCGAGCGCGTCCAGCCGCGCCATCGAGACGACGCCCGGTTCGTGGGGGATGTCGCTGAACTCCGGCGCCAGGTTCGTGATGTGCTTCTCGATGCTCTCCGGCACCGGGCGGTCGCGGGTCTCCATCCAGCCGGTCTGGATGACGAAGTCGGGGACGACCCGGTGGAACGCGGTGCCGTCGTAGGCCCCGAGCGCGGAAAGGCGCAGGAAGTTCCGCACGTGATTGGGAGCGGTCTCCGGCAGCATCTCGATCCCGATCTCCCCGTGCGGGGTCTCCAGGACGACGCGGAAGTTGGCCAGTTCCGCCGCGGTCTCCTCCGAGAACGGGGGCGGCAGTTCCGGGGGGCGGTCGCGGACGGTGGCGCGGAGCACCTCCACCCGCTCGAGCGGCATCCCGCGCTCGTTCGCGGGGAGCTCGGAGATCACGGTGACCTCATGGATGCCCTCGACCACCCGGGCGAACACGGTGTAGGCGCCGTCGAGCGACGGCTGATCGGTCACCACGAGAAAGAACTGGGAGCCGGCGCTGTCCGGTCGCCTGGGGACCTGGACCGCCGAGACGGCGCCCCGGACGTGGCGTTCGTCGTTCCGCTCGCGGGCGAGCCGCAGCAGCCCCCCGGTTCCGTAGGCCTCGGTCGCTTCCGGGTCCCGCGACAGCGGGTCCCCGCCCTGGACGATCCCACGCGCGATGACCCGGTGGAACGCGGTGCCGTCGTAGTTGCCCTCCTCGGCCTGCAGCAGGAAGAAGGCGGCGTGGTTCGGGGCCTTGTCGGGCAGGACCTCGATGATGAAGCTCCCATGCGTGGTCTCGAAGACCACCTGCTTGCCCCTCATCTCTTCGACGGAGCGGTCGGCGGTGAAGAGGTCCTCGGGCTGCGCGGCCGCTCCGCACGCCAGGCCAAGGCCCAGAACGAGGACGGCAGCCGTCCCGCGGAACGGGAGGCTTCGAGGGTTCACGCGCCGGGCTATCCGCAAGAAATGAAAGGCTGGGCAGTATATTCCCGGCCCTTCGTGCCTGATCCGACGTCCTTCGCAGCTTCCAGCGGGCCGGCTGCCGCCGAAATGGCCCGCGATATTGCGGTCCCCGTCAAGGCGCGGACCCTCGGGAACGGGCTCCGGGTGCTGCTCCACGAGGACCGCCGCCTGCCGGTCGTGCACGTGGCGCTCTGGTACCACGTCGGGTCCAAGAACGAGCAGCCCTGGCGCACCGGCTTCGCCCACCTCTTCGAGCACCTCATGTTCGAGGGCTCCCGCCACAACAACAGCCACTTCATCCGGCTGATGGAGCGGGCGGGCGCCAGCCTGTCGGCGGGCGGCGTGAACGGCACCACGAGCCACGACCGGACGAACTACTACGAGACCGTTCCGCGGGAGGCGCTCGGCCTCGCGCTCTGGGCCGAGTCGGACCGGATGGCGTACCTCCTCGACGTCCTCGACCAGACGAAGCTGGACACCCAGCGCGAAGTCGTCCGGAACGAGCGTTTCCAGCGCATGGACAACGTGCCCTACGGGACGGCGTGGGAGAAGATGTTCCACGCGCTGTTCCCGCCCGGACACCCCTACTCGTGGGACGTGATCGGGGACATGGGGCACCTGGCCGCGTCCGGCCTCGGCGAGGTGCACGACTTCTTCCGCACCTGGTACGCGCCGAACAACGCGGTTCTGGTGGTCGCCGGCGACTACGACGAGCGCCGCGCCATGGAACTCGTGCGCCGCTACTTCGGGCCCATCCCGCCCGGCCGGGTTCCCGGCCGTCCGTCGTTCCCGCCGGTGGAGCGGGCCACCCACCGCCGCATCGTGGTCCCGGAGGCGGTGCCGCACGCGCGCCTCTACTGCGGCTGGTCCACGGTCCCGTTCTTCCACGAGGACGAAGCGGCTCTCGACATGCTGTCGGAAATCCTGTCCGACGGGCTGAACTCGCGTCTCTATCGCCGCATGGTCTACGAGGACCGGACGGCTTCCGACGTCAGCGCCTTTCACTATTCGCTCGAATCCGGCGGCCTCACCGGGGTGGTGGCGACGGCGCGGCCGCAGGTGCCGCTTTCGCGGCTGCGCGACCAGATGGACGAGGAGCTCGTCCGGATGGCGGAGGAGGGACCGACCGACGAGGAGCTGCAGCGCGTGAAGGCGGCGACCCAGGTCGCCTTCCTGGGGGCGCTCGAGCGGCTCGGGACCAAGGCCGACCTGCTCGCGCGTTACGCGACCTTCGCGGGGGACCCCGAGAAGCTGACGGAGCACTGGATCCGCTACCGGGACGTGACCCGGGACGACCTCCAGCGGGCGGCGCGGACGTACCTGCTCGCGCCCCGCGTGGAACTGCTCTACGGGGACTCCGAGGCGGAGGGCGAGCCGCCGGTCGTCCCCGTACCGATCGGTCCCGGCGACTGGCAGGCGCCCGCCGCCTCCCCGGCGCCCGAGGATGGGCGGCTTTCTCCGGAACCGGACCGGTCCCGGATGCCGCGGCGCGGCCGGCGCGGGCACTTCGACCCCCCGCTGCCCGAGACCCGCGACCTCGGAAACGGGGTGCGCCTCTACGTGCTCCCGCGCCACGACCTCCCCAAGATCGTCGGCACCATCATGATGAACGGCGGCAAGCAGGAGGAACCGCGGGAGTTGGCGGGCCTTGCGAGCCTCACCGCCGAGATGCTGAACCGGGGCACGAAGACCCGGACCGCCCGCGAGTTCGAGGCTGAGGCCGACCGGATCGGCGCGGACATCGGGGCGCAGGCCGGCACGGAGTTCGTCTCCGTCTCCTTCGCGAGCCTCTCGGAGCACCTCCATCCCACCCTCGAACTGACCGCCGACCTCCTCCTGAACCCGGCTTTCCCGGACGCGGAGCTCGAACGGATCGTGCCGATCCGGCTCGACGCGCTGAAGGAGTCCCGCGCCGAGCCGACCTCGGTGCTGCGCCGGATCGTCCGCCGGACGGCGTACTCCGACCGGCACCCCTATGGCTGGCGCGGGGACGAGGAAACGCTCCCGGGCATTGCGACGTCCGATCTCGCCGACTTCCACCGGGCGCATTTCCGGCCCGACGGTTGCCGGATGATCCTGTGCGGGGACTTGGACCCCGATCGGGCAGTGGAGGTCATGGAGGAGTTCTTCGGCGCGTGGAAAGCGGGGCGTTCCGTCGAGCGCAAGCCGCCGGCCGATCCGCCCGCGGCGGAGACCGGGGTACTGCTCCACCCGACCGGCAAGGAGAGCCCCCAGGCGGTCGTCGCCTGGCGGAAGCAGGGACCGGCGCGCGACTCCGACGACCGCCTCGCCCTGCGCCTCGCGTTCCAGATTCTGGGTGGCGGGTTCTCCAGCCGGCTCAACCTGAACCTCCGCGAGCGGATGGGCGCGACCTACGGGGCCTTTGCGGGCGTGCGGCAGCTCCCGCGCCGGTCCATCCTCTCGGCCTCCGCCTCGCTGAACATGGATCAGGCGGCGCCCGCGATCCGCGAACTCCTGTCCGAGGTGGACGGCCTGGCCTCCGGGAAGCGTCCGGTCCGGCTGCGGGAACTCCGGGAGGCGAAGCTCGCCCTCTCCCGGACCCACGCGCAGCGCTTCGAGACCCTCGCCGGGGTCGGCGCGGTGATCACCGCCGTCCTCCAGCGGGGCGGCCCGCTGTCGGACATCCAGGACTATCCGGACCGGATCGAGGCGGTGACCCGCGACCAGGTCGCGGAGGCCGCGGCCCGCCACCTCGGACCGGACGGTAGCGCTCTGATCGCGGTCGGCGACGAGAACCGGCTGGGGCCGGCGCTCGAAGGGCTCGGCCCGGTGCGCCGGGTGGACGCGGAAGGCGCGCCGCTGGACGGCTGACGCGGCGGGCGCGACTGGGCTGCTAATACCCGAGCGCCATCGCTCCCGGCCGGCGCGGGTCGCCGTAGCCGTAGAACAGCCCGCCTGTGAACATCACCGTCTGCAGGCTCCCCATGCCGGCGCTGAACTGCACGTCGTGGCCGCGGGCCCGCAGCGCGCGGATCACGTCGGGGCTGAAGCCGCTCTCCACCTCCAGCCGGTCCGGGAACCACTGGTGGTGCATCCGGGGCCGCGCGGTGGCGTCGGCGATGTTCATGCCGTGCTCGAGCACGTTCACCAGCAGT
>JAPPGX010000028.1:6159-7312 GCA_028877265.1 Acidobacteriota bacterium
AGGAGAACATCAGCGTGTAGGTGTTGACCAGCGCGTTGCCCTCGCTGTCGAGGACCGAGTAGTGGGTGGTCTCCGGGCTTTCATAGGGCGCGAGGTTGCCGGGGGCGACCTCCGCTGACGGCCGGGCGCGGCTGAGGGAGATGCCCTTCGCGAGTTCCGCCGCGTAGTCCTTGCTCGTGAGCGCGGCGACCGGAAGATCGAGGTGGTCCGGGTCGCCCAGGTACTTGCTGCGGTCGGCGTAGGCGAGCCGCATCGCCTCGGCCATGACGTGCATGGCGTCCGCGCTGCCGTAGCCCATCTCCTTCAGCGGGAAGTTCTCGAAGATGTTCAGCATCTGGATGATGTGCATCCCGCCCGAACTCGGCGCCGACATGGCCGCGATGTCGTATCCCCGGAAGGTGCCGCGCACCGGCTCGCGCTCGACGACGCGGTAGCCGGCCAGGTCTTCCATCGTGATCAGGCCGTTGTGCTCCGCCATGTCGGCGGCGATGCGGCGCGCGATCTCGCCCTCGTAGAAGGCGTCGGCGCCCCCCTCGGCGATCTGCTCGAGCGTCCAGGCCAGATCCGGCTGCCGCCAGACGTCGCCCACCTCGTAGTTCGAGCCGTCGGGCTTGTAGAACTTGGCCCGCGAGGCGGGGTTGGCGCTGAGCCGCTCCTTGCTGCGGGCGAGGTTGACGGCCAGGTCCTCCCACACTGGCATGCCGTCGCGCGCCAGCTCGATGGCCGGCGCGGCCACTTCCCGCCAGCTCATCGTGCCGTAGTTGCGCAGCAGGTGATCGAAGCCGGCCACCGACGCGGGAGTCGCGGACGACTTGTGGCTGAAGCGGTACTCGTCCTCGTCGACCTCGCCATCCTCCCCGAAGAACATGTCCGACCGCGCGGCTGCCGGAGCCGTCTCCCGGAAGTCCACCACGACCGTGCGGTTCTCCTCGGCGAGGTGCAGCAGGATGAAGCCGCCGCCCCCCACGTTGCCCGCGCGCGGCAGGGTTACCGCGAGCGCCAGCCCCACGGCCACCCCCGCGTCGATGGCGTTGCCGCCCTGGCGCAGGATGTCCACGCCGACCCGGGTGGCCAGGAAGTTCTGGCTGGCCACCATCCCGTTCCGCCCCACGACCGGGTGGTGGATGGCGTTGTAGGTGTTGATCGGGGCCTG
>JAPPGX010000031.1 GCA_028877265.1 Acidobacteriota bacterium
GCCGGAGGACCCGGCCGCGCTGCACGTCATCGGTGAAGGGCTGCGGACGGCGGGGCGCCGCGACGAGGCCATCGCATCGTACCGCGAAGCCCTGCGCATCGATCCGGACTTCGTCCCGGCGCACATCGGCATCGGCGCCGCGCTGCTCGACGGGGAGCGCTACGACGAGGCGCTCGAAGCGCTGGAGCGCGGCTTCTCGCCGGGCACGGATGCGGCCACGGCGGCGACCGCGCACTACCTGGCCGGCAGGACCCTGCTGGGGCTCGGACGCGACGACGAGGCCGCAACGCACTTCGAGCGCACGATCGAGCGCGACCCGGACCACGCCGAGGCGCTCGACCACCTGGCCCTGTGGCGGTTCGGGCGGCGGGAGTACGAGCAGGCCCTGGCCCTGTACCGGGCGCACGCGGACCTGGCGCCCGACGACCCGACCGTGCACGCCAACACGGGCGTCACGCTGTACTTCCTCGGCCGCCGCGACGAGGCGCTGGCGAGCCTGGAGCGTGCGCTCGAACTCGACCCCACGCACGACACGGCCCGGAGACTGGCCGCCGACTTGCGCGACGCCGCGGCGCAGGGCCGGCGGTAGGCGAGGTTCGCCTGCGGGCGGCGGCGGCTGTGGTGGTCCGTTCCAGTGGCTCGCTCCGGTCCTTGCCAGGGCCGGAAGCTGTGTTCACGGCGACAACAACCCATCCCATCCCCGGCGGGTGGCGAGTCACCCGGCAAGGGCCGGAACGTGGAGGAGGTGCGCATTTCGGTGAAGTTGAACGCCAGATCCGGGGATCGTGAACGCGGAATCCGGCGGTCCGCCGCTCCAGGCGCTGCAAATCCCGTCATGAGGACTTCCCCCCAGGTGCCCGGGCGATTCCGGTCCAACCGCGAAAACCGGGAGCAGGCCGCCCCGTCTCGACGCTGACGGTGGTCCTCATCGGCGCGGCCCTCCCGCTACGGCTACTGGCCCGCGGCGACGAGTAGGCCCAACTCAGGGGCCGGTGTGCAGGCGACCGCGCATGGAAGGGAACCGACCAGCAACTGGGCCGGCGAATTTCAGTCCAACTGGCGCAACGTCTTCAGATACTCGAACCAGTTGACCGCAACGTAGATCCGGCTGGACGGCGCATCTCCGGCCGCTGCGGCGCGGAACGTCCCGATGTAGGCCAGAGTGCCGCTGCCGGAGAGGGCGGTGCCTCCGACGGTCGCTCCTCTGGTGGGCAGGAACAGCGGCGTCGGAGCCCCGGTCGTCGTTGCCGTATCGGGATCGACGCCAATCAGCAGTAGCGACCCGTCGTCAACGTAGAGCAGGTGGTTGGTGTCGAGGTAGCCGAGGCCGAACGCCGGCTCGAGAATCACCCGGACCTCGCCGCTCGTGGGCGAGTAAACCGCCGCCTTCCCGTCCCGGAGGTTCTCCCACGTCGGACTCCTTACCCGGTCTCGATCCTGAGGTCTTCCCTGCGCGATCGTGAAGACCAGGTCATCACGGCCGGGCACGGCGATCGGGAGAACGTGGGCATAGTCGCCGCGCTGCTCATCCAGCCGCGTAAGGGCGCGCGGCGTTCCGCCGGTGGCCGGGACCTGCAACAGGCCACTCCCACCTGCCTCGGCCAGGACCGAGTAGACGATGGTATCGTCGGGCAGCCACCGCGCCTGGGGGTACAGCGCACCTTCGCCTTCCAGAATCCTGAAACGGTTCCCGCCTTCGATCGAGACCTGGTGGAGGGACCACAGCTCGCCGTCTCGCAACTGAAAGGCGAGACGCTGGCCGTCGGGCGAGAATGCCACCGGTGCGGTCGCGCCTTCGGTGCCGGGAATCGGAGTCGCCTCATAGGCGTCCAGCGCCCGTGCGTGGAGTCGTGTCCCACCGGCGTCGGCTACGCCGTAGACCAGGTGGCGGCCGTCCGGCGAAACCGCCAGCGAACCGGTGAAGGACTGCTCCGGAGCAAGGTCGATCGTGAACCGATGCACCGGAAGCGGCGGCCCGTCATCGACCGGTCTCAGCGTCCAGGCGGCGCCCGCGACCACCGCCGCGGTTGCCAGGAGGCTCACGGCGAAGCGCCATCCCGTGACGGGGCTGCGGCCGGTCGCGGCCGGGTCGGCGGCCGGCGCCTGCGCGGGCTCGTCCGACTCGCCGGTACACATCCATCGAAGCTCGCGCTTCAGATCCCGCGTCGTCTGCCAGCGAGCGTCGGGATCCTTGGCCAGACAGGTCCGCACCAACCGGTCGAGGCGGGACGGGATGCTGCCGTTGGTGCCCCGGAGCGGGGCCGGCGTATCCCTCAGAATCGCTCCGATGACGTTCGCCGGGTTGTCGCCGTCGAAGGGCCGCCGCCCCGTCAACATTTCGTAGACGGTCGCCCCGAAGGAGAAGATGTCCGACCGGGCGTCGGCGGGCTTGCCGGCAAGCTGCTCCGGCGACATGTAGTGCAGCGTGCCCAGAATGCTTCCGTCCATCGTCAGCGCGGTGCGTGTCTTCGCGGACGATTGGGTGTCGGCGAGACCAGCCTCGTGCGGCTTGGCGAGTCCGAAGTCGAGCAGCCTCACACCCGTCTCGGTGAGCATGACGTTGCTCGGTTTCAGGTCGCGGTGCACGATGCCCTGGCGGTGGGCGGCGTCGAGAGCCTCGGCGATCTCCACCGCGATGCGTAGCGCGTCGGCGACGGGCAAGGGACCGTTCTGGAGCCGTTGCGCGACCGTCTCGCCGTCGAGGTGCTCCATGACCAGGAAGTCCATCGGCGAGCCGGCCGACGGCGGGCGTTCACGCCCCAAGTCGTACAGCGCGCAGATGTTGGGATGGTTGAGGGCGGCGATGGCGCGTGCCTCGCGTTCGAAGCGCTCGCGCTGCTCGGGGCTGTCGGCGAGGTGGGCGGTCAACACCTTGACGGCGACGGTGCGGTCGAGGCGGGTGTCCGTCGCCCGATAGACCTCTCCCATGCCGCCGACGCCGAGCACGCCGGCTACTTCATACGGCCCGAGTCGATCCCCCGCTACGAGCGTCGCCATGTCTTCAACACGGGCAGAACCTGCTACCCCGCTACTCCTGCCACAGCTGGGCGGCGCCCCGCACGCCGCTGGAATCGCCGTGGCGTGCGGGTACCAGGGCGTCGCCACCGTGTCCGAGAAGACGACCCGTGCCCGGCGTGCCGGCACGTTCGCATAGAGCCGCACGAGCTTCGAGGTCGCGCCCTGAGCGCAGTCGCGGCCGGATCTCCGCCATCGGCTCTCCTGCGTCGATCAACAGTACCCGACCGGCCTCGTCGGATAGCTTACACTGTCGGACCCCGACGGCGACGCCCTGCGGGTCGAGTCGGTGTCGGGCGGCGGCGCACGGGACGACGTTGAGCTGCGGCGTCTGGGGGTGGTTGTGGGCGGCGGGGTCGAGCTCGGGCTGCGGGCCGACGCGGCCTGGGCGCAGCGGCCAGCTTCCACGGCTGGCCGCTCGAGGACGCGACCTTGGTCGCCTACTTCTCCGCCGAGCTCCACGACCAGGACCGGTCGCCGCAACGTGCTTCCGGGCTCAGCCTCGCCGGCGAGCCGAGCCCGGCCAGCCGGAGCCTCGACTGCCAATCCGGACTGAGCATCGTCCGTTCTCGGGTGAAGGAGGTGGCGATTTGACTGGGGGACAACTCGGGACCATGGCGCTGGCGGTGACCGTCCTCCGGGTCGCGCTCCCAGCCGCTGCTGTCGCGCAGGACGACGCGGCGTCCGACCGACGAGCGCTGGAGGCGTTCTACGACGCGACCGGCGGCGACAACTGGCGGAACAACACGAACTGGAAGACGGATGCGCCCTTCGACGAATGGCACGGCGTACGGACGTACGGCACCGGGCGAGTTGTGGAGCTCGGCCTCGAGCTCAACGGGCTGGTGGGTGAGCTTCCGCCCGTGTTGGGCAACCTGACGAGTCTCAGGTGGCTGTCCATCGCACAGGAGGCGCTGGTCGGCCCGATCCCGCCCGAGTGGGAGAATCTCGGAAGTCTCGAGACTTTGGCTCTCACGCGGAACGAACTGAGCGGGCCGATCCCGTCCTGGCTGGGTAACCTGCCCAACCTCAGGGCGTTGCAGTTCTACGACAACGACTTCACCGGCCCGATCCCGCCCGAGCTGGGGAACCTGACGAAGCTCGAACACGTGGAGCTCCAGCGGAACGAGTTGACGGGCCCGATCCCGCCCGAGCTGGGGAACCTGACGAAGCTCAACTACCTGGCCCTGAACCGCAACGACCTGTCGGGCCCGATTCCGGCCGAGCTGGAGGACTTGCCGAACCTGAAGCTCCTGGACCTGTCCTACAACTGGAAGCTCTCGGGGCCGCTTCCGTCCGGTCTGTCCGACCTGCCTCTCGACGAACTCGGACTCTGGGTGACCGGGGCCTGTGCGCCCGCCGCCTGGCGGGACTGGCTGGCGACAATCAGTTTCTTCCTGGGCCGCCTGTGCGGGGCGGATACCGACGTGACCATCGACGTGGCGGTCTTCTACACGCCGGGCGCGCGCGAAGCGGCGGGCGGCGCCGCCGCCATCGAGGCGGTGATCGACCTCATGGTCGCGGAGACCAACGACGCCTACGCGGCGAGCGGGGTGCGGCAGCGCCTGGCCCTGGTGGCCCGGTCCGAGGTGTCGTACGTCGAGACGGATGGCAATCAGGATCTGAGGCGTCTCGAAGATCCGTCAGACGGCCACCTGGACGAGGTGCACGCCATACGCGACCGGGTCGGGGCGGACCTCGTACACCTGATCGTCAGCGACTACGGCGGCCTGTGCGGCGTCGCCTACATCGGCGAGCCTTTCGGCATCACCTACCACGTCTGCGGCGGCCACACCTTCGCGCACGAGCTCGGGCACAACATGGGAATGTTCCACGACCGTTTCCAGGCCCAGACGAACGAGAGCGGCGCGTTTTCGAGCCCGGCCTACGGGTACGTGAACCGGCGGATGTTCGAGGCGGGCTCGCCGGCGTCCAGCCGGTGGACGACGATCATGGCCTACGACCGTCATTGTCGGCTGGTCGACATCGGTTGCTCGGCGTTGCTGCGCTTCTCGAACCCGCGGCAGCGCCACCTCGGCGACCCGTTGGGCGTCGAGCACGGGGCCGGCGTGTCGGCGCTGGACGGTCCCGCCGACGCGTCGGCGGTCCTCGATGCGACGGGAGCGGTCGTGGCCGGGTGGCGCGACCGCCCTCCCGACGGCGTCAACCGGCCCCCGGTGACGGTGGGGAAGCTGACGGACCGGCGACTGGCGCAGGTCGGAAGCGAGCTCGATCTGGCGGTGTCGCAGGCGTTCGCCGACCCGGACGGCGACCCGCTGGTCCATGCGGCGGCGTCCTCGGACCCACAGGTGGTGCAGGTCGAGGCGTCAGGCGACCGGGTGACTCTGAAGGCGGTCGGGAAGGGGGAGGCGACGGTCAGGGTGACGGCGACCGATACGGGCGGACTGAGCGCTTCGCACTTGTTCTCGACGACCGTGGAACGGGATGCCGCCGACCCGACTACCGGCGCCACGCCGGACCGGGCGGTGCTCGAGACGCTCTTCGAGGCGACCGGCGGCCGGGGTTGGAGGAATCGCTCGAACTGGAGGACGTCGGCCCCGCTGGGCGAGTGGTACGGCGTGACGACGAACGCCGAAGGCCGGGTGACGCATCTGGATCTCTTCTGGAACGGGTTGCGGGGTCCGATCCCGGCCGAACTGGGCGGCCTGGAGCATCTCGAGGAGCTGAATCTCGGCCGGAACGGGTTGCGGGGTCCGATCCCGGCCGAACTGGGCGGGCTGGAGCGCCTCTCGGACCTGTTTCTCTTCGAGAACGAGTTGACAGGTACGATCCCGGCCGAGCTGGGGCGCTTGGCGAACCTCGTGGCTCTGTACCTGAATCGCAACGCGTTGACCGGCTCCATCCCGGCCTCGCTGGGGGACTTGGCGAACCTGCAACTCCTGTTGCTCCAGGAGAACGCGTTGACCGCGATCCCGGACGAACTGGGCCGGTTGGCGAAACTCGTGGACCTGAATCTGTCCCGCAACGACCTGCGCGGGTCCGTTCCGGCCTCGCTGGGGCGCCTGGAGAACCTGCAAGTCTTGAACCTGTCCCACAACTGGGGGCTGTCGGGCACGCTCCCGGCCGGTTTGCGCGAGTCGGTTCTCGAGAGGCTGGATGTCTTCGTGACCCGCACGTGCGTCCCGACCGCTTGGCGGGAGTGGCTGGCGACGATCGTGTTCTTCGGGGCTCCGTGCGGGGAGGAACCGGCGACCATCGACGTGGCCGTCGTCTATACGCCGGGCGCGAGAGAGAAGGCGGGCGGTGTCTCCGCCATCGAGACCGAGATAGATCTCATGATCGCGGAGACCAACGAGGTTTACCGCGCGAGCGGGGTCCGCCACCGTCTGGCTCTGGTGGCCCGCTCCGAGGTTGCGCATGCCGAGACGGGCGGCGGTCGCGACCTCGAGCACCTGGCTGATCCGTCGGACGGCTTTCTCGACGAGGCGCACGACCTGCGGGAGCGCAGCAGCGCCGACCTCCTGCACCTGATCGTGACACGCCCCTACGATGTCTGCGGCATCGCCCAGGTTCCGGCGCCTTACGGCGATCCGGGCCCCTTCGGCATCACTCTCCTCGAGTGCGGCGGCCTCGTCTTCGCGCACGAGCTGGGCCACAACATGGGGCTGCGTCACGACCGCTTCCAGGTGGTGGCCGGCGGCGAGACCGCCCGCGTGTACTCGCACCCGGCGTACGGCTACGTGAACCACGGGGCGTCGGAGGACGGCGCGCCGTCGAGCCTCTGGCGGACCATCATGTCCTACGGTTCGCAGTGCCGGCAGTTCGACACCTCCTGCGTCGAGTTGCCGCGGTTCTCGAATCCGCGGCAACGCTTCGCCGGCGACCCGCTGGGCGTCGCCCACGGCTCCGCCGGGTCCGGGCTGACGGGCGCCGCCGATGCCGCGGCGGTGCTCAACGCCACGGGTCCGGCAGTGGCCGCGTGGCGAGACCCCGACTTTCGCCCCAACCGTCCGCCGACGGCGGTGGGGATCTTGCCTGACCGCACGATGACCCTGAACGCCGTGTTGAACGTGGACGTAACGTCGGCGTTCGTCGACCCCGACGGCGACCCCCTGATCTACGCGGCTTCGTCGTTCGAGCCGGCTGTAGCGGCGGCGCGGACGGCGGACGCCCGCGTGACCGTGACGGCGATGGGCGCCGGTCGGGCGACTATCGAGGTGACGGCGACCGACCCCGGCGGGCT
>JAPPGX010000005.1 GCA_028877265.1 Acidobacteriota bacterium
CGGCGGTCGCTCCCAGCCCGCGCCTGCGGCGCGAGTGATCCCTGCGGGAAGGCCATGAACCCGCCCTTGGGCGGGTGGAGTCAGCGGCGAGAGACGGCCCGGCCGCCCTGTGGTCTCGAACTGGCGAAGTCATCGAGCCACCGCTCACCGACCCGCCGCAATGAAAGCGGCCTTGTCGGAGGCGCACAGTGCCGCCGGGTCATCGTCACAGGCATGTTTCCGTCCTCCCGCTTACGAACGCTGGCGGTAGAGGATGCCGTCCCAGCGCGCGTCGCCCTGTTCTCCGTAATCGTGCGGCAGTTCGCGCCAGTCCCGGCGGGTCCTCCCGTTTCGGTCCCATTCGAGCCGTCCGTCCTTGAAGGTCATTTCCGCCACCAGTCTTTCGGATCCGGCCTGGCGCGCGCCGAAGCTGTCCACAAAACCGAAGTTACCGGTCTCTCTGTGGAGCACCGCGATGTCCGCCGTCGCTCCGACCGACAGGTGTCCGATGTCTTCGCGTCCGACAGCGAGGGCCGGCTTCCAGGTGGATTGCGCGATCACATCCTCCAGGGTTTCCCCGAGCGCCAGGAACTTGCTCATGGTCGTGATCTGATCGTGCATGCCGGAGTTCATGGAGCCGATGTGGAGGTCGGTCGAAATCGCGTCCGGCGGGAAACCGGCCTCGAGACAGCGCGCCGCCACGCTCCACCGGAAGCTGCGGCCGCCGTGCCCCACATCGAAGAGCACGCCTCGTTCGCGGCCCGCGAAGAGGCCGGGGTTCGGCGTGCCGTCCGCGAGCAGCTCGCGCCGGTTCCCCGCGTAGCAGTGGGTGTAGATGTCTCCCCGACGGAGCTTCTCACCGAGCAGGGCTTCGAGCGGGCGCTCCGGGTGATCGTCGCCGAAGTCCACCATCAGGGGAAGGCCCGCGGCCTCGCCGGCGCGAAGCGATTCGTCCACCGCAAACCAGTCCGCGGCTGCGTAGTGGGCGGTCTTGATCCCGACGATGACATCAGCGTGATCCCGCGCGAGAGCCGCGGTCGGCGCCGCCTCCATGTCACTCCGGTTCTGCTCGATCTCGCCGCCCCGCATCCCGTGGCCGACGATGTTCAAGAGCGCCAGCACGCGCGTCCGGGCGCGGCTGATGACGGTCTCCCGGAAGGTCTCGAAGTCCCGCCAGCCGGCGCACCCGGCGTCGAGAACGGTGGTAACGCCCGAGTGGAAGGTGTGGCCGTCCGGATAGAGGCTGCTGTCGCCGACGAGCGATCCCGGTTCGTTGGTGCCCGCGAACGCGTGCACGTGCAGGTCGAACAGCCCCGGCGTGACGTAGAGGCCGCCGCATTCGACCACCTTGAACGCCCGCCCCGGGTCGATGGCCTCCTCGACGGCCGTCACCCGGCCTTCGTGCACGGCGACGTCGCGGGTTGCGCTCAGCCCGTTCCGCGGATCGATCAGGTGTCCGCCCCGCAGCAGCAGGTCATACTCGGGCTCGCTGGCCGACCGGGCGGAACAGGCCAGCGTGAAGGCAGCGGAGCCGGCCAGCAACTCACGACGCGACAGCCCCTTCCCTCGTCTCTTCATCTCACTCCCCCCTGGTCAGGCCGCTCGGGTCCAGTCTATGCCGTTGGCGTTAGTCCGTCGCGGCGCTGGGCCAGAACCAGAAGAAGCACGAGGACAGATTGGAACGCTGACCTAATGCACGAACCGTCCGGGGCGGGCAAGGCCGAAGGCTGCCGGGTCGGCCGCGGGACGCGGGTTGCCACAACGGCGCGCGCCTCCGCCAAGAGCGCACCGGTGCGGGGGTCCGGGGGCGGCGCCCCCGTCCGTCCGGTGCTCCGCAGCGGCGCGAGAGGCCGGGGGTTCGAAGGGGGGCGCAGCATCCCCTCGCCAGAGCCCAGTGTACGTACACTGGGTAGGCTGGCCCACGACCAAGTTGGCCTGCCGACTCTGGCGCTTGGCGCTCGCCGACGTAGGCTCAAACCCGCCGACACCGGCTCCGCTTGGGCGGGAGAGTTAGGATTCGCTTCTCGTCGCGTCGCCGGTAGCGGGAGCCGGGATCCGGCACTCCCCAATGTGTTGACCAAAATGGTCTTCCTGCCGTGACCCGGTGGCGCGGCAACCGACCTCCACGCGCACAAAGGTGTGACCCAAACGCGCCCTCGCCGCCACCGACGCGGGATCGAGTCGGAACCACCCACGGCCGTTCCAGGCGGTCGCCTGCGAATCGACGACCGCTCGGCGGTCTTATCCGGGGAGTCGCGCTCCCCGGTCCTGGGCCAGGAACGCGGCCCACTGCTCCATCAGTTCGCGCCGCCGCCCGAACAGGTCCGAACGCCGGTAGGCGGCCTCCACGCGGTCCCGGTTCACGTGGGCCAGCGCCAGTTCGCACACCTCGCGCGGCGCGTCGGTGCGCTCCGCCGCCCAGTCCCGGAAGCTCGACCGGAACCCGTGCGGCACCGCCCCGATCCCTAGGTCCCGGACCATCTTCGTGATCGTCGCGTCAGAGCGTCAGAGAGCCGCCGGCCACGGGGTGAGGGGAACACCAGCCCGAAACGCCTTCCCGACTCGCGACCCCGGGTGCGTAAAAGTGGATGTCCCTTGACAGGCTTGGAGTATCCATGTCAAGTGGAGCCGTTCCAGCCCGGTCCGATCATGCGTGAGTACCTGGGGCATGCGGGGTCCAGGCGCGGTCCTGCTGCAGGAGGGCGTTGCGAGCCACGCCCGCAAGCTAGGCACGCAGTTCCAGCCGCCGAACGTGTTCGTGATCGCTGCCGCCGCCTTGTCTGCGTCGCCCGCGCGGTGCCGCCGGTTCGCCTCGGCTTAACTATGGCTCGGGCCTCGGGCGAACGCACGCCTCCAAGACTAAGACCATCCCTTCTAGTAGCGGGATCGCTGCTGCCATCCTCGTTGGCTCGGCTTCCAGGCCATCCGCGTTCCGCTCTAGCAGCCACGGCAGGGCCTCTCCCTGATGCGGGGTCAATCTCACGGCTTCCTCACTCCTCAGCAATAGCGCGAAGCCCCTGTCTGCGGAGGTAAGGAACCTCAGGATGGGGCCGGCTTTTCTCGCCGAATCGGCGAACGCGCGCGCCGCCGCCGTGAATCCCACGGTGGTCCTCGCGGGGGCGCACGCCGCCATGCTTTCTGCCGCCAGATTCATGGTTGCGACCGTTTCTGCCAGCCACCGCTCGACCGCATCCAGGACCTCCGCGTTGTCGTCGAGCAACGCCGCGAGGATCTCCGCATCCCGGGGCGTGAGACTGATGGGTTGCGCACTCCTCAGCCGTAGCGCATATTCCGTGTCTGCGGAGATAGCTTCCTCCCCGCGGGCCACGATTCTCCGTGCCGATTCGACTCTCTCGCGAGCCACTGCCGCCAGTACCTCGTCAACTGTCGCCTTTTGGGGTTTCTCCCGGATCGCCGCCCGGAGAGTCGCCTCCCCCTCCGCCACCTGAGCCTCAAACACCGCTTCGGCCTCGCCTTCCGCCAATTCCTCCAAGGCTTCCTTGCCGCGTGCCACTAGCGCTGCGATCGCTTCCTCCCTGCTTCCCGCACTTTCTTGGGCAGGCTCCGCGTAGTAGGTTAGAGTCGCCAGAGCAGGCAGGATCGCGAGCCAAGACTTCGGCCGGCTCACGGTAGCGCGCTCCTAGGGGTTTGGGCTCTCGCCCCGCAACCGACTCAACAGCCGGCTCCGCTCTTCGGCTTTACGGTCCTTTCGAGGCCGCACAGGGGGAATCTCTTTCACAAGCGACACTCTCTTCTCGTCGTTTTCACAGACCCTGTAGGTTCGATGGCAATCCGGGCATTGCGTGTAAGGAGTGTGCCCGTACTGAAAATAACACCGGCCCAGCAACGGCAAAGCCCGACCGCACTGGCAGTGCCATGCAGCGTTGTTTCCTTCCGCAGTGGCCTCTGTCGTCGTCCCGTCTCGGAAGGCCAGCGGAACCGTGAGCAGGTGTAGCGGTGTGTCCCCCATGATCATCCAGATGTTATTGCTCTAGGCCGGTACGAGTCCACACGCGCGGGCGATGCGGACCAGGGGCGGCGATCGGGGGCTCTCCGAGGTCGCTCACGCCCTCGTGGACCACCTTCCCGACCTCGGGGAGCCGGAGGACCTCCGCCGGGCGTAGGCGGCCCGGTTCGCCCGCTCAATATGGGCGACCACAACGGTGCGCCGCTGCGCGGTGAGCGCGCGCCGGTTCGGGGGTTCGGGGGCGGAGCCCCCGTGCGGCCGGTGCAACCGCAGCGGCGCGGGAGCCGGGGGTTCGAAGGGGGGCGCAGCCTCCCCTCGCCAGAGCCCAGTGTGTACACACTGGGTAGGCTGGCCCACCACCAAGTTGGCCTGCCGACTCTGGCGGTTGGCGCCCGCCTCCGTAGGCGCAAACCCGCCGACACCGGCTCCGCCTGGACGGGAGGATTAGGATTCGCTTCTCGTCGCGTCGCCGATAGCGGTGGCCGGGGTCCGGCACTCCCCAATGTGTTGACCAAAATGGTCTTCCTGCCGTGATCCGGTGGCGCGGCAACCGACCTGCGGACTCTGGCGCTTTCTCCGGCCGCAGTGGCCTCGGTGACCACCGTCACCCGAGCACACGGTAGCGCCGCTGTGGTCCGTGCCATTGCGGCCGCACAGCGGGAGGGTCAGAGTTGACCGCGCATTCGCTAGAATGCGGACAACGGCGCGAAACGCGGCGGTCATCGGTCGCGCGGTGCGACGCGTACCGCGAACGAAGATCCCGAAGAGGACAACAGGCATGAGAAGGAACCTGACCGCGCTGGCTGGCGCTGTTTGCCACGTGCGGGCCCGACGAGGCCCCGGCGCCGACGGCCCCGGATCCGTTTCCGCGATCCTGGCCGCGTTCGACGACAGCGCGGGGTAACCGCCGTTAGGTAATGGCCGGCCTGGAGCTGCGCCTGTCCAAAGCGGGGCTCCGGCGCCGGTTTCCGCGACTCCTTCCCGTGCTCGTGGGAGCCGCGCTCGTCACGGAACCCGTGGGTGCCTACCGGTTCTTCGGGTGGAATCTCGTGGACCAGGTCACGTCCCTCGGAGCAGCGAAGTGGGCCGACGAATCCCTTCCGCTGCGCTTCCGGAGCGTCGAGAATGACGCCTTCCCCGCCATCCTGCCGGAGGAGGCGTGGCGCGAAGGCGTCCGCCGCGGTTTCGCCGCCTGGGAAGACGTCCCGACGTCCCGCATGGAAATCCTCCTCGAGGAGGGCACCGTCTCTGCCGACGGGTGGCGGGACAGGAACGGGATCAACACGATCGGCTTCGTGGCGCCGGAAGAAGGCTTCAACGCTGCAGTCGCCAATCTGTTCATCAAGGACGGGGTGATCGTGGAGTGCGACATCACGGTAGGAGCGATCCGCTGGAACCAGTTGGCCGAGGGGACCGCTAGGGAGGAATTGGTGAGGCGAGCGCGCGCAATGACGCTCCACGAGGTCGGTCATTGCCTCGGACTCACCCATTCTGCGGCCAACCCCGTGTGGCGCGTCTGGCCGGACGCGCCATCGGAATGGACACCGAGCGTAACGGGCGGGGATGCTCCCGAGGATGTCCGAACCTTCTTCCCGAATTCCAAGATGGCCTATGCCAATAGCTATGGCTATCCCGGATTGCACCCGGACGACATCACTGGGGTTTCTCTTCTTTATCCGGCAGCGGGGTTCCTCGAGGGCGCCGGCACCATCCGGGGCCGGATCGTCTTTGCGGATGGATCACCGGCATCGTTCGCCGTAGTAAGTTCGGCGGAAGGCGGAGCGCCCGGTAGTCCGTTCGGGCCCCATACCTTCACCGACGCACACGGCCAGTTCGTGCTGGAAGGCCTCCGTCCCGGTCGGACCATGCTCTGGATTCACCCGTACCTGGTCCCGGCGGGCAAGGCATTCAGCAACACGGACGTGGCGACGCCCGCCATGCACCACACCATGCTCTGGCCCCTTGTCGAGGCCGGCCGGACACTCGATCTGGGGGAGATCCGGGTCACCCGGGACGATGGAGACGCGCCGTGACGTTTCGTCTCGCAACCGCGGTGCTGCTGACAGCCGGCGTGGTGCTCGGGTCCGGGTGCCAGTCGGAGCAGCCACCGCCTCCGACGCCGACGCTGCCATCGCCACCGCCGCCGCCACCGACCACGACGCCGGACCCGCCCGAGACGAACGACCTGATTCCCGGCTTCACCGGCCTGTACTTCACGCCCGGTCAACCGCTCGTGCTCGCCGAGGGATCCAGCGTCTTCGTGGACGTCAATTGGGTCGGCGGAGGTGATGTATGGCGTGAGCCGACGAGGTACCAAGTCGTTTCCGGTGCACCGCCAACGGAGTTGTCGGTGACCCCGTCCACCGTCGAGATCGGTCCGGGCACCGGGAATGCGGACGCCGTCCTACTGACGGCCGTCGCCGATGATCAACCTGGAGAGGTCCCAGAGACCTACACCATTCACCTGCGAGCGGGAGAACAAGCGGTGACCGGCTGGGCCTGGGACTTTTCCCGGACGCAGATGCAGGTCACGATCGTGGAGGCCGAATCGCCGCCTCTTCGCGACGAGCCCTTTTCGTCCGCCTGCGATCCGATGTCGCTACGGGCGGTCACCGACGGGGAAACGCGGGACGTCGGAAGCTGGATGAGGGCTGTGCACGGAGACGACCTCAGGCACTACGTCTCCGGGGACATCCTGCTTCGCGCAACGCATCCAGGATCGGCTCTAACGTTGCTCGCTCCGTATCGACGCCCGTTCGCGCACCGCGAGGAAGCGGGAGGCTCACCGCTCTATCGCCCCTACCCGTTTGGGTTCCTGATCGATCTGGACCTGAGAGAAACGGGAAGCGGGTTCGAGCAAGCCATGAGCCTGGCCTGGTTCGACGACCTCCACCTCCGCCTTGAGACCCCGGGGTGCGCCCCCCAGGAGGCGATCTGCGAGAACGGCGCCTGCCGCGTGCGCTGACCCTGCCGAGCGCTCCGCCACGGCCCCGTAGAATCGGAATCGGACGGGAGGGACGCCCGATGACGGAACCACGGAAGTCGCGTGCTTTTCTGGGCCTTGCGGGCGCGGTCGCGGTGCTCGCTTGCGGCGGTAGGAGCGAACCCGCCGTACTGGAGATAGCCCCCGGACGAACATAGAGCGCCGGTTCCGCTGCGGGCGGGCGGCGGGCGGCCTGGCCCGCGCCCGTCTACTCGTTTAGGGCGTCAGTGGTAAGCGTTCGGTCGTGGGTGTATGGACACGAAGCTGGCCGAGCCGGACGCGC
>JAPPGX010000101.1:0-55714 GCA_028877265.1 Acidobacteriota bacterium
CGGCGCCGGTGATCATGTTCTTGATGTAGTCGGCGTGGCCGGGGCAGTCCACGTGCGCGTAGTGGCGCGCCGTGGTCTCGTACTCGACGTGGGCGGTGGCGATCGTGATGCCCCGCTCCCGTTCCTCCGGAGCGTTGTCGATCGAATCGAAACTCCTGAAGCTTCCGCCCTCTTCGGCGGCGAGGACCTTCGTAATCGCTGCGGTCAGGGTCGTCTTGCCGTGATCCACGTGACCGATGGTCCCCACGTTGACGTGAGGTTTGGTGCGTTCGAACTTCTCCTTGGCCATCTGGTCTTCTCCTTGTGTGCTGCGAGACCTGAGATTCAGATCGTCCCCAGGGGGACGGGGGCGAGAGTGGAGCCCACGACCGGGATTGAACCGGTGACCCCTTCCTTACCAAGGAAGTGCTCTACCACTGAGCCACGTGGGCGGAGACGAGGGCGGGGGCCGATGGCGCGGTTCCGGACCGCGCCGGCGGACCGGCTTCGGTTCCGGGACAACACGGACCGCGCCGGCATGGAGCGGGAGACGGGATTCGGACCCGCGACCCTCAGCTTGGAAGGCTGATGCTCTGCCAACTGAGCTACTCCCGCGTTATGGAATGAAGGGACCGGCGACGGCGGACGAACCGGGCGAAGGGCCGCGCTGGCCCCGTCCGCCGGGACGGGGACGCCATGGCGTGCGCACAACCGCGTCGTGGCGGGCCGGAGTGAGCCGTGGTCGGTGGTCAAAGCAGTGGGTGGGTTCGGTTGGGGAAACTCCGGAAGAGGTGGTGGAGCGGGGAGGATTCGAACCTCCGAAGGCGTAAAGCCGGCAGGTTTACAGCCTGCTGCGTTTGGCCGCTTCGCTACCACTCCGCCCGGGAAACTCCGCCGCTCACGAGACGGCAAGCAACCTCAGTGATAATCAACCGGCCGATCCGGACTGTTTCCCGGATTGGGTTGCCCGGATCAGTCCCTCCGGACCCAGCGCGATCCGGTCCGATGCGGTCTGGCCCGATCCGGAGCTGGCGAAGGGACTTGAACCCTTGACCGGCTGATTACAAATCAGCTGCTCTGCCTCCTGAGCTACGCCAGCGTGCACCGGCGAACGGTTGAGTATAGGTTGACCCTCGTCCGAGTGTCAACTGCGAACCGGATAGGGCGACACCGCCCCGCCGCCGGTGGCTAGTTTGCGGGCCGATCCGTGGAGAATTCCGGCCACGAAAGGCGCGCGCCGCCGGCGTTGTCGGGGGGAAAGCGTGAAAGGGGGGCTCGCCCCCCTTTCACAAGAAAGACAGCGCGAATCGGAACTCGCCTGCCGTGTCGGATGGCCCCTGATGGTCCAGACGTGCACAACACAGTGCGGCGAGTTCCGATTCGGAGGCACGAAGTGCCGTTCGGTCTGGGGGTGGGGTGCTTGCCTACCGATCGCCCAACGTCGGGGCTCGAACAGGCGGATGCGCCCCACCCCCAGACCGACCAGCGCGCTGGCGGACCGCCTCATAGAGCACGATTCCGGTAGCCACGGAAACATTCAGGGAACGGACCGAACCCAGCTGCGGCAGGGAGACCAGGACCTCGCACTCCTTCGACACTCCGGCGGCGAGACCCCGGCCCTCGGACCCCACGACGAGGACGGTGGGCTGGGTCCAGTCGAACTCGTGCCAGGGGACCTTCGCCCGCGGCGTGAGGCCGACGGTCCAGTAACCGTGAGCCCTGAGCGCCCGCAGGGCACTGGCGGCGCCCGGGATCCGAACCAGCCGGGCGCGGGCGATGGCCCCTGCCGACGCCGCGATGGCGACGGGCGAGGGAGGGGCCGCGCCGCGCCGCGGAACGAGCACCGCATCCACTCCGGCGCCGTCCGCCGCGCGGACCAGGGCGCCGAAGTTCCGGGGATCCTCGATTCGATCGAGCAGCAGCAGACGACTCGGCTTCGGGTCCAGCGACAAGACGTCTCCCAGCGCCAACCATCGCACCGGCGACACCTCGCAGGCCGCCCCCTGGTGGCGAGCGCCCTCCGAAATCCGGTCGAGGACCTGATTCGGAACCCGCTGCAGCGGGGCGCCCCGGGCCCGTGCGATCTTGAGCAGGGCCTGATGGCGGCTCTGCAGCCGCCCCGTCCGCACCAGCACGCGCCGGACCTGGTTCGGGATGCCCTGCAGCGTCTCCTCCACCCGGGCGGGGCCGAAGACCCAGGTCGCGGCCCGTTCCTCGCGCGCCTCGTCCCCGGGACTGCCCTCCCGCGCCGGACGGCGCTTCTCCTGGCGGATCATCCCGGGGGAGATGCGGGTTCCGGGTCTCGCGGCCATGGGTCGAGGCGGACGAGGGCCTTCGCCGCCAGCCCCTCACCCCGTCCCGTAAAACCCATGCCGTCGGTGGTCGTGGCCTTGAGACCCACCGCGCCGGGGGCGATTCCGAGCAGGTCGCCGAGGCGCTGCCGCATCTCCTCGATCCGCGGAGCGAGGCGGGGACGCTCGGCGATGATGGTGAGATCCACCTGGCCCGGTCCGTAGCCGGCGCGGGCGGCCACTTCAAGCGCCCGCCGCACGAACCGTTCGCTCGCCGCGCCCCGAAGCTCCGGATCGGACGACGGGAAGAGCGCCCCGATGTCCGGCCCGGCCACCCCGCCGAGGATCGCGTCGGTGAGGGCATGCAGGACCGCGTCCCCGTCGGAGTGCCCTTCCAGCGCGGGAACGCCCGGAAACGCAATTCCCCCGAGCTGGAGGGTGCCCCGCGTCCCGAAACGATGAGCGTCGAAGCCGAACCCGAGGCGCGGCATCCCGGAGGCTCCGCCCAGGAAGGTTCGCGCGACTTCGAGGTCGGTCGGACGGGTCACCTTCAGGTTCCGTGGGCTCCCCTCGACCACCCGCACGGGATGTCCCGCGGCCCGCACCAGCGATGCCTCGTCGGTTCCGCTGAGTCCGGCTTCCTCCGCCCGGGCAAGTGACTCCCTGAGCAGGCTCCTCCGGAAACACTGCGGTGTCTGGACGGCGACGGTATGGTCCCGGTCCACCAGGGTCTCCACGTTCCCGTCGCCGCTCACCCGCCAGAGCGTGTCCGGCGGGCGGCACCCCGGGATCGCCGCGCCGTGGTGGCGGGCTGCCTCGATGACTTCTTCGACGAGGGATTGCGGCGGCGCCGGCCTCGCGCCGTCGTGGACGGCGACGAGATCCGCGACCGCGCCTTCTTCTTCCTCGAACCGTGCGTCGAGCGCGTCGAGTCCGCGCGAAGTCGACTCCTGCCGGGAAGCCCCGCCGGGACAACAGGAGACCCGGCCCCCTTCCGGACCCAGATAAGGACGGAGGTCCGCCTGCCAGGATTCGAATCCCTCCTCGGGCAGCACCACCACCAGCCGCGCCACCCTTTCCGAGGCAAGTACCGCGCGGACGGAATGAACGACCAGCGGCAGACCGAGGACCGGCTGGAACTGCTTGGGAGCGGCCCCGGCGCCGAACCGGGTGCCGGATCCCGCTGCGACCACGACCGCGCCGACCCGCATGGCGATCCGCTCCCTTGCCACCGGCGGTTACGACGGACCCGCCTGGGCCAACGCCTCGTCCAGGGTTTCGACCGCGACGAGATCGATGTCCGCCGGCCGTTCGGCGGCGCGGGCCTTCCCCGGATTCATCACCGCGCGGCGGTACCCCAGACGCGCCGCCTCGCGCAGGCGCACCCCCGCCTGATGGACCGGCCGCACCTCTCCGGAGAGGCCGACCTCACCGATGAAAACGGTCCCCGGCGCCACCGGGACTCCCCGCCGCCGGGAAGCCACCGCCGCGAGGAGGCCGAGGTCGGCGGCCGGCTCGTTCACCGAGAGGCCGCCGGTCACCGATACGTATACGTCGCTGCGCAGCAGTCCACCCCCTCCTCCCGTCTCGAGGACCGCCAGGAGCACCGCGAGCCGGCCGCTGTCGAACCCCACCGGGACCCGCCGGGGATAGGCGAGCGGGCTCTCGGCGAGCAGCACCTGGATCTCGGCAAGGAGGGGCCTCGTTCCCTCGAGCGTACAGACGACGGCCGACCCGGGTTTCGGGGGTCCCCCGGTGAGGAACAGTTCCGAGGGATTCTGAACCGGGACGAGTCCCTGGCCGGTCATGTCGAACACCCCGAGCTCGCCGGCGGCGCCGAACCGGTTCTTGACGGCCCGGAGCAGCCGGTGCGACTGCCTCCGGTCCCCCTCGAAGTGCAGCACGGTGTCCACCATGTGTTCGAGGGTGCGGGGGCCCGCGATGGCGCCGTCCTTGTTGACATGTCCGATGATGAAGACGGGCACCCGGGTCGACTTGGCGAACAGCACGAGCGACGCAGCCGACTCGCGAACCTGGGTGACGGTCCCCGGGGCCCCGCTGATCTCCGGCGAGTGGACGCACTGTACGGAATCGAGCACCAGGAGCCTCGGTTCCGCGGACTGCGCCGCGTCGAGGATGCGGGGCATGCTCGTCTCCGAGAAAAGGAGGAGCGAGTCCGGCTCGAGACCGAGCCGCTCGCCGCGGAGCTTGAGCTGGTGCTCCGATTCCTCCCCACTGACGTAGAGCACGGGGTCTCCGGCGCCGGCGGCCGCGGCGGCCAACTGAAGGAGGAGGGTGCTCTTGCCCGCGCCCGGCTCTCCCGCGACCAGGACGGCGGAGCCGGGTACCACCCCGCCGCCGAGGACGCGGTCGAGTTCCGGAATGCCGAGCGGACGGCGGGGCGCGGTCCGGGTGTCTACCTCGTTCCAGGAGACCGGCGCCGCGGCTCCGGCGCCCGCCGCCGCGGCGAACCCGCGCCAGCGCCCTCCGGCGGAACCCTCCGGCGGGGCCTCGTGTTCGACGAGCGGGGTCCGGGAGGAACAGGACGGGCAGTACCCCATCCAACGGGAGAAGTCCTGCCCACACTCCACGCAGGCGAAGCGAACGTTGGACTGCCTGGGCACGGGCTCACCAACCGGTTTCCTCGTCCGGGTCCGGATAGCCGGCGCCCCGGCCCGCCTCCTCGGCGTCCAGGTTCTGGAACTTCGTGTACCGATCGAGCCATGCCAGCCGGACGTCTCCCACCGGGCCGTTGCGGTTCTTCGCGACGATCACCCGGCGAACGGGCGGCGACGGCGTCTCGATCCCCCCGGTCCCGTCCTGCTTCTTCTTCCACTCCCGGTGAATGAAGACCACGATGTCCGCGTCCTGCTCGAGCGCACCGGATTCACGCAGATCGGAGAGACGCGGCTCCGCCAGCGCCCCGGTCCGTTGTTCGGGCGCCCGGCTGAGCTGGGAAAGCGCCAGGATGGGCACGTCGAGTTCCTTGGCCAGCAGCTTGAAGGACCGGCTGATCTCGGCGATCTCCAGATTCCGGTTTTCAAAGCGCCGGGATCCCGGCTCCGACGCCCGCATCAATTGCAGATAGTCGATCACGACCAGATCGAGTCCGTGCTCGCGGTTCACCTGGCGCGCCTTGGAGCGCAGTTCGACCGGCGTGACGTTCGAATCGTCCACGTAGATCGGCATGCCCGCGACGATCGGAAGCGTGTTCTGGATGAGCCGGCGATCCCTCTCGTTGAGCAGTCCGGGACGCGAGAGCTGCCGGGCATCGACCTCGGCCTGCGAGAAGAGCAGCCGGGTGGCGATCTGCCGGCGGGGCATCTCCAGGCTGAAGATCAGCACCCGCTTGCCGGCGCGGCCGGCGGCCAGGGCAATGTTGAGGGCCAGACTGGTCTTGCCCTCTCCGGGGCGGGCCCCGACCAGGATCAGGTCCGACTTGCGGAGGCCTCCCATCAGGTTGTCGAGATCCTGGAAACCGGTGCGGATTCCCGAGAAACCCTCCCGTTGGCGAGCGGCCTCCTCGGCGAGCTGGCTCAGGTCCTCCGCGAGCCGCACCGGACCGGAGGCGAACGTCCCCTCCGCAATGGCGTACAGGTCCTCCTGGGCCGCGGCGAGGATTTCCCCCGGGGAGTTCTGGATCGCGTCGCTCGCGACGCGGCTGCCGAAACGGTGGAGCTCACGGCTGAGCGCCCGTTCGCGAACGAGCCTGGCGTAGTCCGCTGCGTTCGAAGACCGGGCCACCCCGTCCGACAGTTCGCTGAGATAGCCGGCGCCCCCGGCGGCATCCAGCTTTCCGGTGCGCTCGAGTTCCGCGCGAACCGTCAGCAGATCGATCTTCCGCAGTTCGGGAGCGTCGTCGAGCTCGCAGAAGGCCTCGAAGATCCGCTGGTGGCGAACATCGAGGAAGTCCCTGGGCTTCAGGACCTCCCGCACCGAATCGAGCTGACTCCGGTCCACCAGGACGGCGGCGAGGACCGCTCGCTCGGCTGCCAGGTCGTGCGGGAGGCGGACGGCTTCGTCCGGCACGGACAGACGCCTCGCTAGCAGCCTGTGGTGAAGCCCACGTGAGCGCCGAGAGCGGCGAGGCGCCCGGCTGACAAGGCGCGTAACGGCCTGTGGTGGAACTGACGTGAGCATCGAGAACGGCGAGGCGCCCGGCTGACAAGGCGCGTGAGGGAGGAATACCGGGTGTATTCCGACCGAAACGCAACGATGAGCGCCTCGCAGAGGCGCGGTTCAGGCGGGATGCATCGCTGTTCGAATGCCACGTGAGTTTCACTACAGGCTGTTGCAGGAGGAATACCTGGCGTATTCCGACCGAAACGCAACGCAGAGCGCCTCGCAGAGGCGCGGTTCAGGCGGGATGCATCGCCGCTCGAACGCCGCGTGGGTTTTGCCACAGGCTGCTGGGGATCTTCCGCTGGGGAAGGGGAGCGGCTCAGCCGGAATCCGTCATGACCGGGCCGCGTGACATCTTCCACGGGCTGCTCCGGCGGGTCAGTCCTCCGAGTCGTCCGTCTCCTCGGAGGAGGCGGCGGAGACGGCCTCGTCATCGTCGGATTCAGGTTCGGCCCGCTTTGCCGACACCTCCGTCGGGATGTCCGGCAGGGGCTCCACTCCGAGGGACCCGGCGGCAACCGGGGAGACCTCGATCGGGAGATCGACCTCGATTTCGCTGTGGAGCCGGACCACGGCCGACGCCTGACCCGCTACCTTGATCGGGCCACCGAGAATGATGCGGTTGCGGGCGATCTCGAACCCACCCTCGGCAAGCTGCCTGGCGATGTCCTGCACGGACACCGAACCGTAGAGCTCATCGGAGTCGGTCTTGACCCGGCGCTCGAAACGGAGGGTGTGGCCCTCGAGCGAACGGGCGAGAGCCTCGGCCGCGTCCCGTTCCTTGATCCTCTCCACCGCCCAGACCTTTCTCGCTTCAGCCACCTCCCGGCGGTTCTCGTCCGTGATCGGAACCGCGATCCGGCGGGGAAGCAGGTAGTTCCTGGCGTAACCCGGGCGGACGTTGACCTCGTCGCCCGGTTCACCCAGGGCGTCCACGGGCTGTTTCAGCAGCAGGCGCATCGGTCTTCCCCCTGTCAGCCCCTATTCGTAGGGCAGCAGCGCCATCTGCCGGGCGCGCTTGATGGCGATCCGGATCTGACGCTGGGCCCGGGCACTGGCGCGCGATACGCGCCGCGGGGCGATCTTGGCGCGATCACCGAGGAACTCGCGCAGAAAATCCACGTCCTTCCAGTCCACCCGGTCCACGCCATTCAGCAGCGGATTGACTCGCACCCGCCGAACGGTCTGCCGGCGGCGGCGGCGAGGGGCTGCGGGCCTGTCGCTCATGATGTCTCCTCCTCATTCTGGGGGGACCCGTCCGGTGGCGCCGGCTCTCCGGCTCCGTCGGGCTCCGGGGCGCCGGCCGCTTCGTCGGCGCCGGCCTCGACAGCCGCGTCTCCCGCCGGCTGGGCGGCAGTCTCGCCAGCTTCCTCCGCCGTTTCCGCGGCCGGCGGGGCGGCAGCGTCGCGAGCCGCCTCCTCAGCCGCCTCCTCAGCCGCCTTCGCGGCGGCCTCGGCAGCCGCGGCGGCCGCGCGGGCCGCTCTTTCCTCGCGCCGGCGGAGGTCTGCGGCCTGGTCCCGTTCGCGGGTTTCCCTGTCCGTCCGCAGCACGATGAAGCGCAGCACGCCCTCGGCGAGGCGAACGCGGCTTTCGATGCCCTGGATGGAAGCCGGGGGCGCATCGAAGTAACAGAGGATGTAGAGGCCCTCGTGGTGCCCGGCGATGGGGTACGCCAGCCGTCGCCGCTCCCAGGGTTTCAGGCTGACGATCTCGCCTCCCTGCCCCTTCACGATGCCCTCCACGCGCTCGACCACCGCCAGGGAAGCCGCGTCGTCAAGGGTCGGATCCAGAATGAACATGAACTCATAGCCGTTCATGCGGGAATCCGGTGGGGGCGGAGCCGCCGTCTGGGGACTCGACTGTTCGCTCATTCGAGAGTATCTCCAGCGCCACCTGTGACGCACCCCGCAAGGAACCGTGCGGGAATCTGCGGACGGTTCCGCATCATGCGGCCGCCCGGTTGAACCGGTTCATGGCAGTTTCGATCCCCTGCCCGACCGCAGTTTCGAGGGCCCGCACCGCGCGCTCCAACAGGTCGTCCACAGCCGCGGCCTCCTGCGGGGCAAAGTGGGAAAGGACGAAGTCCGCCGGATCTTCCCCGGCCGGGGGATTGCCGATCCCGAGGCGCATCCTGGGGAAATCGTCCGTTCCGAGCGCGGACCGGATGGACGCGAGGCCGTTGTGGCCCCCGTCGCTGCCGCGGCGGCGGGTCCTGATCGTTCCCAGGGGCAGGGCGTAGTCGTCGCACACGACGAGGGCCTCGTCCGGCGCGCAGCCCTCGCTCTGGAGAAGCCGCCTCACCGGACCCCCGCTCCGGTTCATGTAGCCCATCGGACGCAGCAGGCCGATCTCCCGCCCGCCGATCTCGGCCTCGACGAGGAGGCCCCCGTCGAAGTGCCGGCTCCGGACGGGCCGTTCTCCGAGGAGCGCGGCCACGGCCTCGAACCCGATGTTGTGCCGGGTCCCCTCATACCGGACACCCGGATTGCCAAGCCCCACCACGATCTGCACGGGAACCTCGACCCGAGCGGGAGTCTCGTGGGGCGACCCGCCGGGGACGCCCGGGGGAGGATCGCTCACCGGAGTCGCCGGCCACGGCAAGGCCTGGGAAGAAGGACTGGGCAACACGCTGGATCAGGAGGGTTCCGCCGGTCACTCTTCTTCCGGTTCTTCTTCACTCTCGTCTTCCTGCTCGGCCTCGTCGTCGGTTCCCTTCGGGGGAGAGATGTGCACGATGACCACGTCCCGCTCCGTCGCCAGGGTCAGCCGTTCCGGCAGGTCGATGTCCGCCGCCCGGACGGTGTCGCCGTAGTCGAGTTCGCCGACGGCGAGAGGAAGGGACTCCGGAATGTCGTGCGGCAGGCAACTGACGGTGAGCGATCGCGTGATGAAGTCGAGATGGCCGCCCCGCTTGACGCCCACGGACTCGCCGTCGAGGTGCACGGGAACGTGCCAGTCCGAGGCCTTGTCCGGGTCCACCCGCATGAGGTCCGCGTGGAGGACCGAATGGTCGAGCGGATGCAGTTGGTAGTCGTGGATCATCACCTGCTCCACGCTCTCCTCGCCGTCGATCTCCAGAGAGAAGATGGTGTTCACCCCGCGCGGAGACCGGACGATGTCGGTGACGTGGCGCGGTGAGACAGCGAGCGGACGGGAACCCGCGGGGCCGCCGTAAACGACGGCCGGGATCATGCCGGCTGCCCGCAGGCGGCGATTCGGCCCCTTGCCGACGGAGGTGCGGGAACTCGCGGGAATCGAGAGCTGAGCCATGGAGTGTGCGTGGGGTGGTTGGTGATGGACAGGGTTGCGCGGAGGCCCGGGAACGGGAAGAGGGGACGCAGGCGGCGTCATCCTCGAAGGTCCTTCTCGGCGGGCTCCGGGGGAGTGCGACCCAAGAAGTCTGGTGGTTGGCGCCCGAGCGCCATCCACCCCTCAGCGGCAATGCAGGGCGCGGAAGTTTAGCAGCCCGACCACGGCTCCCGTGCCTGCCAAATCCTCGCCGCGCGCCGGTTCCCGTGGGAACGCGGGCGCCGCCGTCCGCCGGCGGGCGCGATTGCGCAGTGGCTGGGGACGCCGGTGTTCGGACCGGCACGCGCGGCGCGGAGCGCTGCGCGTTTCGCGGCCATCCGGGCCGCGATGCCGGCTGGAGCCCGGCGCTCCGAGTCCAGGCCGTGGCGCCGCGCGGTCAGACGAACAGGGAGCTGACCGAGTCCTCCCCGTGCACGCTCTCGATGGCCCGGGCGAAGAGCGAAGCCACGGAAAGGACCTCGATCTTGCTGCCCGGCGCGCGCGCTTCGGGCGCGAGGGGAATCGTGTCTCCGACGATCAGGCGCTCGAGCCGACCGTTTCGGATCCGTTCCACCGCGGGTCCGGAAAGCACCGCGTGGGTGCAGACGGCGAGCACCCGGGTAGCCCCATCCTCATGGAGCGCTTCCGCGGCGCGGACGAGCGTCCCGGCGGAATCGACGATGTCGTCCACGATCACCGCGGGCCGCCCGCGCACGTCTCCCACCACGTGCATGGTCTCGACCTCGTTGTCGCTGCCGCGCCGCTTGTCCATGACCGCGATGCCGACTCCGAGTTTCTTGCCGTAAGCGCGGGCCCGTTCCACGCCCCCGGCATCCGGCGAAACGACGACCGGCCGGTCCAGCTCGAGGCTCGGCAGGTGGTCCAGCACCACCGGAGTCGCGTACAAGTGGTCCACCGGAATGTTGAAAAACCCCTGGATCTGGCCGACATGGAGGTCCATGCAGATGACCCGGTGCACCCCGGCGACCGTCAGCAGGTCGGCCACCAGCTTCGCGGAGATCGGTACCCGGGGGCGATCCTTCCGGTCCTGCCGCGCGTAGCCGTAGTAGGGGATCACCGCATTGATCCGGGCCGCCGACGCCCGCTTGAGCGCGTCCACCATGATGAGGAGTTCCATCAGGTTCTCGTTGACGGGCGGCGACGTGGACTGGATCACGAAAGCGTCCGCGCCGCGGACGTTGTCCTTGATCTGGAAGCGGACCTCGCCGTCGCGAAAACGGTCCAGCGTCGCCTCCGAGAGGGGAACGCCGAGGTTCCGCGCGATCGCGGCCGCCAGGTCGGGATTGGAGGAGCCCCCGATCACCTTGAGTGCTCCCGCGTAACCGTGGGTCCGGCTCCGGCACTGGCGATCGCCGGCTGATTCGGTCATGTCGATCGAGCAGGGGGCGCCGAGCGAAGGCGCCAGGGAGAGCGCACGCGTCGGGAAATCACGAACCGATCACCGGTACCGCGGGCTGGGGCGGAAGGATTCGAACCCTCGTAGACCGGAACCAAAACCCGGCGCCTATCCCCTCGGCCACGCCCCATCCGGCCAGTTCCCCAGGAGGGCCGCCCGGTGTTCGCTACGGGTGATCGTGCGGGTCGCGATTGCCCGAAGGTTAGCCTCCGAAAGGCGGGAGACCGCATGTTCCGCCTGCTTCCGGCCGGCAAAGACGCCGAACACCGCCGAGCCGCTCCCCGACATGGCCGTCTCCAGGGCTCCGGCGGCCTTCAGGGCGCTCCGCATCCGCGAAATGGCGTCGGGAGGCCGGGTCGTTTGCAGCACGGTGGACCGTTCCAGGTCGTTCGGAAAGCATCCTGCGAGGAGCTTGCCACTGAGTTGGGGCCCCGAGGGACCCGACGCGAGAAACCGTACCAGACTATCGGCCCGTTCGGACCCGTCCTCTCGGTGAGCGGCAGCCGGCGGCTTTGGCAGACCGCGATAGGCCTCGGGGGTCGAAATGCCGAACTCCGGAATCAGCAGGACGAGCGGCAGTTCCGCGACGTCGGACAGCGGGAAGACGTGCTCGCCGCGCCCGGTGGCGAGCGCCAGCCCCCCGTAGAGGAAGAAGGGCGCGTCCATTCCGACCCCGGTCAGCACCTGGTGCAGCACGCGGCGGCTGAGGCCGAGTCCGAACAGGCGGTTCAGACCGACGAGCGCGGCCGCTGCGTTCGAACTCCCTCCGCCGAGCCCGCGGCCGGCCGGGATCCGCTTCCGGAGGCGGATGCGCGCGCCCGGCAGGCGCCGGCCGAGCAGCTCCTCGAGCCGCGACGCGGATCGGAGAACCAGGTTCGTCTGGTCCGCGGGGATCGAGGGGCTGTCGCATTCCAGCCGCAGTCCCTCTCCGCCCGGTTCGAAGATGAGGGTGTCCCAGAGATCGACGGCGGCGAGCAGGGTGCGGACCGTGTGGTATCCGTCAGGCCGGCGCGAGAGGACCCGCAGACCCAGGTTGATCTTGGCGGGAGTTCTGATGCCCAGACTGGGGGCAGTGGGATCCGGAACAGTCACCGTCTATCGCTCCGGCAGCCTCGAGGCCCGGCTCAGTTCGCGGACCTCCGCCCGCCGGTAGCCGGGCGGCGTCCTAACCTCGAAGGAATCGGGGTGCAGGAAGGTGTTGACCTCGAGTTCCTCGATCGTCAGGGTGGCGCGCGTGCGCTCGGACTCGACCTCGACCAGGCGTGGCACCTGGCGCCCCTGCCGCCGGTAACGGCCGGGATAGCGGGCCTCGTAACCCGGGCCCACGACGCGCCGCACCTGGCCGCCCTCCGCCGGATCGTCCCACCAGATCTCGGCCCCGTTCCCGAGGACCGCAGACCCGTTCGCCGGAAGCGACCGGAGGTTCTCCGACCCGCCGACCGGGACACCGCTTCCCACCAGCAGGGCCGCTATCTGCTCGCGTCCCACGGAAACGCCCAGCAGCGGTCCCGTGAATTCCTCCAGTTCCTCCCCTTCCGCAAACGCCCTCTCCGCGGGCACCACCAGGCGCACCTCGCCCGGGCTGGCGATGAGCGTCCAGCGGGAGCCGCCGACGGGAGCGAAGAGTTCCAGACGCATCGCCTCGACGGCCTCGGGATCAAGGCCGCCGGAGGGACGGACGAAGACCACCAGCAGGCGTCCCGAGAAGCGGCCGCGCTCACCCTCTCCGCGAAGACTCACGACGGCCTGATACCGCCGCACGCCCGCGGCCAGCCTGGCCGTCTCGTCCAGCAGCCGCACCGCCGCGGTCTCGTCGAGGGGCGCCGCCGGAACCCGGATCGCCCGGGCCGCGCACCCCATGGAAGCGGCGAGGCCCCAGAGAACCGCAAGTCGGAGCGCCGCGCCCCGGCTATGGAGGTGGCAGCCTCGCGGACGTTCCAGGGCAACCGGGTGCGCCGCCGACCTAGTCCCGATCGTTCCCGGCTTCCTCGATTTTTCGGGCGATCGCCTCTCGTTCGAGTTCCTGGTCGCCGTCGTGCTGGAGAGCCTTCCGCCAGAAGCGGACCGCTTCCTCGCTGTTTCCCTTCGCCCGGTACAGATCTCCGAGGTGGTCCAGGACCACGCTGTTCTCCGGCATGCACTGCTGGGCCCGAAGCAGGTTCGGCTCCGCCAGGTTCAGGTCGCCCTGCCGGAACTGCACCCAGCCGAGACTGTCGAGGTAGGAACCGTTGTACGGGTCCTCCGCGAGCGCCCGCTGGATCAGTTCCTCGGATTCCTCGAGCCGGTCGTTCCGGTCGGCGAGCATGTATCCGAGATAGTTGAGCGCGAGGTCGTGGTCGGGCTCCGCGGCGATCACCCGGCGGAACTCCGCCTCCGCCTCCTCGAGCTTCCCCTGCCGCTCGAGCAGGGCGCCGAGCTGGAATCGAAAGTCCGGGTCATCCGCCCGCTCTTCGAGCCACCCGCGGGTAATCCGCTCCGCCGCCGGCAGGTCGCCCCTTTCGGCGTGGTGGCGGACCAGCGCGTGGACCGCTCCCCCCGTCTCGGGATACTCGGCCACCAGGGCCCGGAGGATTCCAAGCGCGGCGTCGCTCCGGCCTCCCGCGTTCAGCACCCGGGCCTGGAGCGCCAGGAGGCCCGGTTCCCCGGGCCGGTCCGCGATCAGCGCTTCGACCAGCACGGCTGCTTCGTCCGGCAGCCCGGCCGCCACCCGGTTCTGCACGAGGGCCACCCGATACCGGAAAGCCTCCACACTGTCCCCGGAGAGCCGGAAGGCTTCGTCGAGCGCGTCGTACGCCTCCTCGTACTGTCCGAGGTGCTCCAGCGCCTGCGCGAGTCGGGCGAGGGTCTCCCGGCGGTGGCGGGAGCCGTAGGAGTTCCGGGGGAGCGCTACCAGTGCCTGGAATTCCTCGGCCGCCCTGGCGTACTCGCAACGGGTGGCGAAGACGCCGCCGAGCGCCATTCGCGCCGGGACGCTCCGGCTGTTCTCCTCCAGCAGCCGCAGCAGGGCCGCTTCCGCATCCTCGAGCTGACGCTGCTGCCTCCGGACCATCGCCAGACCCATGAGGGCGATTTCGCTGCGGGGCTCCGCCGCGAGGATCCGTTCGAAGGCCTCGGCGGCGGCCTCCAGGCGGCCCAGGCGGGCCAGGCCGTCCGCGAGGGACAGGCGGAGCGCCTGATCGTCGGGATGGTCGGCGGATCCCTTCTCGTAGAGGGCGACGACCTCGGCCAGGGCTTCGTCGGGCGACCGGCCCGGGATCCCGCGGTCGCGCAGGAGATCGTCCACCATTTCCCGCGCTTCCGGCTGGCGCGGTTCGATGCGAAGCGATTGCAGCAGGTAGTCGAACGCCTGCTCCCGGTCTCCGGCGGACAGGCGGAGTTGCGCGAGGAGCAGCAAATCGCTGTAAGCGTCCGGGGCGCGGCTCAGGATCTCGCGAAGATGCGTCGCCGCCTCCTCGCCGCGTTGCAGGGCGGCGAGCAGCCGAGCCAGCTGGGAGCGGCTCCGGAGGTCCTCGGGGTCGAGACGGACCGCCTCGCTCAGCGAAGCGACCGCGCGCTCCGCGGCCTCGGGATCGTCCCCGGACCGGAGGCGGCGAAAGTACACCGCGCCGAGCGCCCGGTGGGCGGCGGCGGCGTCCGGGTCCCGCTCGACCGCCTCCGCGGCCGCCGCTTCGGCGGCCTCCAGGTCGCGGGTGGAGAGGCTGAGGTTGGCGATCTCGATGAGCGGATCGACCGCCTGGGGGTCGAGTTCGGCGGCCCGCCGGTATGCGGCGATCGCCTCGTCACGCTCCCCGGTCATCTGTGCGATCCGGCCCTCGCCGAACACCCGGTAGGCCTCGGCGACGGGATCGACCGCGACCGGATCGTCAGCCGCGTCCTCGGCTTCGGCCTGTTCCGGGGCCTCCTCGGCGGGAACCGGTTCCTGCGCGCCGTCGGTTCTCACGGGGAGCGCCACGAGGAGCGCCAGCAGCGCCCACAGGGCCATCCGGGACATGGACCGGGAATTTATCGTTGCCGGCCCAGGTCCGGGAACGCCCGTCTGCCCGGTTGCACCGAGAGAGCGAACCGTCCGGCAGGTCGGCGCTGCAGCATGCGCGGCGCGACGCGCCGCGCGTGCCGGCCTGAAGACCGGCGTTCCCCTCAATGCCGGAAGTGGCGCGCGCCAGTCAAGACCATCGCCAGACCCCGCGCGTCGGCGGCGTCGATGACCTCCTGGTCCCTGACGGAGCCGCCGGGCTGGATCACCGCGGTGATCCCGGCGTCGGCCAGCACCTCGAGTCCGTCGGCGAACGGGAAGAACGCGTCCGACGCCGCGACGGCGCCTTCGACCGAGGACTGGGCCTTCTCGATCGCGAGCCGGCAGGAGTCGAGCCGGCTCATCTGGCCGGCGCCCACTCCCACGAGCGCGCTGCCCCGCCCCACCACGATCGCGTTCGACTTCACGTGTTTCGCGGCCTGCCAGACGAACCGCAGGCCCTCCCATTCGACCTCCGAGGGCTCCCGGCGGGTGGCTACCCGATACGCCGATTCCTCGTCGCCGCGGTCCCAATCCTGGACCAGCAGTCCGCCCGCAACCCGGGCGAAGTAACGCCCTCCGGGCGCGAAACCGCGAAGGTCCGGCATCTCGATCAGCCGGAGGTTCTTCTTCCGCCGCAGCCGGGCGAAGGCGTCCGGATGGAAGGAGGGAGCGGCAATGGCCTCCAGGAAGGTCGAGGCCATCTCCTTCGCGGTGTCCAGATCCACCTCGCGGCTCAGCGCCACGATGCCGCCGAAGGCGGACACCGGATCGGTCGCGCGCGCGGCCTGGTACGCCTCCAGCAGCGTGTCCGCCACCGCAGCGCCGGCCGGGTTCGAATGCTTGATGATCGCCGCGGCGGCTTCGCCGGCGCCACGGGAGTTCGCCAGGTCCGCGACCAGCCGTACGGCGGCATCGAGATCCAGAATGTTGTTGTAGGAGAGCTCCTTGCCGTGGAGCTTCCGGGCGCCCGGGATCCCGGCGGGCCCGGTTCCCGGATCGCGATAGAGCGCGGCCGTCTGGTGCGGGTTTTCGCCGTAGCGGAGTTCGGCAACCCGCGCGAACTCGAGGGACACCCGCTCGGGGAAATCCTCCCCGGCGCCGTCTCCGGCGAAGGAACCCGCCACCGCCTTGTCGTAGGCCGCGGTCGCGGCGAATGCCGCCCCCGCCAGCCGGCGGCGCAGCGCGTGGCCCACGCCGGGGTCGGGATCGTCGAGAGCGGCGAGCACCGCCGGGTACTCGACCGGGTCCACGACCACCGCCACGTCGGGCCAGTTCTTGGCCGCCGCGCGCACCAGGCAGGGACCGCCGATGTCGATGTTCTCCCGCAGCTCGTCGTCTCCGGCTCCCCGGGCGAGGGTTTCCTCAAAGGGATAGAAGTTGACGGCGACCACGTCGATGGGCCTGATGCCGAGCGACGCGAGCGACGCGAGATCGTCGGGGCGGGAGCGCCGGGCGAGGATCCCGCCGTGGATCCGCGGATGGAGGGTCTTGACGCGGCCGTCGAGGATCTCGGGATGTCCGGTGACCTCGGAGACCTCGCTCACCGCGATACCGGAGTCGCGGAGAAAACGCGCCGTACCGCCGCTGGCCACGATCTCGAAACCGCGCTCGACCAGCCCCCGGGCAAAGGCGTCGAGCCCCTCCTTGCGGCTGACGCTCAGCAGGGCTCGGCGGGGGTGGTTGGTGGGGTCTTGCGAATCACTCATGGGCCGGAAGGCGGCGGATGCTAACAGGGGCGCGGGACCCACGAGTACTCTTGGGAGCCGCCGCCGGATTCCCGCATCGCGGCGCCCCGATTCCGTGTCCGAAAGCCAGTCAGAAGCCCTCGCGCAGCTTCCCGCAGTCGGGAGGCTTCTGGAGACGGAGCGCTTCCGGAGCCTCGCCGACCGCTTCGGGAGACCCCTCGTCACAACCGCTCTCCGAGCCGAGATCTCGGACCTCCGCCGGGCCGTGCGCGCGGCGGCCGTTCCGGCAGGCCTCTCCCGCGATCCGGAGACGTGGCTCGCCGCGGCCGTGGAGTCGCGGCTCGACCGGGCCGCCGGGCCGGACCTCCGGCGGGTGATCAACGCCACCGGCGTGGTCGTCCACACGAACCTGGGGAGGGCGCCGCTCTCCGAGCGCGCCGCGCAGGCAGTCTTCCGCGCCGCGAGCGGATACTCCGACCTCGAGTTCGATCTCGCGTCCGGCGCCCGGGGGAGCCGCCAGGAACACCTCGGCGGCCTCTTCGAAGCCATGTTTCCGGGGAGGGCGTCGGCCGTCACCGGGAACGCCGCCGGTGGGGTCCTGCTGGCGCTCGACACCCTCGCCGCCGGCAAGGACGTGGTGGTGTCCCGGGGCGAGCTGGTCGAGATCGGAGACTCCTTCCGGATCCCCGACATCCTGAAGAAGAGCGGCGCCCGGCTCGTCGAAGTCGGAACGACCAACCGGACGCGCATCGACGACTACCGCCGGGCCATCACCGGGAACGAAGGCGAGGTCGGCGCGTTGCTCAAGGTGCATCAGTCCAACTTCCGGATCGTCGGTTTCACCGAGGCGGCGTCCACCGCCGACCTCGTTTCGCTGGGAGCCGAGTTCAAGATCCCCGTCATCGAGGACTTCGGCAGCGGCAACCTGCAACCGCTGCCGGAACTCGGAGTGGACGGCGCCGGGGACGAACCGACCCTCGCCGATCGGGTCGCGTCGGGCGCCGACCTCGTCATCTTCTCGGGAGACAAGCTGTTCGGAGGACCGCAGGCGGGAATCCTGCTGGGGACGCCGGAGGCGATCCGCACCTGTCGCAGGAATCCGCTGGCGCGGGCGCTGCGCCCCGACAAGATGGCCATCGCCGGACTCCAGGCGACGCTCTGGAGCCACCTGACCGGACGCGCCAGCCGCGAGATCCCGGTGATCCGCGCCATCGCGCGGCCGCTCGAGGAGATTGCGGCGGCCGCGGAACGCCTGCGCGATTCCCTCGAGCCCGCCAGCGGCTGGACTGTCGGAGTGGTTGCCGAGGCCTCGCGAATCGGGGGCGGGGCGGCCCCCGGCGCGGGCCTGCCGACCCGCTGCCTGGCTCTCTCCCGCGCCGGAGCCGAGGCGGAAGCGATCCGCCGGCGGCTCCTCCGGAACGAGCCCCCGGTGGTCGCCCGCATCGTGGACGACCGCGTGCTCCTCGACCTGCGCACCGTTCCGCCGGAAGAACAAGACGAGCTGCTGGCGGCCCTCAAGGCCCTTGTGGAAGGGGCTGATTCCTCGGGCTGAATCCGGCCTATCCACAAAGTACCCTTCCTGGACCATCGCATGATTTCCGAGAGCGAACGATCCGGCCCGGCGGCTCCCCCGAACCCGGCCGGCATCCTCTTCATCAACGGGGAGGAGCGCGCGGTGCCGCAGCCGGCGTCGGTGCGGGGCGCCCTCGAGGCGCTCGGACTTGTGAGCCGCCCGGTCGCGGTCGAGCTCAACGGGCAGTTGGTGCGCCGCGCCGATCAGGAGACCACCGTCCTGAAACCGGGGGACCGCGTGGAAATCGTGAGTTTCGTGGGTGGTGGCTGAAGTGGCCGCGGTCGAAGACACCCCGCTCTCGCTGGGCGGGCACACCTTCGGGTCCCGCCTGATCCTCGGCACCGGCAAATACGCGTCGCTTCCGCTGATGCGGGACTGTCACGCCGCTTCCGGGTGCGAGATGGTGACGGTCGCCGTCCGCCGGGTGGACCTCGACGCCGAGGAGACCCTGCTCGACTACATCCCCCGCGACCGTTACACGCTGCTCCCCAACACCGCCGACTGCTTCACCGCCCGGGAAGCGGTCCGCACGGCGCACCTCGCGCGCGAGGCCGGGCTCTCGAACTGGATCAAGCTCGAGGTCATCGGCGACCGGAAGACGCTCTATCCGGACAACGAGGAACTCCTGATCGCGACCCGGGAACTGGTCGCTGACGGATTCGTGGTGCTTCCCTACACGAGCGACGACGTGGTGGTCGCCCAGAAGCTGGAGCAGGCCGGCGCCGCCGCGGTGATGCCGCTGGGAGCGCCCATCGGCTCCGGTCTCGGGATCCAGAACCGCAACAACATCGCGTTCATCCGCGAAGCGGTGTCCGTCCCGGTCATCGTGGACGCCGGGGTGGGAACCGCGTCCGACGTGACGGTGGCGATGGAGCTGGGCGCCGACGGAGTGCTCCTGAACACCGCGGTCGCGGCGGCCCGGGACGCCGTGAAGATGGCCGAGGCGATGAAGCTCGCCGTCGAAGCCGGACGCCTGTCCTGGCTCGCGGGACGCATGCCCCGCCGCCGCTACGCCACGGCGTCTTCCCCTCCGGCGGACGCGCCGCTTGCCTAGCAGCTAGTGCCAACCGCGTCCCGCAAGAAGGCCCGGGCCGCAGGGAACGAGCAAACTCCGGACAGCCAGGCGGCGGAAAGGGCCCTCCGGCGGCGCGCGGGACGGATCGTCCGGGTGCTCGCGAAGGATTACAACGCGGCCGAGTGTGCGCTGCTGCACGATTCCGCACTCCAGTTGCTGGTCGCCACCATCCTCTCGGCGCAGTGCACCGACCGCCGGGTGAACATGGTGACCCCGGCGCTCTTCGCCCGCTACCCGACGGCCGATGACTTCGCCGACGCCGACCCGGACGAACTGGAGGAGATGATCCATTCGACCGGTTTCTTCCGGAACAAGACCCGTTCGATCATGGGCGCCTGCCAGCGGATCCGCGACGACTTCGGTGGCGAGGTGCCGGACAACATGAAGGACCTCCTGACGCTGCCGGGCGTCGCCCGGAAGACCGCGAACGTGGTCCTCGGCACCTGGTTCGGGAAGAACGAAGGCGTGGTGGTGGACACCCACGTGTTCCGCATCTCGCATCGACTGGGCCTCGCACCGAAGAAGAACACGTCGCACACCGAGCAGCGGCTGATGGCGCTCGTCCCGCGCCGGGAATGGACCAACTTCAGCCACCGCGTCATCCTGCACGGCCGGGCGGTCTGCGCCGCCCGAAATCCGAACTGCCGGGAATGCACGCTGGAGAGCATGTGTCCGAGGAACGGTGTCGAGTCGCCACCGGCCGCACCCCGGAAACCGGCGATGCGCCGCTCCCGCCGGTAGCCGCTTCGTGAAGCTCGGTCTCGAACTCGGCTACCTGACGAAGGGTTCGCCCGACCCGGTGGCGCTCGCCGAGCGGGCGGAGGCCGTGGGGTTCGACTCGGTCTGGGTGTCCGAGGCGTGGGGTTCCGACGGGGTCAGCCTGCTGGCCTGGATCGGCGCCCGGACCGAACGGGTCGCGCTCGGCACCGCCATCCTCCCTATCGGCTCGCGCACCCCGGCGCTCCTGGCGCAGACCGCGGCCACGCTGGACATGCTGAGCGGAGGACGGCTGATCTTCGGCCTGGGCGTTTCCGGTCCGCAGGTGATGGAGGGGTGGCACGGCGTCCCGTTCGCGAAGCCGGTGACCCGGACCCGCGAGACCGTCGAAGTCCTCCGGGGCATCCTTCGCCGGGAGGCGAAGCTGGAGTACGACGGGGAGTCCATCCGGCTCCCGATGCCGGACGGCACCGGGCTCGGAAAGCCGCTGAAGCTCATGCTGCGGCCGCGCCGCGCCCGGATTCCGATCTACGTCGCCGCGATCGGTCCGCAGAACACGGCCCTCACCGCGGAGATCGCGGACGGCTGGCTCCCGTTCCTCTACTCGCCGGAACAGGCGGCTGAGATCTGGGGCCCCGCGCTCGCCGCCGGCGCCGCGAGCCGCGAGCTCCCGGCGCCGCTCGAAGTCGCCCCGATGGTGGATTGCGCCCTCGGCGACGATCTGTCCCGTCTCCGCGACCGGTTGCGGCCCGGGATCGCGCTCTACGTGGGCGGCATGGGGGCGCGGAAGCGCAACTTCTACAACCAGCTCGCGTGCCGCTACGGCTACGAAGCCGCGGCGAAGACGATTCAGGACCTCTACCTCGACGGAAAAAAGGACGACGCGGCGGCGGCGGTCCCGGATGGCCTGGTGGACGAGATCTGCCTCGTCGGTACGGAGGCGCGGATCGCCGAACGGGTCGCCGCCTACCGGGAAGCGGGAGTCACGACGCTAATCGTCTCGCCGCCCGTGGACGAGGAGGGGAACCCCGCGCCGGACGGCCTGGACGCGCTGCGGCGCGCCTGCTCCTGAACGGTGATTCGATAGATGACGCTCCTCCTCCTGCTGCTGGCCTTCTACGGGATGACCGTGGTGCGAGCGCTGCTCGTTCGCCGGAGAACGGGAATCAACCCGGTGAAGCTGCAAGCGGACGACTCGGTGTTCGAGGCAACGGGTCGCGTTCTGAAGGCGAGCATCGGAACCTGGCTGCTCATCAGTCTGGTCTACGCCTTCGCGCCGGGATGGAAGCCGTGGCTGGTCCCCATCCAGTACCTGGAGACCGAGGCCGTTCACCGGACCGGCGCCATCGTCGCCGGCATCGCGATCGTCTGGATCGGCATCGGCCAGGCCCAGATGGCCGCCTCCTTCCGGATGGGAGTCGATTCCTCCGAGAAGACGGCCCTCGTCCGTCGTGGGCTCTTCTCGTGGTCGAGAAATCCGATCTACCTCGGCCTCCTGGCGGGGGTGGGCGGGTTCTTCCTGGTGGCGCCGAACGCTCTCAGCTTCGGCGCCTTCGTCGCCGCCTGGATCGGGATCAAGATCCAGGTTCGGCTGGAGGAGGAATACCTGCTCTCGAAGCACGGCGACGCCTACCGGCAGTACCGGTCCGCCGTGCATCGGTGGATCGGAACGCGGCGCGGCTGACCGGAGCGGCCTCCCGACTCATCCCACATCTCCCGCGCCCGCTCGCAGGGGTGGCCCGGTCTTGTCTGTCGCCAAGTGGCCCAGTTTTGGATGTCGCCGGGCAGGACGGCTGCACCCATCGATGTCGGGGCCGGCGGGCGTCTGCACCCATCGATATCGGGGCCGGCGGGCGGCTGCACCCATCGATATCGGGGCCGGCGGGCGGCCGCACCCATCGATATCGGGGCCGGCGGGCGTCCGCACCCATCGATATCGGGGCCGGCGGGCGTCCGCACCCATCGATATCGGAGCCGGCGGGCGGCTGCACCCATCGATACCGGGGCCGGCGGGCGTCTGCACCCATCGATGTCGGGGCCGGCGTTCCGAGCCGAGTGGGCCGTCTGAAGGTGGAGCCCTGCGCGCTTGCGGGCCTCCGGCCGGCCTGCCGGTCTGAAGACCGGCGGTCCCGGGCGGGCTGCTACGGCGACCAGGCCTGGGCGCGTTCCAGGAACACCGAGGGGTTGTCCAGCCACTCGGCGTAACCGATGTCCCGTTGGTCGGTGAGGTAGTCCAGCTTGTCGTCGAGACAGGCGAGCAGGACATCCTCGCCCTGGTCGACGGCGAATCCGCCGAGTTCGACCTCCGTATCGAGGGCAGTCACCACGAAGAAGCCGTCGGACGCCGCTTCCGCGACGCGGTTCCCGATCTCGTCGCCCGCCAGCGCCTCCACTTCCCGGGTGGCCAGCGCCAGCAGTTGCTCGGACCGGGGCGACTCGGCGCCGAAGAAGACGACCTGCGGATAACCCGGAGACGGCGGCTCCAGGTGGCTGCGTCCGGCCAGGTTCGCGGACGACCCGCTCGCGGCGATACGAAAGGCGTCGGTGCCGTCGGCGACGACAACCCCTTCGGGGGTGGTGACGCTGGTTCCCGCGAGCAGCACGCCGCTGTCATCGATGAGGCCGACGATCCGCAGGAACCGCGACTCGCCGGTCGTCTCCAGCGAGACGCCGACGCGAGTCTCGCTCGTCAGGTCGCTGTATTCGCGGAGGGTCGCGGCGTCGGCGGCCCGCACGAGGAGCGAGTGGCGGAACACGATGTGTCCCGACGTGAACGCGACCGCGGCGGCACCGGACGCATCCCGCGTGCGCTCCTCCAGGATCGTGATGCCGCCTCCCACCAGGTCGAACTCCGCGGTGGCCGGAAGCAACCAGATCCCCGGCCAGACATCGATGCCGCGGCGGTTGAAGGAGAGGCCGGCGCCGTCCATCGCTTCGAGCGCGCTCAGGAGATCGGCTTCGTAGCCGCGGTGCTCGTCGAAGGCCGGCGACGCCGGGTCGGGGTCACCGCGGTAACTGATCGGCTCGTAGGCGGCGAAGAAGCCGAACTCGAGGACGCGCCCTTCCTCGGCGCAGCGGATGGGGGGCGGGGCGGTGGGCGCGGGAGCCGGGTCCGGAGCGGTCGGCGACGTCGATGGGCCGTCCGAACCTTCGTCGCACCCGGCAGCCGCGACACCGAAGACGAAGGCGGCGGCCAGGAGCGGACGGCGGGCGCCGGACCGCGTCATCGGCCTTCGGGTCGCTCCGCGGGGGGTTGTGTGGACGCACGGCCGAGGCCGAAGGCGCCCTCGAAGACCCGGGTGACCGGGCCCTCCATCAGCGGCGCGTCACCGGTACCGTCGATGTGGATGAGGTCGCCGCTCGCCACCCGGACAGGGACGGCCGCGGGCCAACCGAAGAAGCGATCCGCCACCGTAGCCGCCGCCGTGGCTCCCGTCCCGCACGCGAGACATTCGGCCTCGACGCCGCGCTCGAAGGTACGCAGCCGGATCTCTCCCGAACCTTCGTCCAGCGCGATGAAGTTGGCGTTCGCCCCGGCCGGGAAAACCGCATGCCGCCGGATCGCGCTGCCCCGGCGGTCCACGTCCACGACTCCGACGTCCGGGACGACCTCGATGGCATGCGGAACGCCGACCTCCAGCGCGAACAGCTCGGCCTCTCCACCGGGGAGATCGGACAGCCGGAGCCGGCGGATGGGACCCGGCTTGGCCATCGCCACCCGCACCGTTGCCGCAGCGGCCGAACCGGACAGGATGTCGGCCCGGAGCACGCCCGCCGGCGTCGCGATCCGCTGCGAGGTCCCGCCCGCTCCGATCTCCCGGGCGAAGACCGCGGCGCAGCGGGTCCCGTTGCCGCAGAGTTCCCCCTCGCTGCCGTCGGCGTTGAAGTACCGCATCACGTAGTCGGCATCCCGCCGCCCGTCGCGCTCGATCAGGATCAGGCCGTCGGCCCCGATCCCGAGCTTGCGGCGGCACGCCCGCCGGGCGAGCGGGGGCTTCTCCGCCTCTTCGATGGCGCCGCCGCGGTTGTCCGCGACCACGAAGTCGTTGCCGGCCCCCGACATCTTGACGAAGCGGAGGGTCGAAACCGGCATTCACGCGCTCACGCGCTCCGAATCGTAGCCACCGCGCCGTCCTCGGAGCGGGGAACCACGGTCCCGATCCGGACCGCTTCGACGTTCGCGTCCTGGAGCCGGCCCAGGAAGTCCTCGGACCGGGCTTCGGGCACCCCCGCAAGGAAACCGCCCGCGGTCTGCGGATCGAAGAGCAACTCGAGACGGGGATGCCGCGAGGCCTCGGCCTCGATCCGGATCGCCTTCGCGATCCTGCGGTTCGCCTCGTGCGCGGTGCTGCGGAGGCCGGAACCGAGGAGCGCCTCGGCGCCGGGCAAAGCGGGCAGCGCTGAAACGTCCAGTTCGGCCGCCAAGCCGCTGGCCCGCAGCATCTCGGCCAGATGGTTCATGAGGCCGAAGCCGGTCACGTCGGTGGCCGCATGCAGTCCCGCCGCGACCGCGGCCCGGGCCGCCTTCTGGTTGGGACACACCATCTGGGCGGTGGCCGCCTGGAGCCACGCGCCCCTTCCCTGGCCGAGCATGACGCCCCGCAGCACGACCCCGCTGCCGAGCCGCTTGGTCAGATAGAGCCCGTCCCCGGCCTCGAGGCCGTCGAGCGTCAGGAGGCGATCCCCGATCGGATGCCCTTCCACCGAGAAGCCGACCGTCAACTCGGGACCGACCGTGGTGTGGCCGCCCAACAGGGCGACCCCGGTTTCGTCGAGGAGCGAGCGGGCGCCCGCCAGGAGCTGGTAGAGCGTCTCCGCGCCGGCTTCGGGGGTCTCGTCCTCGGGGAGGTTGACGAGCGCCATCGCGTACCGCGGGGCGGCGCCGGTGGCGAACAGATCGGACAGAGCGTTGGCCGCGGCGATCTTGCCGTTCAGCCAAAGGTCGCCGCTGAACGCCTTGAACCAGTCCACGCTGGATACCACCACGTCGCCGCGCGGCGTTGCGAAGGCGGCGGCGTCGTCGGACTGGTCGAGACCGAGGCGAACGCTGCCGTTCGCGCTGCCGGCGCCCAGTTCCTCACGGAGGCGGCCGAGCGCCCGGTCGAGGGTGGTCTGGCCGGCCTTCGCCGCGCAGCCCCCGCACACCATCGCCTCCATCGCCGTCCGGTCCATCCGGGAGAACTCGCTGGTAGTCCCGCCGCCGTCGTCGAGCACCTGGAACTTCCGCATGAACTTCCGGTCGATCCGGTCCTTGAGGTCCATCACCCAGCGGCCCTCGAAAGACGTTCCCCACTTCGCTCCGAGCGCGTGGCCGTCCCCGAGGTTCAGGAGGGTGAGGAAATCGGGCTGCGGCCGGTAGCGCCGCAGCGGGCGGCCGGCGACCACCCGGCGCAGGTTGTCGGCGATGAACGGCCCCTGCCGCACCGCGTACACCCCGGCCTTCGGGGTCGCCGGCCAGTCCTCGAGGGTCGCGCAGTCGCCGACCGCGAAGATCCGGTCGTCGCCCAGCGTCTGGAGCGTCGGGCGGGTGAGCACGAATCCGTGCTCGTCGAGCGCCAGCCCCGAATCGCGAAAGACGTCCAGGCTGCCGGCTCCCACCGCCCAGATGAGGGAATCGGCGGGAACGACCTCGCCGGTCTCGAGCCGGACCCCGCCGTCCTCGGCGGCGGCGACCCAGGCGCCGGTGCGAATCGAGATTCCCCGCGCGGCGGCATTGCGGCGGGCCCGGACCGCCAGCGAGGGCGGGAACCCGGTGAGGACCTCGGGAAGCGCCTGGAGCAGCGTGATCCGGAGCGCGCGCTCGACCCCGGCGCGGCGCGCCGCCGCCAGCAGCCGCTCCCGGACGGTGAACGCCAGCTCGATGCCGCCGGCGCCTCCCCCGGCGACCACCACCTCGAACGGCCGGTCCGCGGCGTGGGCGAGGAAGGACGTCGAGAGCGTCCCGATCTCCCGCACCAGGCGCGCGATCGGCCGGGTGGCGCGGGCCCGCTCGCGGACGCCGGGGAGGTCGAGTCCGGCCACGGTGCTGCCGACGTCGAAGGACACGAAGTCGTAGGCGAGGGGAGCCCGCCCCGCGAGCCGGATGCGCCGGTCCGGCGGGTCCACGCCCACCGCGGGTGTGAGGACGACTTCGGCGCCCGCGAGCCGGGCCAGCGGGACCACGTCGATCTCGAGCTCCGAGGCCCGATACTGATCGGCGACGAACCCGGGCACCATCCCGGAATAGACGGCGACCGGCGTGTCGAGCACCACCGTCACCCGCGCCTCGGGCCACGGGCGCATCATCATCCGGCGCAGGACCTGGACGTGGGAATGGCCACCGCCCACCAGGACGACGTGGGGGCGGTAGGCCGTGTTCTCACGCATGATGGTCAGGGCGCAGCGCCGAAAGTATCGGCCATACAATCGCGGGTCCGGCGAATCGCGGAACCAGGGGAGGCTCCCGCATCCATCCCGCAGCCGGGAGGAGACGATCCATGCATCATCAGTTGACGAATCTGCGGCGGCATCCCGCGCTCCCGCTCATCGCCGCGCTCCTGCTCGCGTTCGCCTTCGGCTGCGCGGGAGGCGGGGACGAACCGTTCATGGAGCAGCCCTGCACGGATGACATGAGCCTCAACGAGTGTCTGGTCTTCCGTTCGGCCCAGTACGAGCTTGACACCGAGCGCGAGCACCCGCCGCGCGGCTTTCTGGATCCCGCCGTGTTCATCGAGCACGAGGCGTCCGGTTTCGCCAAGGTGCTGTGCTCGGCGGTGTTCCTCACGGGTCTCGATTTCGAGGCCGCCCAGCATCAGATCGGCGGCTTCACCTCCCGCTACCGGTACCGCGACCGGCTCCCCGGACGCGAGATCGACATGGACAACGGACGGGTCCACATCACGACGGACACCGGCGTGACGCGGACCGCGGTCCACCACGGCGACCAGGGTTGCGTCACGCTGCCGATCGGCGAGGACGCCCCCTTCTACGAGACGGTGCCGGTGACCTCCACGGTGAACCAGGACGACCCCTGGCCGATGGGCGACGTGCTCCCGGACGAGCCGCTGCCGGAGGACGTGGACGCCGAGAAGCTCGAGGCGGCGGTGGACGCGGCCTTCGAGGAAGGCGCGATGACGCTGGCCTTCGTGGTCCTCCACCGGGGCCGGCTGGTCGCCGAGCGGTATCGCGAAGAAGACGGCATCACCAAGGACACCCCGCTCGAGAGCTGGTCCATGAACAAGAGCCTCTCCGCGACGTTGGCGGGGATCCTGATCACCCAGGGGGACTACACGCTCGACCAGCTCGCGCCGATCGACGCCTGGCACGAGGACCCGAACGACGTGCGCGGGACCATCCGCATCCAGGACATCCTGCAGATGTCCAGCGGACTCCGTTGCCTCAACGCCGGCGATCCGGAGTGGGACGAAGCGACGATGGGCTATCCGGACCACCTCTACCTGTACACCAGCACCGTGGATTCCCACCTCTGGGCGACCCAGCGGGCGCCGCAGTGGGCGCCCAACACGGTCGGCCGCTACCGTAACTGCGACCCGGTCCTCACGAACCACATCGTGCGCCTCGGAGTCGAGGGCCGCGGCGAGAACTACCACCAGTTCCCGCAGAAGCACCTCTTCGACAAGATCGGCGCCAACCGATTCGTCGCGGAAGGGGATCCCCACGGCAACTTCCTGCTGAACGGCTACGGCTTCGGCAGCGGACGGGCCTGGGCCCGGCTCGGCCAGCTCTATCTGGACGGCGGGATGGCCCCGAACGGCGAGCGCGTGCTGTCGGAGGAATTCGTCGAGTTCGCAACCTCGGTGGCGCCCTCCTGGGAGGCTGACGGCCGGCCCATCTACGGCGGGCTGATCTGGATCAACAACCCGCCGCGCGGCGGCGAGAAGCGCTTCCCCGCGCTCCCCAACAGCACGTTCAGCTTCGCGGGCGCCGGCGGCCAGAGCACGATCATCGTCCCGGAGCACGAGATGGTGATCGCGCGGCTCGGGCTCTACGAGGGGTCGCTCGACGGCAGCGCCAACCGGGCGCTCCAGAACGCGCTGGGGATGCTGGTGGAGGCGATCCCCCGGGCCGACGCGGCAAACTGACGCCCATGCGCACGCACCCCGTTCGGCTGGCGGTTGCCGGTCTCTCCCTGATCCTGCTCGGCGGCTTCGGATGTTCCGGGGCCGGTCCCGGGACTTCGAGCGACGGAGTCGCCCAGGCCCAGGGAGGGCCGCCGGCGCTCCCGCTGGAACGGCTCGCGCTGCCTCCCGGTTTCGAGATCGCCGTCTGGGGCCGGGTTCCCGGCGCCCGCTCGCTGGCCCGGGGTGACAACGGCACGATCTTCGTGGGGACCCGCGAGGCGTCCGGCGGGGTGTACGCGCTTCGCGACAACGATGGCGACGGGGAGGCCGATGAACTCCATACCCTCGACGAAGACCTCTTCATGCCCAACGGGGTGGCGATGCGGGACGGCAACCTCTTCGTGGCCGAGGTGAACCGGATCCTCCGGTTCGACGGCATCGAGTCGCGGCTGGCCGATCCAGGCGAGCCGGTGGTGGTGACCGACGATCTGCCCGACATGCGCCACCATGGCTGGAAGTTCATCGACTTCGGGCCCGACGGGATGCTCTACGTCCCGGTGGGGGCGCCCTGCAACCGCTGCGCGTCGGAGGATCCGCTCTTCGCCTCCATCGCCCGGATGCAGCCCGACGGCTCGGGGCTGGAGGTCGCGGCGCGCGGCGTGAGGATGTCCGTCGGGTTCGACTGGCACCCCGAGACCGGAGCGATGTGGTTCACTGACAACAACCCGGACTGGCTCGGGGACGACAACCCGCCCGGCGAGATGAACATCCTCACCGAAGCCGGGCAGCACTTCGGCTACCCGTACTGCCACGCGGGGGACGTCAGCGATCCGTGGTACGGCCGGGACCGGTCCTGCGACGAGTTCGAGCCGCCGACCCAGAAGCTCGGTCCCCACGTCGCCGCCATCGGGATGGCCTTCTACCGGGGCGACCAGTTTCCCGAGGAGTACCGCAACCAGGCGATCGTCGCCGAACACGGCTCGTGGAACCGGACCGAACGCATCGGCTACCGCCTGACCCTGGTGCGGAACAAGGACGGCGTGGCGACCGCCTACGAGGACTTCGTCACCGGCTGGATCGGCGAACCCGACGAGCGCGCCTGGGGCCGCCCTGTCGACGTTCTCGAGCTGCCCTCCGGAGACATCCTGGTCTCCGACGACCGCGCGGGCGCGATCTACCGGATTTGGTACTCCGGAGACTGATCGGGCTCGCGGCGGCGCTGACGCTCGCCGCCCCGGCGTTCGCGCAGGACCGCGATCCCGGGGAATGGCCGCACTACGCGGCCGACCTGTCTTCGACCCGCTACTCCCCGCTGGACCAGATCCACGCCGGCAACGTGGACCAGTTGGAGATCGTCTGGCGCTGGACTTCGCGTAACTTCGGGCCCCGCCCCGACTTCAACCTGCGGGCCACCCCGGTGATGCTGGACGGGGTCGTCTACGTCACTGCTGGCGCCCGGCGGGTCGCGGTGGCGATCGACGCCGCAACGGGGGAGACGCGTTGGACCTACCGCCTCGACGAGGGGAAACGCGGCGAGTCGGCGCCCCGGCAGACATCCGGACGGGGGGTCGCGTTCTGGAGCGACGGCGAGACGGCGCGGGTGTTCCTGGTCACCCCGGCCTACCGGCTGGTGGCGCTCGACGCCGAGACGGGCCGGCTCATCCCGGGTTTCGGCCTCGACGGGATGGTGGACCTGCGGCGCAACCTGGGCCGGGAGGTGGACCTGGAGACCGCGGCGATCGGCTCCGGTTCGCCGCCCACGGTGGTCGGAGAGGTTGTGGTCGTGGGGGCGGCGCTGGTGAGTGGCAGTGCTCCGCCGTCGCCGGAGAACGCACCGTCGCCGGTCCGCGGTTACGACGCCCGGACCGGGGAGCTCCTCTGGACGTTCCACACGATTCCCCGCGAGGGGGAGTTCGGGAACGACACCTGGGAGAACGACAGTTGGCGCACCACGGGGAACACCGGCGTCTGGGCCTGGATGAGCGCCGACCCCGAGCTCGGGCTGGTCTATCTGCCGACCGAGGCCCCCACCGGGGACTACTACGGGGGGCACCGTCCGGGGGACAACCTGTTCTCCCAGAGCGTGGTGGCGCTGGACGTGGCGACCGGGGAACGGCGCTGGCACTACCAGACGGTCCACCACCCGATCTGGGACTACGACCTCCCCACCGCCCCGATCCTGCTCGACCTGACCGTGGACGGCCGGGAGATCCCGGCCCTCGCCCAGGTGACCAAACAGGCGTTCACCTTCGTGCTCGACCGCCGCACCGGCGAGCCCGTCTGGCCGATCGAGGAACGCCCCATGCCGGCATCCACCGTGCCCGGCGAAAAGACGGCGCCCACCCAGCCTTTCCCCACGAAGCCGCCGCCCTTCCAGCGGCAGGGAGTGAGCGAGGACGACCTGATCGACCTCACCCCGGAACTCAAGGAACAGGCGCTCCAGATCGCGCGGTTCTACACCCTCGGCCCGCTCTTCACCCCGCCGACCGTGATGGTGCCGCGGGGGAACCGCGGGACGCTGACCGTGCCGGGCGCGCTCGGCGGGGCGAACTGGCCGAGCGTTGCGGCGGACCCCGAGACCGGGATCGTGTACGTGTCCTCGGGCCTCGACGTGAACGTGCTCGGGCTCGAGAACGACCCGGAACGCTCCACGATGGACTTCGTTCAAGGGACGCGCCGGGAGATCCGGCTGCCCGAGGGTGGCGGTCCGCAGGGCCTGCCGCTGCTGAAGCCCCCGTGGGGGCTCATCACCGCGCTCGATCTGAACCGCGGCGAGATCCTCTGGCAGATTCCCAACAGCGACACGCCGGAGTGGATCCGCGAGCATCCCGCGCTCGAAGGGGTGGAACTGGGGCGGACCGGCCAGTCCGACCGCGGCGGGCTGCTGGTGACGAAGACGCTCCTCTTCGCCGGGGAGGGGTCCGGCATGTTCGCCGCGTTCGGCAGCGGCGGCCCGATGTTCCGGGCCCACGACAAGGCCACGGGGGAGATCCTCTGGGAGTTCGAGTTGCCGGCGAACCAGTCCGGGACCCCGATGAGCTACCTGGTGGACGGGCGGCAGTTCATCGTGGTCGCGGTCGGCGCGCCGGACCATCCGGCCGAGTTCGTGGCGCTTGCGCTTCCGGAAGCGGAATGAAGGAGAGCTCTCCATGAAGACCGTTCTTTCCCAACACCAGGAGACAGCCTACGCGCTCCTGCGCATGGTCGTCGGCTTCCTGTTCTTCTGCCACGGCGTGGTGGCGGTCTGGTTCCTGTTCGGCGAGGGCACCCCGTATTCCCCGGCATGGCTCTACAACACCGCCGGGATCGTGGAGTTCGTGACCGGCGCGCTGGTCCTCGTCGGCTACCAGACCCGGATCGCGGCGTTCCTCGCCTCGGGGCAGATGGCGGTCGCCTACTTCTACCGCCACCAGCCCGACGGGCTGCTGCCCATCCAGAACGACGGGGAACTGGCGGCGCTCTTCGCTTTCCTGTTCCTTTTCATCGCCGCCGCGGGATCCGGGAAGTGGAGCATCGAGTCCTGCTGTCCCCCGGGGGGCAAGAAGTCCGCATGACCCGCGACGACGCCTGGGCGCACCTGAGCACCTGGTGCGAGACCGATTCGCTCCGCAACCACGCACGCTCCGTGGAGATCGTCATGCGCGCGGCCGCCGGGCGTTACGGCGGGCCGGACGCGGACCCCGAGGTGTGGGGCATCGCCGGGATGCTCCACGACGCGGACTACGAGCAGTGGCCGGAGGACCATCCGAACCGGATCGTGGCCTGGCTCCGGGAGCGCGGCGAGGAGGAAATCGCCTACGCGATCTCGGGCCACTACACCAAGTGGGGCGTCGCGTGGAAGTCGCCCATGGACAAGGCGCTCCTCGCCTGCGACGAACTCACCGGTTTCATCGTGGCGTGCTGTCTGGTGCGGCCCGAAGGGATCTCGACCCTGGGCGCCCGCAGCGTCAAGAAGAAGCTGAAGGACAAGCGGTTCGCGGCCAAGGTAGAACGGCATGAATGCCGCTTTGGCGCCGAGCTCCTCGGTGTGGACCTCGGAGAACACATCGAGTTCATCGTGGGCGCGCTGAAACCCCACGCCGGGGAACTGGGGATCACCGGACGTCAGCTCCATCCCTGATCCTCCCGCGTCCCGGGGCTCGCTCGCCAAGCGATACTTGCGGAGACTCGGAGGACCGAATATGAGAATGTTGCGATGGACGGCCGCCTCGGTGGCGGCACTTGCTCTCGTTGGAGGTGCAGCGATGGGGATGAAGCAGCCGGCGGCGGACAACGCCGTCTCGAAACACATGGTGGCCGAGGCCACGCTTACGGCCCATTTCGTGGACGCCGCGTTGAAAGCGGGGATGGATCGGGAGGCGATCAACGCGGTGCTGAGCCGCATCGCCGACGAGACCGTCATTTCCGAGTTCTGGGTGAGCGACGAGAACGGCAAGATCGCGTTCACGAACGTCGAGGGCGTGGACTTCACGTTCCCCACCGATCCCGAGGCGGATTCGCAGGCGGCGCCGTTCGCGGCCCTCCTGACCGGAGACCAGCCGGTGGTTGTGCAGGACGCCGCGCCCCGAGTGCTCGACGGTGCGGTCTTCCAGTACGTCGGCGTCGCTGGCGTGGATCAGCGGCGGATCGTGCAGGTGGGATTGTCGGCCGCGGAACTCGGCGAGCGCTGACGGCGTCGGCTTCGGCGAGTCGACACGCCGAACGGACGCGATCATCCGGCGTTCATGGCCGCCGCAATTCGGGTGTGCCGGCTGAAGCCGGCGTTCCAAGCCGGTGCGCCGTCCGGGTGGTCGGCGGCATGCGGTTTCGCCCGCCTATCGGCGGTCGATGCCGGCCGGAGGCCGGTGCTCCGAGGCGCGCTAGCTAGAAGCTGGGGGCGAAGAGGACGGCGTTCATGAAGAGGCGGGTGAGGCCGTCCCAGAAGAGGCGGAAGTTGGGGTCGTCGAGGAAAAGCACGACCCGTCCGGATCCGACCTGTTCGGTGACGAGGTAGGGGGTTCCGGCGAGACGGGCGAGGGAGTCGGGAAAGGCAAAGCCGCTGCCGAGCAGTTCGTCCGGATCGTCGGGAAAACGCACCGCGGCGGCGACCGCCGGGTCGGGCTCGAAGGCGAGGCTCGACCACACCATCACCGGGAACGGCTCTTCGTAGCCGAAGCTCAGGAAACTCTCGGGGTTCGGGACGGCGCGGAGGATGGCGCCCGGGATCACCTCGGCGGGTTGCTCCGGTTCTTCCGCATCCGGTGAGGGATCATCGGGGCGGCCGCCGTCGGTCATGAATGCCGATTTCGAGGCGAACCCGGGCTTGAGCCGGGTCCGGGTCCAGGAGACGTCCTCTCCGGCGAGCCACGCCGACGCCCCGCGCATGGCGATGAGCACGCCGCCCCGGCCCGTCCACTCCTCGAGGTGGTCGAGAACCAGCCTGGCGCCGAGGTCGCTTCCCGGATCCGGGTAGCTGCCGTCCGGGAGGATGAGGACCCGGTAACCGCGAAGATCCGCGGTCGCCAGCCGGTCCCACGAGAGCGCGGTGAACGGAAGGCCGAACCGGCGCTCGAAGAGGTACCACGGACTGCCGTAGGCGGACGGGCGCACCGGGCCGCCCATCACCATGGCGACGCGTCCCCTTGCGACCTGGACGAACTGATCCGATCCGAGATGGGGGCCGGAGGTGGTCAGCGGATCGTCCACTCCGAGAATGCGGGCTCCGGTCGCGGCCAGTTCGGTGAGCCCCGAACGAAGCGCCGGAAGGTCCGGAGCTTCGCCGCCAAAGACCAGCAGGGCCCCGCGGCCGAAGCTCTCGGCGCCGATCTCGAACGCCGCGGTGGCCACGCGGAAGGGGGCCCCCGCCTCAAGGAGCCAGGCGGCGGCGCGGACCGCGTGATCGTTGTCTCCCCCGATGAGGAACCCGTACCCCGCCTCCCGGTTGCGAAACTCTCCCTTCGTGGGCGGCGGCTCGGCGACCGCGTCTTCCAGGACCACCATCTCGGAGGCGTCGGGCGGCGGCAGGTCGGCGGCGCCGGCCGTCCAGGCGTCCAGCCGGTAGGTGAGCGGGACGGACCAGGCGGTGATGTCGTAGAAGGCGTCAGCGCTCGTCCAGATGTCCGGATGCCCGAAGGAGGGATCGGAGCGGCGCTCCCGGTGTTGGTCGACGTAGTCGAGGAACTCCTCGCTGAAGCGGGCGTCCTGCTCGAGCAGCACCTGGAGCAGACGGCCTTCGGGCTGGGCGCCGGGCACCACCAGGCTTCCCGAGGGAAGCGTGATCTCGGAGCCCGGCCCGGCACGCGGGAACATGGGACGGGCGGCCCGCACCGTCACCTCGGACGACGTCTCTCGTACCTCGATGCCGTTCCGGAGCAGGACCCCGCGCACGGCGTCGAGCCGCGCGGGGTCGGACGCTCCGGAAATCACCCATCCGCCCGGACGCGCCTCAGCGTCGAGCGCCTCCCGCCGGTAGGCCAGGTAGTCGCGGAGCCGCCGTTCCCGATGGGCCGCGGTGAGCTCCAGCACGCTCCGGCCGGCGATCAGATGCTGTTCGATGCCGTCCCGCAGCGTGTATTCGCCGCCCCCGGCGCGGGCCAGACGCAACCCCCGCCAGCCGCCGCCCGTCGTCTCCAGGGTGAAACCGATGGAGCCGGTGAAGTTCGGCAGCGTGTCCCAGTAACCCGGGTCGAACTGCCCGAACTCCCATGGCGCATAGGGGAAACCCTCCGACGCGAAGTCGGCGGCCATGGCCCGGCCGTACTCCACGAGCCAGTCGCGCTGGTTCTCCGTGAGCACCGTGTGGAGGGGTTCGGCCATCCAGGGCCCGATGAACGAGTCCGTCTCGCCGTGGTGGTCCACGAACACCATGGGCCGGGTGTCGAGGTAGAGCCGGACGAGCGCCCGGTTCTCCGGCTGGGTGCTCCAGACCGAATCCCGGTTCAGGTTGATCTGGTAGTGGTTGTTGTTCGTGGACAGGCCCCACGGGGCGCGGTGCTCGACCGCGTTCGGGTCGGGGTCGCCGTCCGGCCAGCGGGCGGTCGCCTTGAACCAGGCCGCAAAGCGCTCGTGGCTGTCCGGGTTCGAGGCGGGGACGACGTACACCACCAGATCCTCGAGCAAGGCGTCGTGCCGGCCGGACAACAGTTCCCAGGCCATCCAGAGCGCCGCCTCGAAAGCGGCGGACTCGTTGCCGTCGTTCCCGTAGTTGAGGAAGACCCCGGCGGGGGTGCGCGCGACGATCGCCTCGGCTTCGTCCGCGGCGAGCCCGCGCGGGTCGGCGAGCCGCCGGGTGTCGCGCTGGATCGCCTCCAGCCGGGCGAGGTTGTCGGGCAAGCTGATGGTCAGGAGGATCAGTTCGCGGTGCTCGAAGGTCTCGCCGAATGTGGAGATCCGGAGCCGCGGTGAATCCTCGATGGCGTCGAGATAGCGATAGAGCCCACCGTAGTCGGTGACCGATCCTCCCATCGGGTAACCGAGAATGTCCTCGGGGGAGGGAACCTGCGCGAACCCGGGGACGACGGTGACGCACAGGCCAACCAGACTCCAGGTCAGGACGGGCAGTCGACGGCGCATCGCGTTTCGAAGTCTAGGGGGGTGTCGTGTCCCGCGAAGGGGTGGGATTCGCCGGTTCCGTCAGTTCAGGCCCGTCGAGAAACCGAATATAGTCGCCCGTCCGCCCTGGCCCGGTTCGACGGCGCGGGGCCTACGAGGAGTGGATGCATGTCAGAAGGAATCTGGTTGAACCGCAGGGCGTTCCTGAAGGGCGCCGGCGCGACCGCGCTCGCAGGCGCGGCGACGTCGGGAACCTCGCTGCTCCACCCGGTGACGGCGGGAGCCGCGGTGCAGGGCGGGTCCGGCCAGTTCGACTTCGACACTCCCTACGACCGGGTCGGTACCGACTGCGCCAAGTGGGACACCATCATCGAGCGGCACGGCGCGGAGAACATCCAGGTGGCGATGGGCGTCGCCGACATGGACTTCAAGTGCGCCCCGGCCATCACCGAGGCCCTGATGGACCGCGTGAAGCACGAGAACTGGGGCTACCTCAAGATGCCGGAGGACTTCTTCCCGGCAATCCTCGACTGGAACAGGACGCGCCACGGGCTGGAGATCAATCCTGACTTGATGGCCCTCTCCGACGGCGTCCACCCGGCGCTGATCGCGGCGCTCAAGGCGTTCGCGCGGCCCGGCAGCCGGGTGCTGCTGACGACCTCGACCTACAGCGGCTTCTACACCGATCTGCGCGAGTCCCACACGCTCGCGGAAGAGAGCCCGCTGATCATCGACAACGGCGTCCACCGGCTCGACTTCGACGACCTCGAGTCCCGGATCTCGCAGGAGACGGACGCCCTGATCCTCTGCAACCCGCAGAACCCCACCGGAAACTGCTGGTCGCCGGAAGACCTGATGCGGCTGGGCCAACTGTGCCTCGAGCGCCGCGTGGTGGTGCTGGCTGACGAGATCCACTGCGACTTCGTCACCAAGGGACAGAAGTACACCCCCTTCGCCACCCTGCCCGACAAGGCGGTCGTGGACAACAGCGTCACCTTCCAGTCGGGGAGCAAGACGTTCAGTCTCGCCGCGATGAAGGTCGCCTGGTTCCACTCCACCAATCCGGAGTACTTCCAGAAGGTCCAGGATCAGCACATGGCGCAGACCAACACGCTCGGCGTGGTGGCGCATCATGCGGCGCTTCGTGGCGGGGCGGAATGGCTCGACCAGTTGCTGGTCTACCTCGACGGCAACCACGACCTCGTGGAGCAGTACCTCCGCGAGAAGGTCCCGCAGGTCAAGTACAGCAAGGCGCAGGGCACCTACCTCGCCTGGCTGGACGTGTCGCAGGTCGCCGAAGCGATCGGCGCGGCGGAGAAGGCCGCGGCGGCCACCGAGACCGAGGAGGAAGAGGTGACGCCCGAGGACATCGTGGTCCGCTGGCTGGTCGAGAACGCCGGCGTCTACACCAACCCGGGGTCGAACTACGGCCCCGGCGGCGAGGGCTGGGTCCGGATGAACCTCGGCACGTCGCGGCAGTTGATCCAGGTGGCCCTCGACAACATCGCGGAGGCGATGAACAGCCTGTAGCCCCCACCATGCGCCGCCGCGATTTCGCCGCGCTGGCCGCAGCGTCCACCGCTGGCGCGCTCTGGCAGCAGGCGTGCGCCGAGGTCGAGGACACCGGCGAACTCTCCGCCGAAACGGTGGGAACCCTGCTCGACCACCAGGGGCCGCGGGGGATCTATGGGGATCCGGCGGAACTCGAGCGGCTCCGCCGGGCGGTCGCGAACATGATCAACGTCCAGCGGACGCTGAGGGAGTTCCCGCTCGATCCCGACGAACCGCCGGTCACCATCTTTCGCCGGGGCTGACTCATGGCAATCGAGGAATCGACCTTCTTCCTCACCGTTTCCGAGCTGGCGGGCGGCCTCCGGGACGGATCGTTCAGCTCCGTCGAGCTCACCCGGGCGTACCTCGACCGCGCGGAGGAACTGGACGTCCCCCCCTTCGACCTGCCGAGCGAACCGCGCGAAGACCACCAGGGAAAGCTGGCCACCATGGTCACGATCGCCCGCGACCACGCCCTCGAATCCGCCGAGCGCGCCGACCGGGAACTGGCGGCCGGCGACCCGCGCAGCATCCTGCACGGGCTTCCCTACGGGGTGAAGGACCTGCTCGACACCCGGGGCATCCGCACCACCTGGGGATCGGGCATCTTCCGGGACCGTATTCCCGACCGGAACGCCGCCGTCATCGACCGGCTCGAGGAAGCCGGCGCGGTGATGATGGCCAAGAACTCGCTCGGCGAGTTCGCGGGCGGCAACACCAGCTCGGCGCTCAACCCCTGGAAGCTCGACCGCACCAGCTTCGGATCGTCGAGCGGGACGGTTTCGGCCGCGGTCGCGGGCCTGATCGGCTTCGGGATCGGCACCGAAACCGGCGGCTCCATTGTTTTCCCGGCCTCCGCCGTGGGCGCTTCGGGACTCCGCCCGACGTTCGGCCGGGTGAGCCGGTTCGGCTGCATGGCGCTCTCCTGGAGCCTCGACAAGATCGGTCCGGTGGGCCGGTCCGCGGAGGACTGCGGGCACGTGCTCGAGGTGATCGCCGGCCGGGACGCCCGGGACACCTCGACGGCGGACCGCCCTTTCCAGTTCCGGGCGGACCCGGGTTCGATGCGCGGCCGGCGGCTTGGGGTGCACCGGTCCGAGTTCCTGCTCTCCCAGTCGGAGACCACCCGCCGCGTGTTCCAGGAAGCGCTGGACGTGTTCGCGGAGATGGGCGTGGAGATCGAGGACATCGAACTGCCCCGCTTTCCCACCGGCGCGCTCTTCACCACCATCGTGACCGTGGAGAGCGGCACGAACTTCCGGTCCCTCTTCGACGACGGGCGCGCGGCACAGATGTTCTCGTTCAACGAGGACCGGCGCGCCGGCTGGATGGCGGGCCGGATGCTCCCCGCCGCCGACTACCTGACCGCGCAACGGGTCCGCAACCAGCTCGTGCGCGAGGCCGACGAGATCGTCTCCCGCTACGACGCGGTGATCGCCCCGACCTGGCCGAACGGCGCCGCGCTCCGGGTGGTGCGGGACGGCTGGCCGATCCCGGCGCGCAACGAGTGGGAGCCACCGGACGACGTGAGCGGGGCCACGCCACGGCTCAACTACATCGCGAACCTGGTCGGCCACCCCGGGCTCGCCATCCCCTGCGGATTCGACGAGGACGGGTTGCCGCTGTCGCTCCAGATCGTGGGCTCGCCGATGGACGACCAGGCGGTGCTGGACTTCGGGATGGCGTTCCAGCGGGAGACCGACTGGCACCGGCGGCGCCCGCCCTTCCCCTGGCGGGAATAGCCGGGTCCGATGAACCGACCGCAGGCGGGTCTCTCACGCCGGGAGTTCCTGGCGGGCTCCGCCGCGTTCGCGCTGGCGTGTTCGGCCCGCTCGGCCAGCGAGCCCGAAGTCGACCTGCTGCTGCAGGGTGGCCACCTCATCGACCCGCGGAACGGGTTGAGCGCGGTCCGCGATGTCGCCGTGCACGACGGCAGGGTCGCCGCGGTCGCCGAGGCCATCGACCCGGGACGGGCCCTCAAGGTCGTGGAGTGCGGAGGGCTCTACGTCACGCCCGGGCTTTTCGACCTGCACGTGCACGCGTTCGCGGGCACCAACGAACCGGGATCGCTCGTCGGCGACAGCAGCCTCTATCCGGACGGCCACACCTTCCACTCGGGCGTTACCACCGTTCTCGACGCCGGGTGCGCCGGCTGGCGGGACTTCGAGACCTTCCGGGAGACCGTCATCAGCCGCGCCCGGACGCGCGTACTGGCGCTCTTGAACATCGTCGGCCAAGGGATGCGGGGCGGAGACATCGAGCAGAACCGGAGTGACATGGAGGCCGCGCCGACCGCGGCCCTCGCGCGCGATCACGCCGATGTCATCGTCGGGATCAAGACCGCCCACTACGCCGCCGCGGACTGGTTTGCGGTGGACGAATCGCTTCGCGCCGGCGAGGCGGCGGGTCTTCCCCTGATGGTGGACTTCGGGGACGATCACCCGGAGCGCCCGCTCGAAGCCCTGCTCGGTGAGAAGCTCCGCCGGGGAGACATCTACACCCACTGCTACGCGGGGAACCGGCGCGAGCTGCTCGCGGACGGCACGCCGAACCCCGGCCTCTTCGCGGGCCGCGAACGAGGCGTGCTCTTCGATGTGGGGCACGGCGGCCGCAGCTTCCGGTGGAGCGTGGCGGCGCGCTGTCTCGAGGCCGGTTTCCCGCCGGACGCGATTTCGACCGACCTCCACATCGGCTCCATGAACTCCGGCATGCACGATCAGATCACGACCATGAGCAAGTTCCTGGCGCTCGGGGAAACCCTGGAGGATGTGATCGCGCAATCCACCTGGAAGCCGGCCCTCGCTGTCGGACGCGAAGACATCGGACACCTGTCGGTCGGAGCGACGGCGGACATCGCGGTGCTCCACAGAGAGACCGGTAACTTCGGTTTTGTGGACAGCTTCGGCGCGCGCCAGGCCGGATCCGAAAGACTGGTGGCGGAAATGACCTTCAAGGACGGACGGCTCGAATGGGACCGAAACGGGAGGACCCGCCGGGACTGGCGCGAACTGCCGCACGATTACGGAGAACAGGGCGACGCGCGCTGGGACGGCATCCTCTACCGCCAGCGTTCGTAAGAGGGGGACGGAAACATGCCTGTGAAGCTGACCCGGCGGCGCGTGCTGCAGGGCGGCGCGTCCGCCGCTGTACTGGGAGCCGCGGCCTGTGGATCCGGGTCCGAGGCCGACACCCCCGCGGCGCCGGAGGAGGTCTACCGGCGGCTGGGAATCGAGCCGGTGATCAATGGCATCGGTACCGTGACGGTCCTGGGCGGGTCCCTCATGCCGCCCGAGGTCACGGACGCCATGGTCGCGGCGTCCCGCAACTTCGTACCCCTGCCCGAACTCCAGGAACGCGCCGGCGACCACATCGCCCGGCTGATCGGGGTGCCAGCGGCCATGATTTCGGCGGGGGCCGCCTCCGCGATGACCTGCGGGACCGCGGCGGCGATCGCCGGCGACGACGACGAGAAGCTGCGGATGCTCCCGGACACCACCGGGATGAAGAACGAGGTCATCCAGCAGCGGGCCCACCTCACCGGCTACCAGGCCCAGTTGGAACTCGTGGGGGCAAAGATCGTCTGGGTGGATACCCGGGAGGAACTGGAAGCGGCGATCAACGAGCGGACGGCCATGATGTTCTTCCTGAACTTCGCCGACCCGCGGGGCCAGATCGGCCGCGCCGAGTGGATCGAAGTGGCCCGCGCGCATGGCGTCCCCACGTTGAACGACGCCGCCGCCGACATCCCGCCTCCGGAGCGGCTCCACACCTACGTGGAGGAGGGCTTCGACATGGTGGCGTTCTCGGGCGGCAAGGGGCTGATGGGTCCGCAGGCCACCGGACTCCTGCTTGGACGCCCCGACCTGATCCGGGCGGCGCGCAAGGCCATCAGCCCCTTCGGCGGCATCGGCCGAGGGATGAAGGTGGGCAAGGAGGAGATCGTCGGCCTGGTGGCGGCGGTCGAGCGCTACGTCTCGCTTGACCACGACGCGGAGCGTCGCGCCCTGGACGCCCGCGCCGAGTTGATTTCCGGGGTCCTGGGGAGCGTCAGCGGCCTCTCCCTGGAGACCCACGTGCCGGAGATCGCCAACCACGTCCCCCACGTGGTGGTGAACTGGAACGAGGGCGACCTGGGCGTGACCTCGGAAGACGCGGTCGCCCGGCTTCTCGAAGGCGATCCGCCGATCGCGGTCTCCCGCTCGGGAGAGGGACAGCTCCGCATCTCGACTTGGATGCTCCGCCCCGGTCAGGACGCCGTGGTCGCCGAGCGGGTCAGGGCGCTGTTCGCGTGAGCCGACCTGGCTAGCGTCCCGAAGTCCGTTCGATAAACCCGCCGACGTCCTCGCGCCACTGCGGCAGGAGCGACTCCTCGACGTACATCATGTGGCCGGCGGCGAAGTCCGCCCGTTCGATGTTGGCCCTGAGGTCCGGGGGGAGCCCCATCTGCTCCACCGACCACATCGCGGCGAAGTAGGGCGTGGCCAGATCGTAGATCCCGTTGACGAGGAGGACCTTCAGGTCCGGATTGCGCTTCATGGCGCGGGCGAGGTCGGGCGTCACGTTCGGGGTCCCGCCGCCGCGGCCGAAGACGCCCCCGCCGCGCAGCCGGCCCCAGTTCCAGTTGCGGGTGGCGCCGCTGGGCACATACTCGCGGTCCCCGTCGTAGCCCAGTTCACTGCGCAGGTAGCTGTTGAACGCCGACGTGTAGGCCGAACTGATCGCCGAGGACTGCGGATCGTGCGAGGGGCGGACGCCGAGCACGTCGCCAGCCGGTCCGGTGAAGCGGGCGTCGAGCCGTCCTACGATGCGTCCCTCGTCGCGCAGCAACTCGGCCTCGAAGGCGGGAGCGGTCACCCGCAGGTTCGACTTGTCGATGAAGTCCTTGCTGAGGCCGGTGTAGAGGTGCATCTGATCGATCACCCGGGCGCGCTTCGCCGGATCGACGGTCGTGCCGGCGAGGAGCGCGGTCGCGTACTCGTTCAGCGACCACGCCTCCACCTCGGCCATGAAGGCCTCCAGGTTGTCGGGGGACCCACCGGGGAGCCGGTCCAGGTAGCGCGCGGTGATGGCGTAGGACGGGAGGTTGACGATGTAGGGGATGTCGTCGCCCGGAGCGAACTGGATCGTGTTGAACTGCAGGACCACCGAGACCAGCACGATGCCGTTCAGGTCGATGTTGGCGCGCTGGAGGTGGCTGGCCAGCACTGCCGAGCGGGTGGTCCCGTAGCTTTCGCCCAGCAGGTAGCGGGGCGAGTTCCAGCGGTCGTACTCACTCAGGAAGCGCCGGACGAACTGCGCGAGCGAACGGGCATCCTCGTCGATGCCCCAGTAGTAGGACCCCTCCGTGTCACCGACGGGGTAGCTGAACCCGGTGCCGATGGGGTCCACCATCACGATGTCCGCCATGTCGAGCAGGGTGTAGGCGTTGTCCTCCAGCGGATAGGGGGGCGCTCCCTGCGGTCCGACCTCGGGGGTGACCACCCGGCGCGGTCCCATGATCCCCATATGGAGCCAGAAGGACGCCGATCCCGGGCCCCCGTTGTAGGCGAAGATCAGGGGCCGTTCCTGGGCCGGCGCGCCGTTCGTGCGGAAGTACGCGGTGTAGAACAGCTTGCCCGCCGGCTCCCCGTCCTCTCCGGTCAGCGTGGTGTTCGCGACCACCGCCTCGTACTCGACGGTCTCGCCGTTCATCTCGATCGAGTGGCTGCTCTCCCAGCGGGACTCTTTCGTCGCTGCCGACTCCGTTTCCTGGGCGGCAGCTCCACCGCTGACGACGAGCAGAGCGGTCAGTAACAGGAGCTTCTTCAACATCTCGGGGACCTCCCGGGGGCAAGGGATTGGAGGGCTGGCGAGCATACGGGACGGGTGGGGCGTAGCGGTAGTCGCTGCCTTGGAGGACGGGACGAGAATCTAGAACGCGACGCCCACCACCAGCATCAGGCGACGCGGGTGGACCCAGCGCGAAGGGACGAAGTCCTCACTCGGATCCTCCAGCCGAAGACTGGAATTCCCGATGCTGGCCGTGCTGTTCAGGGCGTTGTAGAGCCACCCGTCCAGCTTCAAACGCACGTCTCCGAGGGCGAAGCGCTTGCCAAGGCGAACGTCCAGCAACCAGATCGTCGGGTGGCGGAGCCCGGCGCGCGATCCCGCGGGCTCAACGATGAAGTCCTGGGCAGGCTGCCTCGTCACCCCGGCAGCCCGCACCTGCCGCGAAAACGGTTTTCCGCTCTCGAAGTTGGCGTTCACCGCCAGCACGAAGTCCCGGGGCAGGAGCAGGACACCTTGAAACCGGAACATGTGCGGGCGGTCGGCCTGCAGGCGCTGAAAGGCGTTCAGATAGGAGTTCGGATCCCGCCCCTGCCCGCTCGCGTAGAAGGGATTGTTCTGCGATTCGTACCAGGGCCGTGGAATCAGGCCTTCCGACTTCGAGAGCGTGTAGGAGCCCTGGAGACTCCCGACACCCGCGTCCCGGGCGGCAAAGGTGAACAGCAGCCCATCGTAGGTCTGTTCGTACTGCTCCGGAGCACCCGGAAAATCACCCGGGCTGTTGCCCTTCACCACGGTTGGCGAGGCGATCTGGTTCAACAGGGTGATCGGCGACCCGGAGTACGGATCGGCCCACTCGATGGGCTCGTACCGCCCGCCCAGAATGGACCAGCCGATCATCCGGTCGGTGTACTTGTGGACGTAGCGCACCCCGACGGATACGCCGTCTCCGATCTGGCGTTCGTAGGCCGCCGTGTAGTGGTACGAGCGAGGCGGAAGAAGATCTTCCGGCTGCGGCGGCTCCTCGACCCTCTGCCGATACAGCAGACGGCCACGCGTTCCGTCCGACCTCACCGAGTAGAGCGTCCATGGGGTCGCTCCGGGTGACGGGGCCTCCCAGTTTCCGATGACGTTCTGATCGTAGTGAATCCCGAAGAAACCGCCGAAGGTTGAACGGCCGCGTTCATCCGCCCGTAGCGTGAAGCCGACCCGCGGACTCAGCGTGGTCCACTTCACGACGCCCGGATAGCCGGGCGCGCTGCCGGCGGTGGAAACCGCGTTGATGGCAGTGAATTCGCTGGTCTGTCCCGCTGCGGCCACCGCCAGCAAGTCGTAGCCCGGAATCTCCCCGCGGTTCACGTCGAGCCGCAGGCCAAGATCGAGGCTGAACCGGTCGCTTGCCGCAAGGGTGTCGTCCACGAATACGGCCAGGGCGCGGGAGGCGCCTCCGTAGCGATAGGGCTCCTGCACAACCTGGTAGATCCTGCCGCCGGCCTGGTACTGATAGGCGCCGTTCGGCCCGGCCGCTACCGCCGTGGCGGCGCTCTCCCGAGCGAGTTGAACCCCGAAGCGGAAGTCATGTTGGGCCCCGAGGAAGTCATCCGAGTAATGGGTAACCCGGCCGCGAAACCGGTTGCTCCAGGTCAGGTGGTCCCACGGGTACAACTGCCCGCCCGTGTAGGTCGGCCCCGGCTTGGCGTCGCGGTTCACGAAGGGCACTTCGAAGCTGCCGGTCGGGGAATCGTGGATGTCGGTCCCGTACCAACCCCCGTACCGTGCCGAGACGAGGGTGTTCGCCGAAACGGTGCTCGTCAGGCCGGCCGTCCAGGCGGCGGTCATTCCCCGCTCGCCGAAGGCTGCCGAAGGGGCCACGCTCGGGGTGCTGCCACGAAGCTGGTTCCAGTTCTCGACGTGCCCGCTCACGAAGAACTCCCGCGCGTTGCCCATGTTCCCGGTCAGCTTCATGCTGAACCGGTCTCCCTCCGAGCGGGTCGGGCTCGCCGAAGCCGGATCGGTTCCGGGCGCCCAGGAACTCTTGCGGGAGTACTGGCCACCCGCCATGAACCACAACCGCTCCCGGATCACCGGGCCGCCGAAGGTCAGCGCGACCTCGGCGTAGCGGTCCCGCTCGAAGGCAAACCCGTCGGGGTCACCGGCCGGAACCGGGTCGCCGTTCAGTGACGAGGCGTAGTTCTCGGCCCAGGTGAGAGCGTCGTTCTGGTGGAAATAGTTGGCGGCGCCACTGGAGGACGCGCCCCCTCGACGCGTCACGACTTTGAAGACGCTCCCGGTGAAGCTGCCGTACTCGGCGGGAGCGCCAATCGCGAGTATCTGGACTTCCTGGATCAGGTCCGCGTTCAGGTCCAGCCACGCCGAACCGGTCTCGGCTGCGCTCGCCTCCACTCCGTCGATCATCCACGAGTTCGACTGCACGCTCGAGCCGAGGGCGACGGTCCCACGCCCCGCTTCACCGCTGTTCACCTGGGTGGTGCCGGGCGCCACCTGGATGGTGTCGTGGAAGTTGCGCTCGGTGGGCAGGTCGCGAACCAGCGCACCGGTGAAATTGGTGACCGACCGACTGGTGGCGGCGTCGAGCAACGGAGCGGCATCGACGACGAGCACTTCCTGTCGAGCAGGCCCGATCCGCAGAACCGCGTCGAGCCGCGCCGAGGTAGTGATGCTGACGTGAATGCCTTCGAATCGAGTCGTTACGTACCCGGCGAGCGCAATTTCCACGGCGTACTCCCCGGGAAAGAGCCCCGCGAGACGGAAACGGCCCGATGCGGCGGTCGTTGTCGATCGCGTTCCGCCGACGATGGTGCCGCCTTCGAGGGTGACAGCAGCGCCGGTCAATGCGGCTCCATCCGGGTCGGTGACCCGGCCGTGCAGGGCGCCATCCGTCTGGGCGAACAGGAGCCCAGGCATCGCAAGCGCGGCGGTTAGAGCCAACCAGCGGACGGTGGGCGTGTCGCGTGGCAACGGAGCGAGACTCTCAGGGTGATCGGGCAAGCAAGGCGCGGACCGGGCATGCCGTCGACCCCGGCACCCGGGAACGAAAAAGGGGACCGCCCGTTGCCGGGCGGTCCCCCGGGAACGAGGGTTGGAAAAGACTAGAACACGAAGCCGGCCAGCAGCATGATCCGGCGCGGCTCCACCCAGCTCGACGGGATGAACTGCTCGCCCGGAGTCTCGAGCCGCAGACTCTGGTTCCAGATGCTGGCGGTGCTGTTCAGCGCGTTGTAGAGGTAGAGGTCCAGTTTCGCGGTGACGTCCCCCATGTCGATCCGCTTCCCGAGACGAAGATCCACGACGTTCAGTTGCGGATGTGCCAGCCCCTCGCGGGAACCGGCAAGCTCGACGATGATGTTGTTCGCCGGCTGCTCGGTGACTCCCGCCGCCCTGACCTGTCGGGAGAAGGGCTTCCCACTCTCGATGTTTACGTTGGCCGCCAGCAAGAAATCCCAAGGCAGGAACAGGACTCCCTGCAATCGGAACATGTGCGGCCGGTCGCCCTGGAGCCGCTGTCCGTCGTTCAGGTTCAGATAGGCATTCGGATCCTGTCCGGTCGTGCTCCCGTAGAAGGGATTGTTCTGGGACTCGAACCACGGACGCGGAATAAGGCCATGCGACTTCGAGTAGGTGTAGGAACCCTGGATGTTCCAGAGACCCGCGTCGCGCATCGCGAAGTGGAACAGGACCCCGTCGTAGGTCTGCTCGTATTTGCCGGGAGCCCCGGGGAAGTCACCCGGTGAATTCCCCTTCACCAGCGTCGGCTGCGCGGTCTGGCTCAGGATGGTCATCGGCGCCCCGGTGTAGGGGTCGGCCCACTGGATGCTCTCGTATTGGCCGCCGAGGATGGACCAGCCCACCATCCGGTCGGTGTACTTGTGGACGTACTGCACTCCTACCGACATGTTGTTGCTGATCTCCCGCTCGTACGCAGCGGTGTAGTGGTAAGAGCGGGGCGCCAGCAGGTTGTCCGGTTGCGCCAGATCGTCCACCGTGGTCGCGAACAGGAGATCGCCAAGGGTTCCGTCGTCGTTGAGTGCATAGAGCTGCCACGGTGTCACCCCGGGAGCCGGAGCATCCCAGTTCCCGATGACATTCTGGTCGTAGTGGATGCCGAAGAAGCCCTTGATGGCCGATCGGCCCTCCTCGTCGGGGCGGAACGTGAAACCGACCCGAGGGCTGAGCAGCTTCCAATCGACGATTCCCGGGGTTCCGGGAGCATTCCCCGACACGGACACCGCGTTGATCGCCGTGAACTCGGTTTCCTGGCCTTCGCCGGGAACACCCAGGAGTTCGTATTCGGGAATGTCGCCCGTGTTCAGGTCCAGCCGCAGACCGAGATTCAAGGTCAGCCGGTCGCCGATCGTGACAGTGTCGTCAATGAAGACGGCGCGGTCGATGGAGATACCGCCGTAGCGGTAGGGCTCCTGGATGACCTGGTAGAGGTAGCCGCCGGACTGGTACTGATAGGCGCTGTTCGGTCCGGCCGCCACAGCGGTCTCGGCGACGCCCCGCGCGACCTGGACGCCGAAGCGGAACTCGTGTTGCGCGCCGAGAAAGTCGTCCGCGTAGTGCGTGACCTTGGCGTTGAACTGGTTGCTCCAGGTCCGGTAGTCCCACGGATAGGTGATCCCACCCTCGTACGTCGTCGTAGGCTCCGCGTCGTAGTTGACGAAGGGCATGTCGAAGCTGCCGGTCGGCGAGTCGTGGATGTCGCTCGCTGTCCACTGCGAGTAGCGGGCTTCGAAGATCGTGGTGTCGGAAAGCGTGCTGGTCAGACCTCCCGCGAACGTGACGGTGGCGCCCCGCTCCACGAACGCCGCCGATGCGGTGACGTTTGGCGAACTCCCACCGATGAAGGCCCAGTCCTCGAGGTGCGTGTTCACAAAGATCTCATGCCGATCGGTGAGCTTTGTGGTCAGCTTCAGGGTGACCTTGTCGTTCTCGCTGTTGTCGGCCGTCGCAGCCGCCGGGTCGTTGCCGGCTTCCCAGGAACTGTCGCGGGAGTACTGGCCGCCGACCATGAACCACATGCGCTCGCGGATGACCGGCCCACCGAGCGTCAGGGTTGCGTCCGCGAAGTTGTCGCGCTCGAAGGCGAACGCGTCCGGGCTTCCCGCCGAAACCGGCTCCCCGGTGCCGGCGTCCGCGTAGATCTCGGGGAAGGTGAGGGCGTCGCTCTGGTAGAAGTAGTTGCCGGACCCGCTGAAAACATCGCCGCCCTTCTTGGTCACGATGTTGAAGGTGCCCCCGGTGGCGTTGCCGAACTCGGCCGGCGCGCCGATCCCGATGATCTCGACCTCCTCGATCATGTCCACGTTGGGATCGCCCCAGGAGGAGCCGGTTTCCGGTGCACTCGTCTCGACGCCATCGATGTTCCAGGAGTTCGACTGCTGGTTCGAGCCAAAGGCGATCGCCCGGTCACCGCCACCGCCGCTGTTCATCTGGCTGATTCCGGGCGAGATGTGGATGTAGTCGTAAAAGTTCCGTTCGGTCGGCAGCTCCTCGACCAGCTCGGCGCTGAAGGTGGTGATGGAGGCGTTCGAGCTGACGTCGAGGAGCGGAGCCTCGGCGACGACCTGGACCGTTTCGGTGACGCCGGAGAGGTTCAGCGTGGCGTCAAGGGTCGCAGTGGTGGTCTGCCCGACCCGGACCCCTTCGAAGCGCACCGTGTCGAACCCGCCGAGCGAAATCTCGACGGCGTAGTCGCCGGCTGCAAGCGCCGCAAAGCGGAACACGCCGGATTCGTTGGTGACCGTCGTGCGGGAGCCGCCGATGATGGCGTCGCTGAGGAGCGTCGCGGTCGCGCCCGGAATCACGCCGCCGCTGTCGTCGGTGACCGTGCCGCGGATCAGCCCGTCCTGGGCGAGGGAAGCGGCCGGAAGCGCGAACGCCAGGATGAGGATCCCGAGCGCCAACCCTGCCGGCCGTGGAAAGCGGAAACGATGCATCATGAGCTTCTCCCTGGAGAATCTCCGGAGATTTGGTTCACAGGATTCGGTTCTGTGGATTGAAGGGCGGGATTCTCGCCGAAACCGCCCGGTTCTTCCAGTGTTTCGGCCCGCGTGGAACAGCGGCGCGCACGGGAAACCATCGCAGAGAGCAATCAGGGTGCCGTACCCGAAAGGTGGGCCCCAGGTTCCCGCCGCTACCGGCAATCGGGCTTCGTGAGGAGAGCGCGGGCGGCGTATAGGTCGGCCGCCTCGTTCTCTCCGACCGTGCGCGCCGCCTGCCCCGCCCCGGACAACGTTTCGGAGTCGAAGGGACGGAGCGCGAGGGACCGCCGGAGCACGGCGAGCGCCGCGCCGTGCCGCCCAAGCGCGACGAGCGCGCGTCCAAGTTCCGAGAGGTCGTCCGCAAGTTCCGCGGTGGCTCCGATACCTGGCGCCTCCCTCCCGGAGAGCACTTCCTCCCACAGCCGGACGGCCGCCTCCAGGTCGCCGCGTGAAGCCGCTTCGCGAGCCTGCCGGCGTCTGCTCTCGGTGGCATTGGCGCGTTCCCAGGCTTCGGCTTCAGCGGCCTTCACCTCCTCGAGACGCACCAGCACCGCTTCGGCGGCGGGCGCGTCTCCGGCCCGCCGCAGCGCGGCGTGGAGGCTGGTCAGGATTGCAGCGTGGTCCGGGGCCGTCTCCGCGAGGCGGATGAGTTCACCCGCCGCGCGCTCCACCTCTCCCTCCCGGAGCGCGGCTTTCGCGAGCGCGAACCGGGTGTTCAGGGCGTCCGGCCGGTGCGCCGCCCGGGTCTCGAGAAGGGTTCGCAGTTCCGGGTCGCCGCCGGCGACGATGGCATCGAGCGCCACGCTCGCCATCTCGCCAGTGCTGGCCGGATCGAGACGCAGGGCCTCCCGGTAGGCATCGAGCGACCCCTCCATGTCCAGCCGGAAGGCGCGGAGACGGCCGAGCGTCATCCAGAGGGACGGCTCGTCGCGGAGTCCGGCCGCCAACGCCCGCTCTGCCGCCGCCAGGGATTCCTCCGGCGCCGTCGCGACCGAACTCCAGGCGACGAGGAAGAGAGCCCGGGGATCGTCCGGGGCGAGATCGGCCGCCACCCGGGCCGCACATTGCGCGCGCTGGGGGATCCCGGCCTCGTCGGCCGCGAGCGCCAGTGCGGTCCACGGAGCCGGCCGGTCCGGAGCCTGTTCCGTCGCCTTTCTCGCGGCATCGAGGCTCGTTTCGAGAAGCGTTTCCCGCGACCCGGTCACCGGATCGGCGCCTTCCGAAGCGGCGAGGCGGCGCGCGACGTTGGACCGAACCAGGAGAACGGGCAGGTAGGTCGGAGCGATGCGGAGCGAGCGCGCGGTGGCCTCGAGAGCGTCCTCAAGCCGGCCTGTCTGTCCCAGGGCGTCGGCGTAGAGCGCCCACGCGAGCCCGGGACGCTGGACCGGAATCGCCCCCTCGGGAGAGTCGGGGCCGTAAGAGCGGGTCGCGGCTCCCAGGTGGTCCGAAGCGACGTCCCATTCACCCCGTTCCACCGCTAGCGCGCCAAGCTGGAATCGAGCCGGGCCGTGGAAGGGAACCTCGTCGACCACCGAGAGGAGGATCGGGATCGCCCGATCCACTTCCTCGGCGGCAAGAAGTGCGATGGCCCGCTCCATCCGGGCGCGGACATCGGCGGCAGGCTGGTTTGTGGCGGCTACGCCGAAAACGAAAAGAGCGAGGGCGATCCCCGCGAGGGCATTCCGCCGAAACGTGAGCGTTTCGCTCGCCCCGGGCGAGCGATGCCGGCCAGAGGCCGGCGCTCCGAGCACGAACCCGGTCATGGCGGCGGGAGGGCGACCGGCGCGGAGCCGCGGCGGAGGAGCCAGGTACGGCGCGCGGTGAGCACACCCTGCTGCTCCGTAGACCCGTCGGGCCAGCGGATCTCGATCTCCACCGACTGCGCCTCGGAATCCCCCGGGGATTCGAGACCGAAGTGCAGGATCCGCTCGCTGTCGGACGCGTAGCTCTCGCCGGCTCGCACCGAGCGCGACTGCCGGGGCGAGACGAGCGTGACCCGGGCCCCCAGGGCGTCGCGCTCTCCCTCGGGGTCCGCGAGCCGGAACCGGATCCAGGCCCCGCCGGCCGGTGAGTCCCGAGCCCAGAGCGTGGGGACGTCGTCCTGGTTGGCGACCGCGATCTCCCACCGGCCGTCCCCCTCGATGTCGATGAGCGCCATTCCCCGGGAGGATCGTACGGGCGTCCCCAGGGTCTTCGCTCCGTAGGTCCCGCCGTTCCGGAGGAAGAGCTGGTCCGGCTGCCCGTAGGTCTCTCCGAGCGCCGGATCGTCCTCGACCTGCGGATAGAGGTGGCCGTTCGCGAAAGCGACGTCCAGGTCGCCGTCGTTGTCGGCGTCGAAGAACAGGGCGCCCCAGCCCAGTGGCCGGAAGGTCGCGGTCGCCATGCCCGCGCCCACGGCGTCCTCGAAAAAGAGCGAGGGGCCGACTCCCTGGTAGAAGGCGTAGTGGTCGTGCGCGAAGTTCGTGACCACCAGGTCGGGCCACCCGTCCTCGTCCGCATCCGCGGCGGCCACCCCCATGCTTCCCTGGGTCGCCCCGTCGGCGCTGAGCGCGACCCCGGTGAACAGGCCGGCATCCCGGAAAAGGCCGCCGCGGTTCTCGAGCATGTCGTTCGGACCGCTGTCGTTGGCCACGAAGATGTCCTGGTCGCCGTCGTCGTCGAAGTCGAGCGCGACGGCCCCCATGGAATAGCGCGCCGGAACGTCTCCGATTCCGGCGGAGTCGGTCGCATCCTCGAACGCGCCGTTCCCGCGACCGCGGAAGAAGCGGTTGGCCTGCGGAACGAGGCCGCGCGGGCCGTCGAGCACCGGGACCCTCCCGCGCCAGCGACGGGTCCGCCTTCCGTCCCGGATGTCCGGCTCGTCTGTTTCGATGTAGTTGGCGACGAAGAGGTCGAGCGTACGGTCGCCGTCGGCGTCCAGAAAGACCGCTCCGATGCTCCACCCGGGGTCCGCGACCCCGGCTCGCTCCCCGATCTCGGAGAAGGTCCCATCCCCGTTGTTGCGAAAGAACAGGTTGGGGCCGAGGGCCGTCACGTAGAGATCGGGAAGGCCGTCGCCGTCGAAGTCCGCGCTCACCGCGCCCTGGCCGTAGATCTCGGTCACGAGCCTGGCCGCCTCGGTGACGTCGGAGAAACGCCGGCCGCCCTCGTTCCGGTAGAGAGCTCCGGAACGCGCTTGCCAGGCGCCCTGCGGATCGTCCCAGGAGGGGGCATTGGGGAAATAGAGGTCCGGAAGCCCGTCCTGGTCGTAGTCGAGGACCGCGACCCCCGTGCCGGTGGATTCCGCGATGTGGTTCTTCTCGGGTCCTCCGGTCCCGGTCACGACCGAGAGGCCCGCCTCGGCGGCGATGTCGCGGTATTCCTGGTTCGCGAGCGCCGCGGCGGACGGGGGACCCAAGACGGTCACCAGAATCCCGGCGGCGGCTCGAGCCACCCGGATCGCGGGCCGCTCAGTCCCGCGGCGCCGGTTGTTCGTGTCCCAGTACCGGGTGCGGGATGTAGGGCGCCTCGAGCGCCGCGATCGTTTTCTCATCGAGCGTCAGGTCCACGGCGGCGGCGAGTTCCTCCAACTGTTCGACGCGGGTGGTGCCCACGATCGCCGAATCCACTCCCGGCACCGACAGGAGCCAGGCGAGCGCCACCTTCGCCGGCTTCTCACCGAGAGCCGCGGAGACCTCCATCAGCGTATCGAGCACCTCGAAGTCCGCTTCCTCGTAGTACAGCCGATCCGCATAGGCGTCGTCCCTGGCCCGCGGCGTCGGATCGCGCCGAGTACGGGTGCGGTTCCCGGCCAGGAATCCCCGCGCGAGCGGGCTCCAGGGAATCATCCCGATACCCTGGTCGAGGCAGAGCGGCACCATCTCGCGCTCCTCTTCGCGATACACGAGATTCAGGTGGTTCTGCATCGAGACGAACCGCGACGCGCCCATGGCGTCCGCGGTGAAGAGCATGGTGGCGAACTCCCAGGCGGCCATGCTGCTGGCGCCGAGGTAGCGCACCTTCCCGGCTTTCACCAGCGAATCGAGCGCCTCGATGGTCTCCTCGACGGGGGTTTCGTGGTCGAACCGGTGGATCTGGTAGAGGTCGATGTAGTCGAGCCCGAGCCGCTTCAGGGAAGCGTCGCAGGCGGCCACGATGTGTTTTCGCGAAAGGCCGCCGCGGTTCGGGCCCTTGGCGACCGGGAAATACACCTTGCTGGCGAGCACGTAGTCCTCGCGGTGGGCCAGTTCCCGGAGCATCTTGCCGGTGATCTCCTCGCTGACACCCTTCGAGTACATGTTTGCGGTGTCGAAGAAGTTGATGCCGAGATCCAGCGCCTTCCGGAAATGGGCGCGTGACGCCTGCTCGTCGAGGATCCAGGAACGCCAGTTCGGATCGCCGTAGGTCATGCAGCCGAGCGTGAGCCGGCTGACCTCGAGGCCGGTGGTCCCCAGCCGCACGGTCTTCATGAAGCGCTCCCTTCCTCGATGCGGGAGCCGGCCAGTCGTACCACCAGGATGGCCGCAGCGATGCCGACAATGAGCGCGATCCCGGGGGACACCCCGAAACTGGTCGGGAGGATGCCGAGGACGATCGCGATTCCCGCCGCGCTCAGCGCGTAGGGAAGCTGCGTCTTGACGTGATCCAGGTGGTCGCAGGCCGACGCCATGGAGCTGAGCACGGTGGTGTCGGAGATCGGCGAGCAGTGGTCTCCGAAGACGGCGCCCGCCAGCACCGCTCCGACGACGCCCATCAGGATGGGATCGGACACGGCGACCGCCAGTCCGGCGTTCTGCGCCAGCGCGTGGGAGAGCGGGATCACGAGCGGCATGAGCACCGCCATGGTGGCCCAGCTCGTTCCGGTCGCGAACGCCATCACCCCCGCGACCACGAAGGTGAGCGTGGGCAGCAGACTCGGATTCAGGACGTTCTGGAGCACCTGGACGAGGTACTGCGCGGCGTGGAGTTCCGCGGTCACATCGCCGATGCACCAGGCGAGCACCAGGATCACGATCGCGAGCACCATGGACTTGAGTCCGGCGATCCAGGCGCCGATCGCGGCGCCGAGCGTGAGGATCCGGCGGGCCACCGCGAGCACGATGCCCGTCACGCAACCGGCGACCGAGGCCCAGAGCAGGGAGATGTAGGAATCCGAGTTGGTGACGATCTCGCGGAGACCGTAGGCCGTGACTCCCTCGGCGGCGAGCGCGCGGGTGCCCGTGAGCCAGATCGCGATCCCGGCGGTGACCAGAACCGCCAGCACGGGAAACACGCCTCCCATCCAGAGTCCCGACGAAACCTTCGCTACCCCGGGGTCCTCGTCAAGCGACTCCGTTGCCGGCTCGGAGCCAGGCCGAAGCGGCTGGTTGAGGCGCCGCGCCCGCTCCTCGGCGGCGCGCATCGGGCCGAAATCCCGCCCCAGGAACCCGACCGCGAGCGCCAGGGCGAAGGAGAAGATCGGATAGAAGCGGTAGGGGATGGTGCGCAGGAACACCGAGTACCCGTCTTCGGGGTAGTCGATCAGTTCCAGGCCCTGGTCGATCAGGCCCACTTCGTAGCCGACCCAAGTGGAGACGATCACCGTGCTGGCCACCGAGGCGGCCCCGGTGTCGGTGAGGAAGGCCAGCTTCTCGCGGGAGACCCGAAGACCGTCAGTGATCGGCCGCATGAGGTTGCCGCGGATGATCACGTTCGCGTAGTCGTCGAAGAAGACGACCAGCGCCGTCAGCATGGTGCTCACCTGGCCGCGCCGGGCGGTACGGGCGAAGCTCGTGATGAGTTGGGCGAATCCCCGCGCCCCGCCGCTCCGCGAGAGGATCCCGGCGAGGCCGCCGAACATCATGCTGAAGACGATGATGTGGGCGCGGTCGCTGTCAGTGACCGCGCCGATCACGTAGCGGCTCCCCACCTCGAAGAACCCGGCGAGGGGATTGAAGTTCAGGAGCAGGGTGCTCCCGATCCAGACGCCCGCCACCAGGGCGAGGACCACCTGACGGAAGAGGATCGCGAGCAGGATCGCGAGCACCGGTGGGGCGAGCGACCAAATGCCCGGGATGGCCCGGGTTCCCGCGGCTCCCCGCGCGGCGCCGTCCGCCGCCGCGATCTCGAACCGCCCGCTGTCCTCGACCCGGACGTTCGAAAAGACGACGGCGCCATCGCCCCGGAGCGTCGCGGAGCCAGCCTCGGCCACACCGCCGAGCCGCGGCGTTCCGCGGTACCCGGTGAGCGGATCGCCCGATTCCGCTTGCGGGGTGACGACGATCTCGAACGGGACGCTGGTGAGCACCACCCGCGGTGCTTCGATCGCAAACGAGGCGGGGTGCTGCTCCATCGCGGGGGCCGCTTGCTGGGCCGCGGCCGATCCCGCAAGACAACAGATCGCAACGGCGTACGCCGCCCGCGACGCCGGAGAGAACCTGGTCCGGGCACGAAACCTGAGCGGCCGCGTCATTCCGGCGCAGGATACCGGGAATTCGCGCTCCCTAGACCCACCATGCCGGTCGGAGGCCAGTGTTCCACGGCGGCGCGATGTGAGGATCGGTGGAGTTACGACGTGGGGGGGGCCGCGGCCCCCGCCCCCCCGGCCGGGGGGGCCCGGGGGCGGCGCGGCCCCCCCCCCCCAAAAAAACAAACCCCCGCCCCGCCCAAAAACACACCCCCA
>JAPPGX010000101.1:55724-57105 GCA_028877265.1 Acidobacteriota bacterium
TTATTTCCCCTTTTTGGCCCCCCCCCCCCCCCCCCGGGGGGGGGGGGCCGTTTGCCCCCGGGGGGGGGTTTTTTTTTGGGGGTTTTTTTTCCGCCGGGGGGCCCCCCCCCCCCCCCCCCGTGCCGGTCTGGAGACCGGCGTTCCGGAGTCCCGGCGACGACCTACTCTCCCACAGCGCTTCCGCTGCAGTACCATCGGCGCTGGAGGACTTTACTACCGTGTTCGGAATGGGAACGGGTGTGGCCCCTCCGCTCGGGTCACCGGGACAAAAACGATCCGTTCGAAATGTTGGAAGCGTCTAGCGGGACGTTCCCGGAATGTGGAACGTCAAGATGCTCTTGCATGCAGTAGCTTCGGCGAGTCAGCAGTTTCCGGTAACGGACAATTCCTGTCACCTAAAACTCGTGATACGCACGATGTGGTCAAGCCTCACGGCCGATTAGTACCCGTCAGCTGAGACGATTACTCGCCTTACACTCCGGGCCTATCAACCTGGTGGTCTTCCAGGGGCCTTCAGGGATCTGATGATCCGGGAGATCTCATCTTGGGTGGGGCTTCGCGCTTAGATGCTTTCAGCGCTTATCCCGTCCGAACGTGACTACCGAGCAATGCCCCGAGGCGGAACAACTCGTACATCAGAGGTTCGTCCAGCCCGGTCCTCTCGTACTAGGGCCAGCTCCCCTCAAATCTCCTGCGCCCACGACAGATGAGGACCGAACTGTCTCACGACGTTCTGAACCCAGCTCGCGTACCGCTTTAATGGGCGAACAGCCCAACCCTTGGAACCTGTTTCAGCTCCAGGATGCGATGAGCCGACATCGAGGTGCCAAACCTAGCCGTCGATATGAACTCTTGGGCTAGATAAGCCTGTTATCCCCGGAGTACCTTTTATCCTTTGAGCGACGGCCCTTCCATTCGGAACCGCCGGATCACTAAGCCCTGGTTTCCCATCTGCTCGACTTGTAGGTCTCGCAGTCAAGCGCGCTTGTGCCTTTACACTCTGCGGCTGGTTTCCAATCAGCCTGAGCGCACCTTAGGGAGCCTCCGTTACATTTTGGGAGGCGACCGCCCCAGTCAAACTACCCGCCTGACAGTGTCCCTGACCCGGATTCACGGGCCCAGGTTAGAACTCCAGAACGATGAGAGTGGTATCTCACGAATGGCTCCCCCAGAGCCGGAGCTCTGAGTTCAAAGCCTCCCACCTATTCTGCGCACAACGCACCAGAATTCACTGCCAGGTTATAGTAAAGGTTCACGGGGTCTTTCCGTCTTGTCGCGGGTAGCCGGCATCTTCACCGGCATTACAATTTCACAGTGTCCCCCGTTGAGACAGCGCCCAGATCGTTGCGCCATTCGTGCAGGTCGGAACTTACCCGACAAG
>JAPPGX010000172.1 GCA_028877265.1 Acidobacteriota bacterium
ATGACACCATACGGGACACTACGGAACCGGTAGACTGCGGAGCGGAGCGCCGCGCATGCCGGTCTGAAGACCGGCGGTCCCTTCCCGAGCGCCACCTAGCGCGGATCCATGGTCGGGGGCATGCCTCCGGAGCCGCCGCCCAGGTAGCGGTCGAAGAAGTCGGTCATGCGGCGGTAGCTGTCGCGGCGGGTGGGGATCTCGTCCCAGCCGTGGTCCTCGACCGGGTACACGACCAGGTCGAAGTCCTTCTGCTTCTCGATGAGGATCTGGGCCAGCCGGAAGGAGTCCTGGATCTGGACGTTGCCGTCCACGAGGCCGTGCTGGATCTGGAGCGCGTCCTGTAGCCCGTCCGCGTAATAGACCGGGCTCGAGACCCGATAGGCCTCCTCGTCGTCGAGCTGGTCGCCGTTCAGGATCCGGCTCGTGTAGCCCTGGTTGTAGTGGACCCAGTCGGTGACCGGATAGAGCGCCACCCCCGCGGCGTACTTGCCCGGGTTCCGGAAGAGGGACATCAGGGTGAAGAAGCCGCCGTAGGAGCCGCCGTAGACCCCGATGCGGTCCCGCGCCACGCCGTAGCGGTCCACCAGGATGTCCAGCAGCGGCAGCGCGCTGTCGATGTCCGAGACCCCCATCTGGCGGTAGGCGTAGGTGCGGTTCCGGTGTCCGTAGCCGGAGCTTCCCCGGTAGTCCACCGACGCCGCCGCGTAGCCGCGCTGGATCAGGTAGTTCGCGTAGACGATGCTGCCCGAGCGCGCCCAGCCCTTGACCACCGCCTGCGCGCACTCGCCGCAGCCGTGGGCGTAGACCACCGCCGGCGTCGCGCCGGGGGTGGCCCCGGCAGGCGCGTCCCAGATCCGGGCCCACGCCGTCGTTCCGTCCGGCAGGTCGTACTCGACGATCTCGCCGCCGGCCCAGGCGGTCCGGTAGAAGGCGTCGGTGCCGCTCTTCGTGATCCGCACAGGATCGGCGGCGGCCGCCGGATCCATCAGGTAGAGATCGCCCAGCTCGGTGAGCGACTGGCTGACCGCCGCGACCCGCCCACCGTCGGGAGCGACGGCCCAGGAGTGCATCCCCTCGCCCCCGGTGACCTGCTCGAGGTCCCCGCCGCGCGCCGGCAGCCGGTAGAGGTGCTCCTCCCCGGGATGCTCGCGGCTGGTGGTGACGAGGAAGGAGTCCCCGCCGGGAGCAAGCTCCGCGCGCCGCACCTCGAACTCTCCCTCGGTCAGGGCGGTGACTTCCCCCTCGAGGTTCGCGAGCATCAGCATCGCCCAGCCGCTCGCCACCGACCCGAACGCGAACGCCTGGCTGTCCGGCAGCCACTCCAGGTACCCCGGCGACCAGCGGCCGGTCACCAGCGGCCCGCCGATCCAGGCCTCCTCCTGCTGGTGATCGACGTGGCGAAGCGTTCCGGCTTCGACATCGAGCAGCGAGATCCAGCGCTCCTTGTGGTCCATGGAGAGCACCTGCACCACCCCGTGCTTGCCGTCCGGGCTCCACCAGGGGCCGTGCATCACGGTGTCCTTCTCGATGCCGTCCTCCACCCAGCGGATCTCGATGTCCTCGGTGCGGACGGAGCGATCCACCGCCACGATGCCGAAACGCCAGGAAGGCAGCGTCTCCCCCACCTTGGGACGGGCGTCCTTCTCGGTGGCCTGTCCGCTCTCGTTCACGAACTCCATGAAGCTCGTGCGCTTCGGGTCGGAGGGGTCCTTCCGCGACCGGAAGACGAGGTGCTTCCCGTCCGGTGACACCCGGATGTCCACGGCCCTTTCGCCCTTGGGCACCGGAATCTCCTGCGGCAGGAGGCCGTTCTGGTCCCGGCGGAGCTGGTCGCGGCGCTCGTCCCTTTCCTTTCGTTCACGGACGACCTGGACCAGTTCGTTCTGCTGGTCCTTGAGCCAGGTCTGCTGGTCCGTCTCCTCCTCCTTCGCCGGGACCACCACCGCGATCTGACGGGTGGCGCCCGAGGCGACGTCGTGTTCCCAGAGATCTCCGCTCTCGGGCGCGTTCTGGGAGAGACCCTTGGTCGCGAAGAGGACTTTGCTCCCGTCGGGGCGGAGCCGGAGCTGTCCGATCTGGCCGGCGACCGCGAAGACCGGACGCGTTCCCCCGTCCTCCGACCAGACGTAGAGCGAGCCCTGCCGGCTCCAGGCCGCCGTGTCTCCCGAGACGGTCCGGACCGCGTTCGGTCCCGGAACGAGAGCGACCTCGTCCTCGCTCAACTCCCGGAGGGTCCCTCCCGCCCGGTCCACCGCGAACCACGGATCGTCGTCGGCAAGCTGGTCGGGCTGCGGGTCCTCGCGCCAGCGGAAATAGACCTCGGAACCGTCCGGCGCCCAGCGCAGGTCGCGCGGGGCCAGGCCGAAGACGCGGTTGCCGCCGCCGAGATGATCGAGGGTCAGCCGGAAGCCGGGATCGGCGTCCGTGGCGGTGAGTTCCGACTGCGAGCGGAGCTGGGCGCCCGCGAGCGCCGGAAGAATGAGGAACAGAATTGCTTTCGCGAGTGCCGAAACAGGCCTCATGACGGCCTCCTTAGCGGATCAACAGGATCCGGTCGTTGGCGGGATAGAACCACTCCACGCCCCGCTCGGTGACGATGGCGTCGTCCTCGAGCGGGATGCGGATCTTGGCGCCGCCGAACTCGTCGGCCTTCGTGTAGGCGAAGAGTTCGATGGAAAACATGTTCGAGGGCACGATCTCGTACTCGAGCCGGGTCGGATTGAACCAGGCGATGGACGGGCCGATCCCGTGCCCGAGGTTCCCGACCGAGTGGCAGCCGATCACGACGTCGGTGGTGTCGTCATCGGTGGGCTGGTTGAACTCGATCATCTGGAAGCCGGCCGCGGTCAGTTCGGCGCCGAGCTGCTCCAGCATGGCGCCCGCCGTCGGGCCCGGCTTGATGGTCCGCCGGATCACGTCGCGGGCGGCGCGGCCGCGGTCGAAGGCGTTCTGGATGCCCGGCGGCGTGGCGATCTCGCCCTCCTTCAGCACGTAAGCGATCCGCTTCATGTCGGTGTAGAAGTTCAGGTAGCCGACCCCCCAGTCGATCATCAGCAGATCGCCGCGCTGGATGATGCGCTCGTTGGAGGTGGCCTCGATGCCGGCCGGGCCGGTGATGTAGATGGACGGCATCCCGAACGAGCTGTCGAGGCCGTTCTCGAGCAGTTGCTGTTCGATCCACCACCCGACATCCTCGAGCGCGGTGACGCCCGGGGTGATGACCTCGTTCGAGAAGGCGCGCTCGGCGATCTTCCGCGACCACTCGCCGGCCTCGCCGAAGGCGACGATCTCGCTCGCCACCCGCCGCGAGCGGAAGTCCGAAATCAGCTTCTCGGCCGAGACCAGGCGGTCCGCGTAGGGCTCGCCGAGCGTCTCCCGGAGATGCAGCCAGCTCGTGTGCGAGAGCCCGTCCGCCGCCCCGATGCTGCGGGACATGTTCACGCCGATCCGCTCGGGATCGCGCTCCCGCACGAACGCGGCGAGATCGGCGCTGCCCGTCACCTGGTCGTAGACCCCGCAGTTCGCGATCTTGTAGCCGGTGACGCCCATGGAAACCCGCTCGATGCGGTCGCCGCCCCGGTCGGTGAAGACGACGTAGCCGGTGCTCCCGACGTAGCCGTGGCCGAGGTCCGGCCAGAGCGGATCGCGATACCCCTCCTTCATGACCGTGATCCACATGTCGATCCCGTTCCCGCGCATGGCCTCGGGCAGGATGAGATCGAACTTGTCAGCCCGGATCTGGCACATCCGCTCCCAGCGGATACGGGCTTCGGTCTTGGCGCCGGCCACGGCCGGGACGAACAGGAGAGCGAGAACCGCAACGGCGGCTCCACGAAGGAAACGGGAACTCATGCAAATCCTCCCGCGCCAAAGGGTACGCGAGAGGCGCGCGAGCGCCAGTGTTATTCGGCTGGAGCTTCGACCGGCGCTTCGGTGCCGCCCAACTCGACCGCGGCCGTCTCGCCAGGGTCGGCTTCCGGCTCCGGCGCGGGCTCGGCGGACTCCTCGGGGGAGGCATCGAGATCCACGTCGCCGCCCGCCGCCTCGGCGAACATCTGCTCGAAGCTGGCCCGCGCCGCTTCGGCGGCGGCCCGCTCCTCCTCGCTGAGGTCCTCGCTGTCCTCGGCGAGCAGTTCGGCGGCCTCCCGCGGGTCATAGACCTCGAGCTTGCCCGCCTTCAGCTCGGCAAGCGCGATCGCGGTCGGCCGGCGCGACGGGGTCTTCACCTTGGGCGCCGCCCCCAGGATCAACTGGCGCACCCGCTGCGCCACGGCGTTCGCCTGCAGGAACTGACTCGATTCTTCGATCTTCAAGTGGATCGCCTCCGCACTGGGGACCGGCATCCCCTCCGGTCGAGCGGCGGATTCTAACGCGGCAGGCCGCGCTTTCTATTCCAGAAGGTCCCGGAAGATCTCGAGCGATCCGGGCGCCGCCCAGTCGCGGGCCCCGATGATGTGGGAGGCGAGCGTCCCGTCGCGGCGGATGATCCAGGTCTCGGGAAACTGGAACACCTCGTAGCGCCGGGACACGCGTTTCCCGAGGTCGTGGAGCACCAGGAAACGCAGGCCGTGTTCGGCAACGAACGGCGGGATGTCGGAGTACCGCTCGTCCACCGACACCGCGACCACCTTGAGACCGTCGTCGCCCAGAGAATCCTGAAGGAGTTGCAGCGACGGCATCTCCTCGACGCACGGCGGGCACCAGGTGGCCCAGAAGTTGAGCACCACGACCTGACCGGCGAAATCCGAGAGCCGGTGGGTGCGCTCGTCGAGGTCCAGCAGCTCGAAGGGAGGCGCCGTGGCGTCCGGCGCGGGGGCGTCCGGCTTCTCGGCGCAGGCGCAGGCGAGGGCGGCCACCATCAGGCAGAACACGGCGCCACGCCAGCCTGGCCGCTTCGTGGTGTCGCCGTGGAATCGCATCAGAGATTGGCCCGGCTCAGGAGCGGCCGCGTTCCTCCAGGAAGAAGAGCCCGAGTCCGGCAAGCGTCTTGGCGTCCTCGAAACCGCCCGCCGCCAGCCGTCGGCGCCCCTCTGCGACGGGGATCTCGACCAGGTCGATGTCCTCTCCGAAATCCGTGTCCTGCTCGCCCGGAGTGAGGCCTTCCGCCCGGAACAGGTGAATCACCTCGTCGCAGAAACCCGGGGCGCTGAAGAACGATCCGAGCGGGCGCAGGGTCTCGGCGGAATAGCCGGTCTCCTCGCGCAACTCGCGGCGCGCCGTGTCTTCCGGATGCTCTCCGGGCTCCAGCGTCCCCGCGGGGATCTCGAGCAGGAACCTGCCGGCCGCGTAGCGGTACTGGCGAACCATCACCAGCCGGCGTTCCGGAGTCACGGCGACGATCGCCACCGCGCCGGGGTGGCGCACCACCTCGCGGCGGACCTCCGGACCATATTCGTCCGGTCCCGCGGGCTCCTTCGCCCGATCGAGCTCCACGCGCAGGAGCCGCCCGGAGAACGGGACGCTCCGGTCGATCAGTTGGGCGGAAACGGCGCTGGAGGGGTCGGGCATCAGAGCGGCAGTGTACGTGGGCTGGCGTGCAGAATACGCGGCATGATGATGAGGAACACGCTAACGTTGGCCACCCGTGTCGGCTTTCTGACCGGGCTGATTCTGCTCGCGCCCGGCCTCGCCCGCGGACAGCCGCCGGACATCGTCCAGGGATCGTCGCGGGCCTACGGGGATGAAGCGCTGCCGCTGGAGACGGAGGCGTATCAGCACCTGTTCAACTACGACTTCGAGGCGGCCGAGGAAATCTTCAAGCGCCCTGGATGACCAGTTCCCCGACTTCGCCGCCGGCCCCTACGGCCACGCCTCCATCATCTGGATGAAGGTCGCCCATCGCGTGGGAGCGATGCGGGGGTCATCGCACCGGGGCGACCGGTATTGGGAGCAGAGCGGAATCGCGCTGGTGACCGACGAGGAGGAACAGTTCTTTGAGGACCAGCTCGGAGAGGCAAAGCGACGCTGTGAAGCGGTGCGGCAGCGCGACCCCGGGGACCTGCTGAACCTCTACTACCTCGGCGCCGTCGAATCAATCAGGGCCGCGTGGGACGGCACCGTGCAACGCGCCTATTTCTCCGCCGGGCGAGCCATGCGCCGGGCGGCCGGCCTCCACCGCGAGGTCCTGGCAGCGGATCCTGATTTCGCCGACGCCTACCACGCCCCGGGCGCCCAGGACTACGCGATCGCCACCCTGCCGCGCGCCCTCCGCATGCTCGCGTTCCTCTTCGGCATGCGGGGTGAGAAGGAGAGGGGTCTCGACTGGGTCGCCCGCACCGCCCGCGAAGGACAACGCTCGCGCTGGGGCGCCCTCTGGGCGCTCGTACTCTTCATGCAGCGGGAGGAACGGATGGACGACGCCCTCACCGCCGTAAGGACGCTCCGCGAGCAGTTCCCAAGGAATCCGGACTTCGCCCTGGAAGAGATCGGGATCCGCCTGCACCACGGAGAAACTGCCGAAGCGCGCGACGCGCTGCTGGTGTTCATCGAACGGCGGGATGCCGGCTTCGGGAACTACCACCTGACCACGCGCGGCATTCCGGAACTCAGGCTGGGTGAGTCCTGGCTGTTCGAAGAGAGCTGGGAAGAGGCCGAGGCCGCCTTCTCACAAGGCCTCCAGTCTTCCCCGCCCCCCGATGTTCGCCTGATGCTGCACTTCCGGCGCGGCAATGCCCGCGACGGCCTGGGTCAACGCCAACCGGCGCTCTTCGACTACAACCGGGTCCGGCAGCTCGGTGGGGACAAAGTGCTCGAACGCTGGGCCAGGGACCTGCGCAAGACGCCCTGGCCCGCGGGTGCTCCGGAGGGTTCGCGGCCACACCCGGAGGGGCAGGAGTCCCGCCCCCACTGAGCCGCTCGACAGAGTCGCGCGACCCTGTCGCCCCGGTGGGAGCGCGGCTCGGATGCGCCACTCGGACGCGTGGCTCTACGCGCTCTTCGCTGGGCTGCGCCCAGCGGTGCCGGTCTGAAGACCGGCGTTCCCGGCCACTGGCGCGCATCCTGGCGGGCGTCGCCCGCCAGGATGGTTGGCTTACTCGGCGGCGGTGTAGGTGAAGCTGGCGTCCGCGGTGGCCATCTCGCCGACCGTGACCGCCATCTC
>JAPPGX010000183.1 GCA_028877265.1 Acidobacteriota bacterium
GCGCGCTGAGCGCGCGAGGGAGTTGCGGTTCGCGGCGCGAAGCGCCGGGCGGTTTCCGAACGGGGCCCAGTTCAATTCCGGGTTGGGACAGGTGCCTTCTGTCGCGGCTGGCCCCGTTCGGGAACCGCTCGACGGGGCGGTGCCGGTCTGAAGACCGGCGGTCCCAGCCGTGCACGCGCTCCCCAACGAGGCAAGAAAACCGTGGCAGCGAACCTCGGGTTCGCTGCCCGCGATTTCGGGGGAAAGTGTGAAAGGGGGTTACCCCCGTTCACAAAAAGTAACGAACAAATCGGAACTCGCCGAAGTGCGCGCCAGCGCGCGAGGGAGTTGCGGTTTGCGGCGCGAAGCGCCGGGCGGTTCGGAAGGGGGGCTCACCAGCCCCAGGCTCCATCTTTCGGCACCATGAACGCCAAGTGCCCCCCTTCCGAACCGCTCACCGCTCGAACAACGCGGCCACGCCCATGCCGCCGCTGACGCAGAGGGTCGCGATTCCGTAGCGCGCGTCGCGGCGCTTCATCTCGTGGAGCAGGGTGACCACGATGCGAGCGCCGGTGGCCCCGATGGGATGGCCGAGGGCGATGGCGCCGCCGTTCACGTTCAGCCGCTCCGGATCGAGATCGAGGTCGCGGGCGCAGGCGAGCACCTGCGGCGCGAACGCCTCGTTCAGTTCCACGAGGGCGACGTCTTCGAGGCTCAGTCCCGTCCTTGCCAGCAGGTCGCGTACCGCGGGGACGGGCCCGATCCCCATCACCCGGGGGTCCACGCCAGCGGTCGCGTAGCCGGCGAGTCGGGCCATCGGCTCGACCCCGAGTTCGGACGCCCGGTCGGACGAAAGCACCAGCACCGCGGCGCCGCCGTCGGTGATGCCCGACGAGTTTCCGGCGTGCACCACACCGTCTTTGCGAAACACGGGCTTGAGCTTCGCGAGCGAGTCGGCCGTCACGCCGTCCCGGGGGTGCTCGTCGCGCCCGACTTCCACTTCGCCTTTCCGCGTCGATACCGCGACCGGCGTGATCTCCCCGTCGAAGCGTCCGGCCGCCCGCGCCGCCTCGGCGCGGTTCTGGCTGGCGGCCGCGTAGCGGTCGCACTCGGCACGGGAAAGTGCGTACTGATCCGCGAGAGTCTCCGCCGTCTCTCCCATGAGTTGATCGGCGAGCGGGCAATGGAAGCCGTCCCGGTACATCCCGTCGTCGAGCGGGCCGTCGCCGAACCGCTGTCCCCAGCGCGCCGAGGGGAGCAGGAACGGGGTGTTGCTCATGCTCTCGGCGCCGCCGGCGAGCACCGCCCGCGCGTCGCCCAGCCGGATGTCGGCGGCCGCGTCGAGGATCGCCCTGAGACCCGAGGCGCACGCCTGGTTCACGGTGCGCGCCGGGACCCGGTCGGCGAGTCCGGCGCGGCGTCCGACCTGGCGCGCGGGGTTCGGGCCGACCCCGGCCTGGCGGGCGTTCCCGAAGACCACCTGGTCCACCGCCCCGGCGGGGACTCCCGCCGCCTCGAGCGTGCTCCGCGCGGCGGCGGCGCCGAGCTCGGGGGCCGTGAGCGAGGCGAGTTCTCCGCCAAACCGCCCGATGGGCGTGCGGCGCGCTCCCGCGAGGACGATATCCATGACTCCGGGTTGGCTACGGCCGCTTTACGTATTCGTAGCCGATCGGCTTGCCGTCCACCCCGCTCCTCGGCGGGGCGATCCAGGTGGCCATCTTTCCCGGCTCGTACACCGGCACCATGAGGTGGCGCACGTACTCGCGGTCGTCGGCCGTCGGCAGCCACTCACCCGACTTCCGCTGCCAGACCCCTTCGTCGATCAGGCGGCCCTCGGGGTCGAACCGATGCCCGGAATAAGCCCCGATCTGCCGGTGGAACCGCCGGTTCGGCAAGGTCAGGCGCTCACCGAGCCCCGCCGCTTCCAGAATCCGGTTCCAGCGCGCCAGTCCGCGCTCGCAGTCGCGGACGTAGTCGTCGCGCAGGATCTCGTTCATGGCGTTCCGGAGGGGAACGTCCCGCTCCCGGAGCGCCCCGTCCTCCGGGAGCTCCATGAGGTACACCCCGTCGAGGGCCGCGTGGTCCTGCCGGCGCGACTCGCGCGCCCGGCCCTTGAGGCCGTTCGCGAAGTAGTGGGCGGCGTTCGAGGAGACCTCGCCCCCGAAGAGATCGAGGGACGCGCTGAACCAGAAGTTGATGTGGCGCTGGATGAGCGGAAGGTCGAAGACCCCGGCCTCCCGGGGATCGTCTTCTCCGGCCGCCATGACCTCGGCGGTGCGCTCCACGATCCGGCCCACTCCGGTCTCCCCGACCGACATGTGGAAGGCCTCTTCGGTGAGCATGAACCGGGTGGTGCGCGACAGCGGATCGAAGGCGCTCTCGGCGAGCGCGAGGAGCTGGTACTTGCCGTCCCGGTCGGTGAACATGGTGAACAGGTAGAAGTTCAGCCAGTCGTCGCAGGGTTCGTTGAACGCCTGCAGGATCCGCGGCCGGTCGGCGTCCCCGCTGTGACGCTCGAGCAGCGCGTCCGCCTCCTCGCGGCCGTCGCGGCCGAAATGGGAGTGCAGCAGGTAGACCATGGCCCACAGGTGCCGCCCCTCCTCGACGTTCACCTGGAAGAGGTTTCTGAGGTCGTAGAGGCTCGGGGCGGTCTTCCCGAGCTGGCGCTGCTGCTCGACGCTGGCCGGCTCGGTGTCCCCCTGGGTGACGATCAGGCGGCGAAGGTCGGTACGGAACTCGCCCGGGACCTCCCGCCACACCGGCTGGCCGGCCAGGTCCCCGAACCCGATCCGGCGATCCTGCTCGGGCGGCGCGAGGAAGATCCCCCACCGGTAGTCGGGCATGCGGACGTAGTCGAAGTGGGACCAGCCGGACGGCTCGACGGAGATCGCGGTGCGGAGGAACACGTCGTCGCCCTGGAAGCCCTCCGGCCCCATCTCGCTCCACCAGTTGAGGAACGCGGGCTGCCAGCGGAGGAGCGCCCGCTGGAGGCGCGGGTCCTGCGAGAGGGCGACGTTGTTCGGGATGCGGGAGTCAAGTTCGGACATGGATCAGGTCGGTGCCGGTGGTCAGGTTCTTTTCCAGTCGAATGCCGGGCGTTCGGGTTTGCCGTAGGTGGTCAGGGCGCCGCGCTCCCCGATGGCGTTCGGGCGCTGGAAGATCCAGTTCTGCCAGGCCGAGAGGCGGCCGAAGATGCGGGTTTCCATCGTCTCCGGGCCTGCGAACCGCAGCGAGGCCTCCATCCCGGTGAGCGCGTCCGGGGAGAAACCGGCCCGTTCCTCGATGGCGACCCGCAGCTCGTCCTCCCAGTCGAGATCATCGGGGGCGAAGGTGGCGAGGCCGAGTTCTTCCGCCTCCGCGGCACTCAAGGCCCGCCAGCCAAGTCCCTTGGCGCCGTCGGGATTCCCGTAGAACCGGGTCGCGAGCCGCGAGAGGCCGTTCGCCATCACGTAATCGCCGTAGTTCAGCTCGGTCAGCTCCACCCCGGCAGGGCGCTCCGGATCGTTGCAGAGGTAGGAACGGTCTGCCGCGAGGAGCAGCTCGGCAAGCGTCCCCGTGAAACGCTCCCCCGCCTCCGCAACCGCAAAGAAGCTCCGGGCCGTCTGGTCGAGCCGCCGGAGCGTCTGCCCGACACGGAATCGGGTCTGGGAGGCGAGCCAGACCAGGCCGCACCGGAGGAGACGCTCATCCGCTTCCTTGACGGCGTCGGGATCCCCCGCGGTCCGCAACAGCACCACGCCGAGTTCCGGCTCGTTGAAACGGAGTCGACAGAGCGCGTCGTCGAGTTCCCGCGCCATCCGCAGATGCCAGACCGACGCGCCCGCCGCCGCCAGCGCGGTCCGGTCCTCGGGAAACGGGTCCTCGGGAGCGTGGACGGTCACCGTCGCCGTCCGATCGCTCCGGTCGAGACGGAGGTCAACGTGGCGATACCGGACGGCGTCGGGACTCTCCTCCGGCTCCAGCGGATCGAGGACGATGCCGCGCTTCTTCCGGCCGGCGGTACCAGGGGCCGGGACGGCGAGCGCCGCCGCCCGTTCCCGGATGTGTTCCTCGAAGCGGCTCCGGGGCGCGAGGCCGTCCACGAGGCCCCACTCGAGCGCCCGGCGGCCGCGGATCCCCTCCGCGAGGGTGGAGAACGCGTCCGCGCGGTCCCTCCGTACCCCGCGCTTGTCGATGACCCGCGTCAGGCCGCCCGTTCCCGGGAGCACGCCCAGCAGCGGCACTTCCGGAAGCGAGACGGCCGAGCTGCCGTCGTCCACCAGCAGGATCTCGTCGCAGGCGAGCGCGAGTTCGTAGCCGCCTCCGGCGCAAGTGCCGCCCACCGCCGCCAGGTACTTCTGGTTGCTCCCCAGGCTCGCCTCCTCGAGGTGGAGCCGGGTCTCGTTCGTGTACTTGCAGAAGTTCACCTTGAAGGCGTGCGAGGAGCCGGCCAGCATGAAGATGTTGGCGCCCGACGAGAACACCCGGTCGAGCCCGCTCCGGATCACCACCGCGCCCACCGACGGGTGCTCGAACCGCAGCCGTTCCACGGCGTCCGCCAGTTCGATGTCCACCCCCAGGTCGTAGCTGTTCAGCTTCAGGGCGTACCCCGGCCGGATGCCTCCGGCCTCGTCCACCTCGAGCGTAAGGGTGGCGGTCTCTCCGTCGACCTCCAGGTTCCAGTGGCGGTAGCGCGACGGATGGGTCTCGAAGCGGATGGGTAAAGGAGCGGAACTCACGTCGAAGGGGTAGGGCTTCCGGGATTATCGCGCCCGGACGCAACGGGCGGGCGCCGGACTACGCTTCCCGAATGCGCCCTTCCGCGACGCGGCTCGCCGCCCTGGCCGGAATCGCCGCGCCGCTGGTTCTCGGACCGGGGGCGGGCGCGGCGATCCAGCCGGCGCCGCCCGGGCAACTCGTCGAGCCGGACCAGGCGCTCGCCCTCGAGACGGCCCTCGGCCTTCCCCGGGCGCTCGGCTTCGGCGTATCGGCGGATGGCCGCCGGGTCGTTCTCGCGGCCGCCACCCGGAATCGTTCGACCCTGTTCCTGACCGCCGCCGGCGCCCGGCCGGGGAGACTCACCGAGGGGCGGCGCTGGGACTCGGCGCCACGGTTCGTGGGGGACACCATGTCGGTCGTCTTCGTCTCCGGGCGACGGCCCCGGGGTGACGAGGAGGAGACCGGCCGCCTCTTCCGGCTGGAACTGTGGGGCGAGCCGGAACCCCTCACCGCAGCGGATCTCCAGGCGCGGAGTCCCGCCGTGGACCCGGCGGGGGAGCGCGTCGCCTTCCTTGGCAGGCGGGCCCCTGTGGACGAGCCGGACCCCGAGCCCGGCGCCGGGTGGGACATCTGGCTGGTGCCCACGGGCGGCGGGGGTGCGGAGCGGCTCACCGAGCATCCGGGCGACGAGGGACCGCCGGTCTGGTCACCGGACGGGACCCGCATCGCGTACAGCTTCGCGTCCGGCGCCGGGCGCGACCTGGCGGTTCTGGCCCTCCGGGAGGCAAGCGCGCCCCTCGTGCTGACGGCCCGGAGCGACCGTCCGGTCCGAGGGGTTCCCGACTGGACCCCCGACGGCGGCGGACTCACCTGGGCGAGCGGCGCTTCCTGTGACCCGGAGTGCCCGGACGGCGGGTTCGACGCCGTTCATTTCGCGGGCGCGGACGGCAGCGGCGAGCCGTATGCGCTGCTCGCGGGCGAACGCGACCTCGCCGAACCCAGGTTTCGCCCTGCGGGAAGCGCGGCGGGCGAACTCGAGATCGCGTGGATCGAGGCCGACCGGGGCAGCCGGCGCATCCACCGGTCGCGGCTCGAGCGCGACGAGCGAGGACACTGGACCCCGGCGGGCCGGGCCCGGATCGTCACCCGCGGCGCCGGGGTGGCGAACGGCCTCCGTTGGAGCCGGGACGGCACGCGGCTCCTGGCGCTGCACGAGGCGCCCGTGTTTCCGCGCGACGTATGGTCCTATCCCGTCACCGGGGGACGCGAGCGCATCACGGACACCCTGTTCGCCGACATCGACGTCCGCCGCTTCTCGCGGCCGGAGGGGATCGAGCTGGAACGGGACGGCGCCACGGTCCGCGCCTTCCTCTACCGGCCGGCATCGCCACCGGAGGGCGCGCCGGCGCCTCTCCTCGTGCATGTCCGGGGGAAAGCGGGGGAACCCTGGCGGAACGGGTTCGACCCCATCGTCCAGTTGCTGACGGCGCAGGGTTATGCGGTCCTCGCCCCCAACGCGCGGGGAACGGGCGGGCGCGGGGCCGCGTTCGCCGCGCTCAACGACGCCGACTGGGGAGGCGCCGATCTCGAGGACCTGGTCGCGCTCACCCGCGCCGCCCGGGAGCTGCCCGGCGTTTCTCCGGACGGGGCCTGCATCTTCGGAGTGGAGTACGGCGGATTCCTCGCCCTTGCGGCCCTCGCCCGCCACCCGGACCTCTTCGCCTGCGGGGTGGAAGCCATGGGGTTCGCGGACCCCCGCACCCTGAACCGGACCCTCGACCCCGAGCGGCGGGCCTTCGTGGAGGGCGAACTCGGGCCGATGCGCGGGAATCTCGAGAACTACCGGCGCCTCTCGCTGAACGGGGAGGGAGCGGCCGTCCGGGCGCCGCTCCTCTCCTTCCACGGCGAGGAGGTGCCGGAGGCGCCGTTCGCGGCGAAGAGCGACTTTCTTGCCGAACTCCGGTCCCGGGCCGACTATCCGCTCGTGGAGCTCACTTTCCGCGGCGACGCCGGCCGATCCATCTTCCGCTGGGAAACCGACCGGGGAGCGAACTACGCCTTCTTCCAGAAAGTCCTGGAGTTCCTGTCAGTCCACCTCCAGGTGAACTGAGGCCGCCGCCTCCGTCAAGCGGTCCGGGAGCGGGGGCATATCGATCAAGCGCGGTAGATCGCGGAGCAGGCGGGAGTTGAACCCCCGCTCCCGGACCGCCCGGCGCTTCGCGCCGCTCCGCTGTCGTCTCTTCGTAAAGTGCTTATTTATCTTGCATTTAGGAGTGGTCTCGAAAACCGAATATCACGTCTGACATCACAGCCACGACGGGCGGGCCGGGTCGGGGCGAAGGGGGCAGCCACGGGAACGCTGTAAGCGTTCGGTCGTGGGTGTATGGACACGAAGCTGGCCGAGCCGGACGCGCTG
>JAPPGX010000050.1 GCA_028877265.1 Acidobacteriota bacterium
CCCGTGCGTAAAAGTGGGTGTCCCCCAACCGCGAATCTACTGCCGTCTCCTACAGGCGCTGGCGCACGTGAACACGAACGCCGTCGAGGCCGCCTACCGGCGCACGGACCTGTTCGAGCGGCGGCGGGCGCTCATGGAAGAGTGGGCCGGGTTCCTTGCCGGACCCGCAGTTTCTCCTTCTTGCCATGTTCCTGAGTGCCGGTCTCGTGCTCTCGGGTTGTGGTGACGACGAGACGACGACGACGCCCGCACCGGCGCCGCCGCCGCCACCGCCGCCAGCTCCCGAGCCTGAGCCGGAACCCGAGCCGGAACCCGAGCCGGAACCCGAGCCGGAACCGACTCCGTTCGACGTGCATTTCCACATCCCGGACGGTGAGTTCCCGATGATTCCGGACGACGATCACATCGAGGCGACCGCCGAGGCGATGGTCAACCAGGACATCGAGGTCGGGGTCAACATGCCGGCCATCATCTCCGCGACCTTCCTGCCGGGCTCGAGCCCGATCGGCCTGGTGCCGGGCGAGAACATGCCGTTCAAGTACGTCAGTTGGAACGCCTTGCAGAGCATGGTGGTTACTACCGGCGTGACCTTCGCGGTGCAGCCGGTGGAAATCGGGGCCAACCAGGTTCCGCTGCCGATCGGGGACGCCACGCTCGTGACCTGCGGTCCGTTCGAGTGCATGATGGGTCCGGCGCCGCCGGCGATCTCGATCGCCAACTCCGCAGCCTGCTCGGCCTGGGATCCGGAGGTCACCCTCCAGGTCGGCTACGTTGACAACACAGCCGTGCCAGGCACCACGGGTGAAACTGCTGACATCGACAACGACGGTGTCGACATCGGGTGGGCGTACACCTCGACTTCGGCAATGACGGTCAAGCACCACTTCGCCGGGGTAACGCGTGGCGAGAACTTCACGGCCAGCAGTCCTGACGTTGGCAAGGCTTCGAGTGACGCTGGCATTCCGCTGGTCATCGACTCCACCAACGCTGAAAGGAAGGTCGACTACGCGACGCGCTATAAGAGTGCAGTCCTGTTCGACCTGAACGATGCGGGAGCGGCCGACGGCACCCCCGACGGCAGTTCCGCCTGTGCAAGCACCATCGTCTACGCGGAAGGCGTGAGCGGCATGCACCGGCCGGACGAGTGCTTCCGGGTTTCCACCATGGGGTCTGCCACGAGCGGGGCGAACTACTTCGGCGGATACAGCCTCGAGCTCACCCCGAAGGGCGCGGACGTCGGCTGGGGTTCCGAGGTCCAGTGGGAAGAAGATCCCTTCGAGGATCTTGAGTGCGAGAGCAAGATGTATATGGCCGCCGACCAGGTGAACATCTGCGATCTCTTTGAGGAAGAAGTGGAAGCGGCCTTGGGGAGCCCGTGGGGCGGCTCCCGGGGGACTTCGGTTAGCGCCGTAGTCCTGAACGGTCGGGACACCGGCACCACCGACGTGAACACGCAGATCGAGTGGCTTGAGATTGCGGCGCCCACCAGCGCCATGAGCCGGCGTTTCCAGACGCTGTGGTTCGCCAACAACGACGGCGGACGCAACCGGCCCGACACCGACATCTATGCCGATACCGACGCCGCGGCAGGCACGCAGCGGGCTCCGCTGCTGCTCAAGATCGTCGACGGCGACAACGATCCGATGTTCGGCGACTTCGGGAAGGTGGACTTGGTAGCCGTTGGCGCTGACGGAGTCTTCGATGGCGCGTCGGATTCGAACTTCAACGCGAACGCCAACAAGCCGGACGGCAGGGCCGACAACTACCAGACCCTGAGCGGCACGACGGTCACGTCCGATGACGCGGCGGCGTGCAGCGACGCCGACGGCTTGGGCTGCGACGCCGAGTTCAGCGAGGAGATCTCCGTGACCTTCGCCTCCGGAACGGCGCTTAACTGCACCGTGCAGAAGACGGTCACGATCAGTTGCGAGTGGGATGCTCAGGGGCTTATCCAGAGCAACCCGACGGACGGTCGGGCGATCGCGGCCGCGGAGACCCAGCCCAACACGTTCGGGGGTTCCTCGGATGGGTTCACGACCGGGACGTACGAGGCGGATCAGTTCTTCAAGTGCAGGGTGAGCGGCTAGCTTGCTGCGTTCCTGCGGGATCGCCTTGATCGGTTGATTCCGCTGGGGAGACCCCGGGGCCAACCGGCCCCGGGGTTCTTCTTTCTCCGCTGTTCCCATCCGAACGGGTCAGTGACGATGGGTCGTGATCTCTGACACATGACCGGGAATTCGAGGAAGAGGACGACCGTCTTGGGATCTGGCGCACTTCGAGTTGCTCGATGAGGTGGAACGAATCGAAGACGGATGAAATCCGACCGGTGCCGCGGCGCTCCGCCCCGAACGACTCCCGCGCGGTGTCTGCACTGCTCCTTCCCACCCCCCATGTCGGGGGTTTGCCGCTCCGACTCTTGGCGCCGGGCCGGCCTGCGGGCGAAATCGGGAGGACGGCGGCGGAACCGGGACGGCGGCGGGGGATCCATCACAAGGAGGTGACTCATCGTGAAGCAGGACCATTTGGCTCTGGTGGCAGGAGGGGCCGGCGGGATTTTTACGTCGGTATATGACAAGGCGTGGTGGATGATCGAAGGCGAGACGCCGGTCTGGAGCTTCGGGCAACTGCTCGGACTCTTCGTGTTCTTCGTGCTGGGAGGAGGTTTGGCGTGGCTCTTCGAGGAAGACAATCGCCGGAAGGCCTTCTTCCTGGGTCTGGGACTCCCGGCGTTCCTGACCGCCGCGCAGACGCAGGGGACCCCGCCATCCGGGCAGATCGAGGTCGCGCCGGCCGGCGAGCAGAGCTCGGCTTTCCTGCCCGGATTCACCTTGTTCGCCACCGCTCATGCACAAGAACGCGTGGAGGAGCCGGGGGCGGAACCCGCCGCCGAAGCGACGACCGACGGCCGCCCGCCGGCGATGAACGGCAGGAGGATGATCATCGAGTCGGCGGCGGAACACCCCTGTCCGAAGGGGACCCTTCGGTTCTATGCCGGACTGCAGGAAATCCGCACGACCCCGCTGGCATCGTGCGGCGAGGCGATCGAGGTGCCGCCGGAGGCGACGCACTTCGGGATCTCGACCCGGGACGCGAATCCGAACCGGTTCGAACTCCGGGGAGCAGAGGTCGCCACCTACGAGTTGCGGTATGAGTACAACTTCTGGACCGACTTCCGCGCGGGCCTGGGGGCTCGCGACCTGCGGGCCTACGACCTGCTGCTGAGCCGTGTCACGGTTCCCGGCGGACCGAACGAAGAGAAGCCGCCGGAAACCGAACCCCGCCGGCCGGGATCCTGATCGCGAGTGTTGTCGGCAACCGTAGGTTGCCCCTTCGTGGCAACCGAAGATGGCACACTCTTGCTGCGGGCGGCGCGGTGCCGCACGCTGTTGACGAGGTGACCAACATGCGGCATTGGACGTTCACGGACGCTGGGGCACCGATTCCGGTCAAGGGCGGCCGGCATCTGTACGACTTCGGAACCCGGCGGGCGACCACCGGGGAGAAAAACGATGTCGGCGCCCGCGCGAAGCGGGTCCTGATCCGGGAGGTCCGGATCCCGCTGCCGGCGTACCTGGCCGAGGTCCCGGCGGCCGCCAGCGAGGCGGAACGCGTGATCCTGGATGGCGAGGGCCAGATGCTTCTGAAGCCCAAGTACCGTTGGGACGGCGCCTCCGGTCTGACGATTGATACGGTGAGTTGCCACCGCGCGGCCCTGGCGCACGACGCCTGCTACACGCTGCTCCGGCAGCGGAGACTCGGAGCCTCGGGACACCCGGAGCGGGAACTGGCGGATCAGTGGCTGCGGGATCTCCTGCTCGAGGACGGGATGTGGCGGTTCCGGGCGGCCTACTGGCACTGGGCCGTCCGCCGCTTCGGCGCGTCCGCGGCGGGGCTGTAGCGCGAACGGCCGCGGGTCCTCCCGGGTTTCGACCACGGCCCGCACAAAGATCGCGCCGGGACGGGTCGTTCAGGCGGCCAGTCTCGGGCCGTTGTGGGACGGTGCGGGAATCCACGGTGCAACACGGAATCAACTGGGTCTCGGTCTCCGGCGACTCCTTGGAGGTCGAGGCGGGTAGCGCGCACTCGTTCGGCGTCCGTCGATCACTGCCCGGAGCGGGCGTCTTTGGGCGATTCTGGCGGCAAAACCGGTCAAATTCGGCGAAAACCGGTCAGAAACCGGCTCCGCGCAGCCGGGCGCGACGAAGATGGCCCCCCATTTCGCGGCCTGCGGACGAGCCGGTGGCCCTGGGCCGGAGCGGGATCCGGAAAACCGGCGGAAATTCGGCCCCCTCCCCCTGGCCGCGGCGGACCTCGGATCACACGAGTGATATGGGAAGTGATACAGGGTTTTCGGCGGCAGGTGGTAAAGCGCGGGGGGGCATCAACTTAACGGTGCGGTAAGGCGGTCCTCACGGACACCGGTTCTCCCGTGTTGCCGACCGCCGAGCGTTTCGGCGCCAAGTGTTGACACCGGGTTGCACCGGCCCTTCCGGCCCCGGGCCAACACTCGCCGCATGACGCACACCACCAACGGAAAACGGACCGCCAAGGTCAAGCTCTCCCTCACCAAACGCACGGTGGAGGGCCTCCAGCCGGCCGACAAGCCCTGGATCGCCTGGGACGACCGGCTCATCGGCTTCGGGGTCCGCGTCCAGCCCTCGGGCGCGAAGTCGTTCATCCTCAACTACCGCATCGGGAGCGGCGGCCGGAAGGCGCGGAACCGCCGCATCGCCATCGGCCGCTGCGGCCGTCTGGCTCCCGAGGACGCGCGCCGCCTCGCCCAGGAGCTGCTCGGGCGCGTCGCGCGCGGCCAGGACCCCGCGCAGGAGCGCGCCGACAGCCGCGGCATGCCCACTCTCCGGGAAGCGTTCGCGGAGTACCTGACCGTGAACCCCAACCGCAAGAGGAGCACCGAGGCCCTCTACGAGGGCCAGATGCGCTACTGCCTCGGCGACTGGCTGGCGCGGCCCCTCGACACGATCACACGCCGGGACGTGGAGGCGCGGTTCCATCGCGTCTCCCAGCGGAACGGCTGGGCGGTGGCCAACCACATCATCGCGCTACTCCGTTCCGTGTACCGCCGCCCTTGCGTGGACCACGAGGCGCTCCGCAACCCGGTGGACCTCTGGCTCGCCGGAGGCGGGCGGTACCACCGGGCCGTGCGCCGCCGGATCTCGACGCCCGCCGAGACGCTGCCCCGCTGGTGGGAGGCCATCGAGGCCGAGGTCGCCATGCCGGCGACTCGGGACATCTTCTGGTTCGGCATGTATACCGGCATGCGCCGGGGCGAGATCGTGGCGCTGAGCTGGGACCGGGTGGACCTGGAGCGGCGGATCTTCCGGGTGGAGGCGACGAAGACGGGCGAGCCGCTGGAGCTTCCGATCACCCGGCAACTGGCCGCCCTCTTCGAGCGCCGGCTGGCCGCCCGCGCCGGCAAGGGCGCCACGCCGTGGGTCTTCCCTTCAAGCGGCGGGACCGGCCACGTCGTGGAGCTGCAGCACCTGTATCACCGGATCAGCCGGGCGGCGGGTACCAAGTTCTGGTTCCACGGTCTGCGGAACGTGTTCATCACGGTTGCGGAGCGGGAGCTGATGCTGCCGCGGTCGCTGACGAAGCGGCTGGTGAACCACGCCCGGGGCAGCGACGTGACCGAGAGCTACGCGGCGGACTGGAGCGTGGAGCAGTTGCGCGAGCCGGCCCAGCGGATCGCGGACCGGATCGACGAACTGGCGCAGGGCGTCGTCGCGGTTCGAGCCGTCTCCGGCTACCCGTGGCCGGCTTCGGCGGTTCCCGCCGCGGTGGAGCCGCGGTTCGGGATCGCTCGTTGATCCGCGTGATGCACGCGGCAGGGAATCTCCCAGGCCCCGCAGGGGCGGGGCGGTTGTGGCTGAGGACGGCCAGACCGTCCCATTGCAGGTTGTCCCCCGACAGGCGGCTCGACACGTCTCGCCGGACTCGCGTCGCCGTTCGGGACCTCCGCTGAGGACCCCGCAATGACCCACCAGAGCGCCAGAGGCGGCTGGCTACTTGAGGGTAGGCCAGCCTACACAGTGTTAAACACTGTGCTCTGGCGAGGGGGAGCTGCGCCCCCCTTCGAACCCCCGGCATCCCGCGCCGCTGCCGGGGCAGGACGCGGACGGGGGACGCCGTCCCCCGAACCCCCTGGCCGGTGCGCTCATGGCTGAGCGGCGGACCGTCGTGGTCGCCGCCCGCGTGACGCGGGCGGAGCACGCCGCCTGGAAGGAGAAGGCGGCGGCGGCTGGCGTGTCGCCCTCCGCGCTGCTGCGGATGGCGATGGCGCGGACCCAGACCTGGACCGCGCCGGCCCTGGCCGTGGAACGGGAGCGGAGCCGGCAGATCGCGCGCTGCGGCAACAACCTCAACCAGATCGCGCGCTGGGCCAACACCCACGCCTCCGCCCTGAACGCGGTCCGGGTGCTCGACGGGCTGAGGGCGGTCGAGCGGGCGCTGCGCGCCCTGGCCCGACCTGCCGGAGACACCGATGCACATTAGGTTCCTCGGTGGTGGCGGCGGCTCGGCCCGGGCGGCCGCCGACTATCTCGTCGGCGAACGCGACTCCGCCGGGCGGGTGCGGCCGGGCGTCGAGGTCCTGCGGGGCAACCCCGACCACGTGGCCGACGTTGCCGACTCGCTGGAGTTCAGCCGCCGCTACACCTCCGCCGTGATCTCGTGGGCGCCGGAGGACCAGCCGACCGACGAGCAGATCGGGGCCGTCCTCGACGAGTTCGAGAAGACGGCCTGGGCGGGGCTGGAGTCCGACCGCTACTCCTGGACGGCGGTCCTGCACCGCGAGCACGGCACCGGGGTGCACGTACACGTCCTCACCGCACGGTGCGACATGGAGACGGGCCGGAGCCTCAACATCGCCCCACCCGGCTGGCAGAAGACCTTCGACGCGCTGCGCGACGGCTTCAACCACCAGCACGGCTGGAGCCGCCCCGACGACCCGGCGCGCGCCAAGCCGCAGCAGCCGGGCCATCGCGCCTACA
>JAPPGX010000157.1 GCA_028877265.1 Acidobacteriota bacterium
TGGCGCACGCAACCGCGCCATCCCGGCGAATGAGGTCCGTCTCGCCGCCCGCCTTGGGCGGGCTGTGCCGGCTGAAGCCGGCGTTCCAAGCCGGCGGACCACCGTGCCGGGTCAAGTGACGCGTCCCTTTGCGGCGGCGCCGCGCGGGTCTCCGAAATGGCTTCCCTACGTTGACCTAAAGGCCCCGATCCGGTACCTTCCGCGCGCCGTCCAACCCCGTATTTCAGGAGTGCTCAGTAGCCCGTTTTGAACTCCCTGCTCTGGCTCATCCCGGTCCTTCCCGGGGTGGGTGCCGCGATCAACGGTCTCTTCGGAAAGCGCCTCGGCAAGCGGCTCAGCGGCCTGCTCGCCTGCGGGTCAGTGGCCGCCTCCTTCCTGATCGCGCTGGGGTTCTTCTTCACGGTCTTCCTCGCCGAGGGCGGGGCGTCGGCCAGGGTCGAGCAGTCCCTCTTCTCCTGGATCCCGAGCATGGGGGTGGACTGGGCCTATCGCCTCGACTCGCTCTCGATGGTGATGACCTTGGTGGTCACCGGGATCGGCCTGCTGATCCACATCTACTCGCTCGGGTACATGAGCCACGACGGGGGCTTCAGCCGGTTCTTCAGCTACCTGAACCTGTTCACCTTCTTCATGCTGAACCTGGTGCTGGGCGCGAACATGCTGCTCCTGTTCATCGGCTGGGAGGGAGTGGGGCTCTGCTCCTACCTGCTGATCGGGTTCTGGTTCGAGCGGCCGGCGGCGGCTGCCGCGGGGAAGAAGGCGTTCATCGTGAACCGGATCGGGGACGCCGGCTTCATCATGGCGGTGTTCCTCACCTTTGTCACCTTCGGGACGCTCGACTTCTACGGGGTGATGGGGCAGATCTCCGCTTCGGAGATGCACGGGGGAGTGCTGACCGCGATCGGAGTGCTCCTCTTCGTCGGCGCCGCCGGCAAGTCCGCGCAGATTCCCCTCTACGTCTGGTTGCCGGACGCGATGGAGGGGCCGACCCCGGTCTCGGCGCTGATCCACGCGGCCACCATGGTGACCGCGGGCGTCTACATGGTGGCCCGCAGCGGCGTCCTCTTCTCGCACGCTCCGGCGGCGATGGCGCTGGTCGCCACGATCGGAGCCCTGACCGCGATCTTCGCGGCGTCCATTGCGGTCTTCCAGAACGACATCAAGAAGGTCCTCGCCTATTCGACCGTCTCGCAGCTCGGCTACATGTTCCTGGGCGCCGGCGTCGGGGCCTTCGCGGCGGCGATCTTCCACCTGATGACCCACGCCTTCTTCAAGGCCTGCCTCTTCCTCGGTTCCGGCAGCGTGATCCATACCATGGAGCACGCCGAGCACGCCTCGGGCGGGCATCGCCACTACACCGAGATGCAGGACATGCGGAACATGGGCGGCCTCGCCCGGTACATGCCCCGGACCGCGTACACCTTCATGATCGCGACCGTCGCGATCGCCGGCATCCCGCCCCTCGCCGGGTTCTTCAGCAAGGACGAGATCCTCTGGAAGACCTTCGAGGGTGGCCACTTCGCCCTCTGGGCGCTCGCGGCGGGGGCCGCCGCGATGACCGCGTTCTACATGAGCCGGCAGGTGATCATGACCTTCTGGGGCGACTTCCGGGGCGGCGCGGCGATGGAGAAGCACCTCCACGAGTCGGTGCCCTCGATGACGGTCCCGCTGATCGTCCTCGCGGCCGGCTCGGTGGTCGCCGGCTTCGTGGGTGTCCCGGCGGCGCTCGGCGGCGCGAACCGCATCGAGCACTTCCTCGAGCCGGCCATCTACGCCGGCGGTCACGGCCCGGCCCCGATCCCCCACGCCTCCTACGCCGTGGAGTACGCCCTGATGGGACTCTCGGTGGCGCTGGCGGCCGCCGGGATCTTCTTCGCCTACCGCCGCTACTGGACCGGGCCGACTCGCGACTCGGCGCTCGCCGGCAGCCGCGCCTACCGGACGCTGCTCAACAAGTACTACGTGGACGAGATCTACGACGCGACCGCCGTCCAGGGCACGGTGCGCGGCGGCGAGGGCCTCTTCCGCTTCGACCAGAAGGTGGTGGACGGCGCCGTGAACGGTTCCGCGTCGCTCACCCGCCTCAGCGGGGACCTTTCCGATCTGAGCGATCAGAACCTCGTGGACCGGGCCGTCAACCTGGTCGCCGAAATCCTGGCCGCCGCGTCCACGCGGTTCCGGCGGCTCCAGACCGGGCTGTTCCAGAACTACGCCCTTCTCATGTTGTTCGCCGTGGTCCTGCTGGCCGGGGCCCTCACCCTTTGGAGCTAGCCAGCACGTATGAACACCGCGACTAGCGCTGCCAGCTCCGGATAAGCCGAATGTTCGAGAACAACCCCTTCAACTTCCCGATCCTGTCGCTGGTGGTCTTCTTTCCGGCGATCGCGGCGCTCTTCATCCTGTTCTTCGTCAAGAAGACCGACGAGGACCGGGTCCGCTGGCTCGCGAACGGCGCGGCGCTCATCGGATTCCTGATCTCGCTGCCGCTCTGGTTCGCGTTCGACGCGGCCGGGCCGCAGTTCCAGTTCGGAGAGCGCTACGAGTGGATCCCGAGCATCGGCGTCGAATACAACCTCGGCCTCGACGGAATCAGCCTGCTGCTGGTCCTGATGACCACCCTGCTCGGCTTCATTGCCATCCTGTCCTCCTGGAAAGGCGTCACCGAGCGGGTCAAGCAGTACTACGTCTTCCTCCTGTTCCTCCAGACGGGAATGCTGGGGGTCTTCGTTTCCCTCGACTTCTTCCTGTTCTACGTGTTCTGGGAAGTGATGCTGGTCCCGATGTACTTCCTGATCGGGGTCTGGGGCGGCCCGAGGAAGCTCTACGCGGCCATCAAGTTCTTCCTCTACACGCTGGTGGGAAGCGTCCTGATGCTGCTCGGCATCCTGGCGCTCTACTTCGCCCACCACGGGGCGACCGGGGAGTACACCTTTGACCTGCTCCGCCTGATGGAGACCTCCTACGCGTCGGGTCTCCAGTTCTGGGTGTTCCTCGCCTTCTTCATCGGGTTCGCGATCAAGGTCCCGATGTTCCCGTTCCACACCTGGCTTCCGGACGCCCACGTCGAGGCGCCCACCGCCGGTTCGGTCATCCTGGCCGGGGTGCTGCTGAAGATGGGGACCTACGGCTTCGTGCGGTTCTCGATTCCGCTCCTGCCCGAGGCGAGCCGCGAAGCGGTGTGGTGGGTCGCCACTCTCGCGATCATCGGGATCATCTACGGCGCGCTGGTGGCGCTCGTCCAGAAGGACTGGAAGAGTCTGGTCGCCTACAGCTCGGTGAGCCACCTCGGCTTCGTGATGCTCGGCGTCTTCGCGCTGAACACCCTGGGCCTCGAGGGCGGCATCCTCCAGATGATCAACCACGGGCTCTCCACTGGAGGACTCTTCCTGCTCGTCGGCATCATGTACGAGCAGCGCCACACCCGCGAGATCGCAGCCTATGGCGGGATCGCCAAGGTGGTGCCGAAGTACGCGGCGCTCTTCCTGATCATCGCGCTCGCCTCCATGGGCCTTCCCATGCTGAACGGCTTCATTGGCGAGTTCCTGATCCTGCAGGGCGTCTTCCAGGTGGACTGGGTGTACGCCGCGTTCGCCGTCTCGGGAATCGTGCTCGGCGCCGCGTATCTGCTGTGGCTCTACCAGCGGGTCATGTTCGGCAAGCTGGACAAGGAAGAGAACAAGTCGCTCGCCGACTTGACCAGCCGCGAGAACGCCACCCTGGTCCCGATCGTCGCGCTCTGCATCTTCATCGGCGTCTATCCCAAGCCGTTCCTCGAGAAGCTCGCCGTTCCGGTGGCCGCCATCGTCGAGCGCGTCTCTCCCGAGAGCGCGCAGACCGCCGAGGCGCCGCCACTGCCGGCCGAGGTGGAGCAAGAGCTTCGGGGCCCCGCTCCCGTACCGAGCGACGACTGATCCCGCAGCTATTCCACTTGCCTCGGCGGGAGAATGCCGCCGATGACCCCGGAACCTCCGGTGGCGCCGCGCGCCCGCCTGCTGACCCTGCTGAGTCTCGGTTTTTCGGTGCCCATGGCGATCGTGATCGGCGGCGGAGCCGGCTGGCTGCTCGACCGCTGGCTGGGGACGGACCCCTGGCTCTTCCTGGTATTCCTCGGCTTCGGAATCGTGGCCGGGTTACGGAACGTGGTGCGGGCCGCGTCGGCGGTGGCGGAGAGCGACCCGCCGCCTGAGGACACGGGAGGACAGGACTCATGACCGATTCGAGGAATCCGGCGGAAGCGAGTAGGGAAGAGCGCCTTACCCGGAGGGCGCTCGCCCTCGGAGCCGCCGCCGCGCTCATCGCACTCGCTTTCGGCCCCCGCATCGGGCTTTCGGTCCTGGGCGGAGCCACTATCTCCGTCCTCAACATCGTCGCGCTCCGGCGGGTCGCCGGCGGGCTGACCGCCGACCACTCCGCCCGGTCCGCCGTCGTGCTGGCCGCGCTTACCGGGGTTCGTTATCTCTTGCTCGGGGGCGCGCTGGTTGCGATAATTGCCGTCTGGAACGCCGACGTGATCGGCGTCGTGTGCGGGTTGGGCGCGCCGAACCTGGCCGTCCTGCTGGAACTGCGAAACGGGGGCCTCCGGGCCCTTCGTACACCGCGACCCTCTCTTCCCCCGGATGATCCGGAGGACAGCGAGAACCCCCCGCCGGGCGCCTGACTGCACGTCCTCCCGATCCGACCATGGAAATCCACCACTACTCAGCCTTCACCCACCTGATCGAGGAGTGGTTCCATGTCCATCCGCCGGACCATGTCGTGATGGCGGTCTTCGTGGCGGTCCTGCTGTCCGGGTTTGCGATCCTCTTCCGCCGCCGGATCTCGGTGGAGAACCCCGGCCGGCTCCAACTGATCCTCGAAACGCTCGTCGGGGGCCTGCTCTCGCTGCTGCGCGAAAACGTGGGTCCGAAAGGCCGGCGGTTCCTGGGCCTGGTGGGCACGCTCGCCCTCTTCATCTGGATCAGCAATCTCTGCGGGCTGGTGCCCTACCTCTCATCCCCCACGGTGAGCATCAACATGCCGGTGGGATGCGCCATCGTGGCGTTCCTCTACTACAACTACCAGGGGATCCGGGCCCACGGGGCGAAGAAGTACTTCGCCCACTTCCTCGGGCCGAGCCCCTGGCTCGCGATCGTGATGCTGCCGGTCGAGATCATCAGCCATGTCAGCCGCATCCTTTCGCTTTCGGTCCGGCTTTTCGGAAACATCTTCGGCGAAGAGCTGGTCGTCGTGGTGTTGGCGTTCCTGATCCCGTTTGTGGTGCCGCTCCCGATGATGGCCTTCGGCGTCTTCGGCAGCACCCTGCAGGCGTTCGTCTTCACCATGCTCACTGTCATCTACCTCGGTGGCGCGGTCGCGGCCGAGGAACACTGATCCAAGGAGAAAACCATCGTGTCCAACAAGTTTCGGACGACCCTGCTGGCCGTCTTCGGCGTGCTCGCCGCTTCCCCGGTCTTCGCCCAGGGAGCCTGGGACCCGGTAGTCAGCCAGTGGGCACTGATTTCGGCGGGTGGCGCGATCGCCATCGCCGCCGCCTTCGGCGCCACGGCGCAGGGACGCGCGGTCGTCGGCGCCTGCGAGAGCCTCGCCCGGAACCCCGGCGCCGCGCCGCAGATCCGGTTCTCGCTGCTCCTCGGCCTGGTGCTGATCGAGTCGCTCGTCATCTACGCCTTCGTCACCGCGCTGATCATCTTCTTCGTTCTCTGGAACGGCTGAGTCCGGTCCGGGGGGGGGGGGGGGGGGGGGGGCGGGCCCGCCCCCGCCCCCCCCCGCCAGGGCCGGGGGCGCGACCGCGCGCCCCCCCCCCCCCCCCCCCCCCCCGCGCGCGCCCGGCGGGGCGGGGGGGCGGCGGGGGGGCCGGGCCGCCGGCGCCGCCCCCCCCCCCCGCCAGCCGGACTCAAGTGGGAGCGCCGGTCTTCAGACCGGCACGCGCGGCCCTAGGCCGCGCAACAGCGCAACCTCACCCGGCCTCACGGCGCGCACCACTTCCCACCCCGCTGGTAGGGTGAACCGATGGTCCGCCCCTTCCGCTGGGACCCCGAGCGCAAGGTCCTCCACCTCCTGGACCAGCGCCGGCTCCCGGTCGAGGAGGTGTGGATCGAGTGCACCGAAGCGCATGAGGTCGCGGACGCCATTCGGGACATGGCGGTCCGCGGGGCGCCCGCGATCGGTATTGCGGCCGCCTACGCGGTCGTGGCGGGGTTTGCCCGCGACGGGACCACTAACGCCGCGGCACGTTTCGAGGGGTTCGCCGCCCTGCTGTTCGGCACGCGCCCCACTGCGGTCAACCTCGAGGCGGCCGTCCGCCGGATGCGCGCCCGGTTCGAGACACTCCGTTCCCGTCCGGGCGATGAACTCGTCTCGGGCCTCGAGGACGAGGCGGACCGGATCGCCGCCGAGGATCTCGAGGCCAACCGCCGCCTCGGCGCGCTCGGCACCGGCCTGCTCCCGCCGGCGGGGAAGCGAACCCGCGTCCTGACCCACTGCAACGCGGGCAGCCTCGCCACCTCGGGCTACGGGACCGCCCTCGGGATCGTCCGGGCGCTCGCCGAGTCGGGCCGCGAGGTGGAGGTATTCGCCCCCGAAACCCGGCCCTATCTGCAGGGCGCCCGGCTCACCGCCTGGGAACTGATGGCGGACCAAATCCCGGTCACCCTCGTCACCGACGGAATGGTCGGCTCCCTGCTTGCCGGCGGGGACATGGACGCGGTCATCGTGGGCGCCGACCGGATCGCGGCGAACGGGGACTCCGCCAACAAGATCGGCACCTACCAGGCTGCGGTCCTCGCGAAGGAACACTCCGTGCCGTTCCTGGTGGCCGCGCCCTTTTCGAGCGTGGATCTCGAGACGCCGACCGGCGCGGAGATCCCCATCGAGGAACGCCGGCCCGAGGAAATTGTCGAGATCGCCGGAACCCGGATCGCGCCGGATGGCGTTCCCGTCTGGAATCCGGCCTTCGACGTGACTCCGGCCCGCTACATCACCGCGATCG
>JAPPGX010000017.1 GCA_028877265.1 Acidobacteriota bacterium
GGTTGTTTGGGGGGGGCGGGGCCCCCCCCGGGCCGCCCCGGGGGCGCCCCCGCGGGCCCCCCCCCGGCCCGGGGGGGCGCCCCCCCCCCCCCACGTCGCCACCCCTCCGTCCATCAGGGCGTGTACGGCCCGGAACGCTGGCCTTCACTCCGGCACTGCCTGCCGGTGTTGGGCGAAACGCACGGGGGTGACCGCCTTCACCGCGCGCGCACACCGACTCTAACGAGGCCCCGACGTTGAGAAACACGGGCTGATCCGTTCGACCGCGGAAGGGAGAACCCGATGAGCAACCGTTGGCAGGTTCAGACCGCCAGGGCGCGGTTCAGCGAACTGCTCGAAAAAGCCGTGGCTGAGGGCCCCCAGATCGTCACGCGAAGAGGCGTCGAGATGGCGGTGGTGGTGTCGATGCGGCAGTGGGAGACCTTGCAGCGAACAATCCGGCCGAACTTGAAGGAACTGCTGCTCGCGCCGGCGCCCCGCGTCGAGTCGCTGGCGCCGGCGCGCCGGCCACTCGCCCGCCGTCCGCCGCCCCGGTTCGAGTAACCCGGCGTATCTGCGAGCCGTTCGGCATCCGAACCCTTGATCCCTTCCGCCACGAGTCCGATCTCGTCGGCGGCACACGCCGTGGGCAGCCATAGCCAAGTCCCGCAGATGACGGGAGAGCGGACGGCGTTGGATTCGGGTTCTCCTTCCTATACGGACAAATGACGCCATCATCTGTCCGCGAACAAGGGAGAAGCATGGTTCCCGCCACCTGTCACGAGGACTGCGCGAAGCCCTTGGTCGAGAGCGTTGTTGCGTCACCGGGCATCCCTGCCGATCCGCGTGGAACCGGCGCGGCGCAGTTCCGGTCGCGCCGCTCTCTCCCCGTCGCCCCTCGCCGACCCGAAACGAGCTCCCGGCCTCGTCAAGGACAGCGCGGTGCCGCGCGCTTCGCCAGCCTTAGGCTTGGCGATGCCGGTCTGAAGGCCCCCACCGGGAGGACTGGCCGGCGGTCACTGGCCGGTCCGTAGCGTCCGATCAACCCTGCCCCTTCGCGTGGCGCAGCGGGATCCGGATCAGGAACCACCCGAGCACGACGAACACCAGGAATCCAGGGATGCCGGAGGGCGTGGACACCAGCATCGGCAACTGGAACTCCGCGACCGCGAACCCGGAGAGCCCGACGCCCATGAGCGCCTCGCCCGCGATGAGCCCGGACGCGATGAGCGTCCCGGCGCTTTCCCCGAGCGTCCGGCGTTCGGCCGGCAGCCTGGCCAACTGGCGGTCGCTCAGCCAGCGGAAGAAACCGCCGACGAAGATCGCGAAGGTCGTCTGGAGCGGCAGGTACATCCCGACCGCGATCAGCATCGGGGAGGGGGCCTGGATCAGGATCAGGAAGAGACAGAGGGCGATCCCGAAGACCACCAGCGGCCAGCGCATGTCGCCGCCCACGATGCCCTGGGAGAGCAGCGCCATCAGTCCCGCCTGGGGCGCCGGCAGCTCTTCGCCGCCGATCCCGATGCCGCCCGCCGCGATGTCTCCCTGGTGGAGCAGCATCATCGGCAGCACCAGGAACATCGACGCGAAGACCACGCCGATGATCTCGGCCCATTCCATGCGGAACGGGGTGCCGCCGAGAATCTGACCCACCTTCAGGTCCTGCAGCATGTCCCCGGCAACCGCGCAGGCGCAGCAGACGACGGCCGCCACCCCCAGCACCGCGGTCACGCCCTCCGTTCCGGTGACTCCGAGGAAGGTCATCAGCAGCGCCGCCAGCAGCAATGTCGAGATCGTGAGTCCGGAGACCGGGTTCGAGGAGCTCCCGACCACGCCGACGAGGTAGCCGGCCACCGCCGAGAAGAAGAACCCGGCCACGATCATCACGATCGCCGAACCGAGCGCCCCGAGCGGCTGCCCGGTGTAGTAGTTGTAGAGGAAGAAGGTCGGGATGATGAGTGCCACGACTCCCGCCGTCGTCCAGCTGAAGGGGATGTCGCGGTCCTTCTCGTCGCCCGATCCGGCCGGGTGCCCGGTCTTCAACTCCCCGATGGACCGCTTCAGGCCTTCGCCGAGCGACTTCCGCATCCGGAGCAGCGTCCAGATGGCGCCGGCGATCATCGCTCCCACCGCGATCGGCCGCACGAGTTCGGCCCAGACCACGCTGCTGACCGCCGTCCAGTCGGCGCCCGCCGCCGCCAGCCTTCCCGCGTCGGCGAACTCCGGATTGAAGAAGAGGACCGCCGGGATCATGAACCACCAGGCGAAGACCCCGCCGGAGAAGACGAGCGCCGAGAGCCGGAACCCGATGATGTAGCCCACCCCGAGATAGGCGGGCGAAGCCGCCGGCGTCGAGAACGGCAGAACCCCGGGCTGGGCCGCCGCCCCGAAGGACTGGCCGCCCACCGCGACCGAACCCTGGAAGGACCCGTACCCCAAGGCTCCCGAAATGCGGTCGGTGAAGAGCTGGATCCCTTTGGAGTTCTTGAGGACCTCGATCAGCGCGCCGACACCCATCATCTGGAAGAGCAGCCTTCCCCCGCTCGCACCCTTTCCGGCGCGGTGGATCTCGGCCGCGGCCACCGACTCGGGGAACGGGAGTTCGGGATCCGTCACCATGCTCCGCCGCAGGATGACGACGAACAGGATGCCGAGCAGACCGCCGATGAGCATCAGCAGGGTGCTCTCCCAGTAGTTGAACTCCTCCCAGGCGCCCGCCATCAGGAACGCCGGCAGCGTGAAGATCGCCCCGGCGGCCAGCGCCTCTCCCACCGAGGCCGTGGTCCGGGCGATGTTCTCTTCGAGCAGGCTGCCCTTGAAGAGCCCCCGGATGACAACCATGGAGACGACCGCCGCCGGGAAGGTGGCCGCGACGGTCTGTCCGGCGCGGATGCCGAGGTACGCGTTCGCCGCTCCCAGCACGACGGCCATGAACAGGCCAAGGAGAAGTGCCCGGAGCGTGAACTCGCGGGTGCTGCCGGTTCCGTTCGCCATGACGCCTCCTAGGGTGGGGGACTGGGCGGTTCGGCGTTATATCACCGGCCCGGCTCCACGGAGACCCCGAGTGCGGTCGACGGACGGGCCCGGGCGCGAATGGTCGACAAGTTCCGGGGACAGGAGGCCCCGCTGGTCTTCTACTCGCTCGGCGCCTCGACTCCGGACGCCGCCCGCGGGCGATGCACTACCGGCTCAACGTGCCCACTTCGCGCGCCCGCTGCCTCGCAGCAGTGGTCGCAAGCCCGGAACCCTCCTTTCCCGAGTGCAGGACCCCGCACCAGATGCGGCTGGCCAATGCCTTTCTGCCGGTTTCGGGAGCTCGCGGAGGAGGTCTCGGCCGGAGCCTCCGGGTGATAGGCTCGAAATCGTGATCGATCCCCCGAGCGTCTCATCCGCAACGGCCGACCGTGCCTCCTCGCGATCAGGAGGCGACGTGCCGGGTCCGCAGGTCGGCGCACTGGCGCGGGAGATGTGCGACGTGACCCGGAAGCTGGCCGCTGCGCGACTTGTTGTCGCGCGCGAAGGCAACGCGAGCGTCCGGATCGGAAGTGACGAACTCCTTTGCACCCCCAGCGGCTTCCGGAAAGGCGAACTGACTCCGGACGACCTGGTCCGCTGCGACCTCGAAGGGCGCCAGACCGGCGGCCGTCACCGGATGAGCAGCGAGATCAAGGTGCACCTTGCCATCTATGGGGTCCGGCCGGACATCCACGCGATCGTCCACGCCCATCCGGTGTGCGCTACCGGCTTTGCAGCCGCCGGCGTGGATCTGTGCCGCCATTCGCTCGCCGAAGTGCTGGTCGACCTCGGTCACATCGTCACCGTCGGATACCACGCGCCGTCGTCGTCCGAGCTGGGAGCCGCCGCCGGCGAGGCCGCCGTCGACTCGAACGCCATCCTGCTCGCCAACCACGGCGCTCTGACCTTGGGCCGCGACCTGCAGAACGCTTTCGACCGGATGGAGACCCTCGAACGCTCTGCCGAGATTGCGGTCGTCACGCAGGTGCTCGGAAGCGAGCAGCAACTCTCTCCCGACCAGGTTCAACATCTCCTCAGCCGGCGGTAGCGGCTCGCGGTCGTGTTCGGCCGCCCGCAGCCGGTCCCGAGCCCGGCCGGCGACGACCCGACCGGACTGACGCGGTCGGCGTTCCCTTCCCTACTCCGCCCGCATCGGGCGGTCGCGGTCGTGGTCGACCACACAGAAGAAGCCGAAAGGCTCCTCGGTCTCGTTCCGCAGCTGGTGGGTCTCCAGCGGACCCACGCAGGCGACATCGAGGTGGCGGAGCGGCAGCCGTCGGTCGCCGAGCACGAGGACTCCCTCCCCGCGGGCGCCGATCACGACATGGGTATGGAGGTGTTTTTCGAAACTCGTGTGGCCGCCGGGCTCCACCTCGAAGTAGCGCAGGTCGCACCGGGTGCGCTCGCTGAACTTTCCCACGAGTTCCACGCGGCGCACGCCCCGGAAGGTGAGGTCGCCGGCGTCCTTGTAGGGAGAACTGTGCCGGCCTTCCCAGTTCCAGTCCCGCCGGAAGGCGAGCCGCCGCGGCTCCGGCAGGGAGGGGCGCGACGGGTCCGAGGGCTGGACGGACACGTCCGGATGGACCTCGCGAATCCGGTCGAGGACCTCGCGGGTTCCCGCCTCGATGCCCTCCGGATGGCCGAGCAGGGCGCCGCCGATCAGCAGCACGATGTCGGGTCCGTAGATCCCGCAGACCTGCGCGACGTCCGTGGGTCCGATGCCGCCGGTCGGGGCGGGCCACGCGGAACGGAGCGCGCCGAGCGGCTCGCGGAGCCGCTCGGTGATCTCCCCACACTGCGCCCTGGTGAACTGGAACCGGCCGCGGGCGTCCGGAAACACCGAGATGTCGGCGCCTGCCAGCCGGAACAGGGTCCCGAAGAGGACGCCGTGGGCCACCCCGTTCTGAGGGGCGTGGGTATAGACCCCGGTCAGGGACGGATGGGCCATGAAGACGAGCGGATAGCGCTCCGCCAGGGCGCGCATCGTGTCGAGCCCGGTGATCATCGGACAGATCAGGACTCCGGGAAGCCCGGCCTCGGCGACGAACGCCACATACCGTTCGAGTTCCTCCGCGCGGGCGCCGGCGTGCGGGAGGTAGAGGCAGCGGCGGCCGGTGGCCTGGTTGCCGCGCTCCACGGCCTCCGCGCACGCGGTGACCCGGTCTCGAAAACCCTCGAAGTCATCGGTGATGTTGTTGTCGTCCTTCACCAGGTCGCCGCCGCCGCGGGCGAACGCCTCCCCCATGGAGGCCAGCTCGGAGACGCTCGATCCCTGCGGCTTGAGCGCGGTTGCCAGTAGCGGACGCCCCAGCACCCCGCACATCCGCCGCACACCCTCGACGCCGTGGTTGGGTCCGGGGAGGGTCTCGAGCAGCGTCCGCGGCGGCTCGAGGCCCACGAGCCGCACCCCGCCGTACATCGGGGCGTTGCCGATCGCGACCGCCAGCAAGTCGAAGAGGTTCGCGGCAAGTTCCGCCCCGTAGCTGATCGTGACGCGGCTCGCTCCCGGGGCCTCGGGATCGGGCGTTACGGATTCGACCCGTCCGACGATCTCGCTCTCGATGTGAGGCGGTATGAGTGCTTCCGGTATCTCGACGGTCTGCTCGACCGCGATGAGGCGGGCCCGTTCTTCGGGCGCGACGGCGCCAGGCTGGACCCGATAGACGGCCGTGACCCGGTCCGGACCGGCCTGCGCACTCGCCACTACGAAGCTCAGCGGTGACGCCGCGACCGGCGCGGCCCGGTCTCGCCGAGCCGCAGTTCGGTGTCTGCCGTGAGGTCGGGGCCCGCCGTCTCGCCCCGGAGGAGCGCCAGGTGCCCGGCTGCCGCGATCATCGCGGCGTTGTCGGTGGAGAGGGCGATGGTGGGATAGAAGACGGGCAGGCCGCGCTCTTCGCCGAGCGCCCGGAAGTTGGCCCGCAGGGCCGAGTTGGCCGCGACCCCGCCCGTCAACAGCACGGCCTTCGCTTCGAACATGCGAAGCGCCCGGTCCATCGACCGGCGCAGGGCGCGGACGACCGCCGACTGGAAGCTGGCCGCCAGATCGCGGAGGTCTTCGCGGGCGAAAGGATCGTCGCCGTCGGCGAGCGGCTCGATGCCCTCGTGCTCGATGAGCCGGAGAACCTGGGTCTTGAGGCCCGAGAAACTGAAGTCCAGCTTTGCCCCGTCCGAAAAGTGCGGGAGCGAGAAGCGGTGGCGGCTCGCATCGCCCCGCTGCGCCAGCCGGTCGAGGATCGGACCGCCCGGGTACCCGAGACCGAGCCGCTTGGCGAGCTTGTCGTACGCCTCCCCCGCCGCGTCGTCGCGGGTCTTGCCGAGCAGCCGGTAGGCGCTCTCGGCTTCGAGCAGGAAGAGGTTCGTGTGCCCCCCGGAGACCACCAGCGCGAGCGCCGGGTGGGGAACCTCGCCGCCTTCGAGGTAACACGCCCGGATGTGCCCTTCGATGTGATCCACGCCCACGAGCGGAATCCCGCGTGCGAAGGCGAACGCCTTGGCGAACGAGACACCGGCCAGCAGAGCCCCGATGAGGCCGGGTCCGTTGGTCACCGCGACCGCTTCGACATCGTCCACGGACCTCCCGGCGTCCTCGAGCGCCTGCTGCACCACGGGCGAAAGGTTCAGCAGGTGCTGACGGGAAGCGATCTCGGGCACCACCCCTCCGAACTGCGCGTGCTGGGCGACCTGGGACGAGACGACGTTCGAAAGGATGCGCCGGCCGTCTTCGACGACTGCCGCCGAGGTTTCGTCGCAGGACGTCTCGATCCCGAGGATGAGCATGCCGTTAGGTTATTCCCGATGTCCTGCCCAGACGCGCCAGCGAAGCCGCGAACGGCGGGTGCGCAATCCCCCGCTCGGTCACGATCGCGGTGATGTAGCGGGCCGGAGTCACGTCGAAGGCCGGATTCCAGACGGG